>JAGGXR010000005.1 GCA_021162935.1 Deltaproteobacteria bacterium
CAAGGGGGCCTGCTTGTTGATGCGGCTTTGGCGGCTGATGGCGAAGGTGGATCGGTGTCGAGATCCGGTCAGTTGGCGGGGCGGTAATTGGGGCGGCAGATGCCCATGTCGCACAGTTCCTGGGCGGCGCAGTCGGTGTTGTTGTTGCACAACGGATGGCAATACGTGTTCACGCACATGCATCCCATGTCCTTGCATTGTATCTGGGAGGAACAGTCCGAACTGGTCACACAGGCGTCGGTGTGGCTTGGATTCGGGTCGTCCACGCAGATACTGTCCGCCGAGCAGATTTGGCCGTAGGGGCACATGTCGTTCGTGGTGCAGGTGAACACACACTTGCCCGCTTCGTTGCAGGTTCGACCGGAACCGCATTCATCGTTTGTGTTGCAGTATCGCTTCGTGTCGCCGCAGACCGGGTTGTCCTTGGGCTCGCATCGTCCGCATTCCGCGCAGACGTAGCCTGCCTGACAATCGTCGTCGCTTTGGCACTCGGCAGGTTGGCACTGCATGCCGCCCTGATTGTCGGTCTGACAGATTTTTCCGGCACCACAGTCATCGTCCGAGGTGCAGTCCTGTTTGGGATTTTCGGCCGGGCTGCAATATCCCTCGGGCATGCAGCGTTCGCCTTCGTCACAGTTGCCGTCGAACTCGCAGCGTTGGGCACAGATGCCGTCGGACGTGCAGTACTCGTCCTGCGTGCAGCCCTGGTCGCAAGGCGAGTTGACGATATCCCAGCAGTAGCAACTATCCGGGTCGCATGCGTGACAGCCCGAATCATCGCAGTACACGGACGGACACTGGCCGTTGTCGTCGTCACTGCAAGCAGACATTCCGATTGTTGCCACGAGACCTACCAACAAAAAAGCGACGCGTTTCATCACAAACCTCCACGTGTTCGTTGCGATTCGTTTTCAATCGGGTCATGACTCGTCTGGTCACGACCCGATACGCAGAACAATATACAAGTTTCGTGCCACGGCAAGAGGTGCTTGCCGACGCTTGTGGAGGGGGGTGGAGCCTGGAACTGTGAAGAGATGTTCACAAGTCGTCTCGTGTGCTTGTCTCGATGGGTTCACAGAAGGAATCCATGGGATCCCCCTGACGGACCATTTATTGGTGGTCCGTGCCCCGATTTTGGGACCCAACATTTGTTTTGGGATCCGTCCCGCCGCGTTCACGTGATGCGTCGTCTCTCTTGTCAGTGGTATCATCGAACATTCGGTACTCGGTCACCACGTGTCCGGCATCCTTGAGGAAGGAACGAAAACAACCCCAGCGACGACAGATTCCGACGAGATAGCCCAGGTCCGGGACCTGGACTGTGTGGATGGCCACGAATTCACCGCCGCAGGTGCAGGTTCCAAGGGCCTGCAGGGGGGTGCCGCAGATGGGACAGCTCAGTTCCAACATTGCGCCGTCCGGGAAATCCGGGCCGATCCTGCGTCGGTCCCCCTGAAAAGGGCTCAGGGTCAGGCGTGAGGACTGGCCCTGCCAGGTGGCCAGGAGGGAGATGCCCGGAAATTCGTCGAAACGAGGGGAGTCTTCGGAGATGAGAGGGCATCCGGTTGGACAGTAAGCACCGGTGAGCAGGACCAGGTTCGGTTCGGGGAGCACGATAGGACCGACCTCAGGCTTCTCATTGCGGTGGTGGATGAGCATGCCGCCTGCATCGTGGACGTGAAACGTGCTCATGGAGTCCCTCGGTTGTGTTTCATGGGGCCTCTTATCCATTAGGTCCTCAGTACCTTCAGTTCATTTCGCACTGTAGGATGCTTGACGGAAACCTTCAAATAATTTATTGGGAAGCCATCGATTGCCTATTTCCTAAGACAAAGGAATGGAATGATGACAAATCTTGAATCGGGAAATGTGGATATCAAACCTGCCGATGGGAAGCTTGGCGTGCTCATTCCTGGGTTGGGGGCCGTTTCGACCACTTTCATCGCAGGTGTGGAAGCTGTGAAGCGTGGCCTTGGGCGTCCCATTGGGTCGTTGACCCAACTGGGAACCATTCGGTTGGGCAAGCGCACCGAGAATCGTTCTCCTGCGATCAAAGATTTCGTGTCCCTATCGAATCTGGATGATCTCGTTTTCGGTGCCTGGGACATCCATGGGCAGGATGCCTATCAGGTCGCGCGTGACGCACGGGTGCTCGAGGAATCTTTGCTTGTCCCATTGGAGGAATCCCTTCGGGCCGTCCAGCCCATGAAGGCCGTGTTCGATCGTGAGTTCGTCCACAACCTCAAGGGCCCTCATGTCAAACAGGGGGCCACGAAGATGGATTTGGCGCGGCAGCTCATGGATGATATTGCCTCATTCAAGGACCGCAACAAGGTAGACCGCATGGTCATGGTTTGGTGCGCGAGCACCGAGGCATTTTTGGAGCCGGGGGCGGCACATGCGAGTCTGAGCGCGTTCGAGGCGGCCCTGGAGCGCAACGACCCGACGATTGCTCCATCCATGATTTATGCCTATGCGGCCCTCAAGAGCGGCGTGCCCTTTGCCAACGGCGCTCCGAACTTGACCGTGGATACGTTGGCCATGCAGGAACTAGCCAAGCAGAATCACGTTCCCACGGCCGGCAAGGACTTCAAAACGGGGCAAACCCTGCTCAAGACCGTTTTGGCCCCTGCTTTCAAGGCGAGGATGCTCGGCGTGCAGGGCTGGTTTTCCACGAATATCCTGGGCAACATGGATGGGATGGTCCTCGACGATCCGGATTCGTTCAAAACCAAGGAAAAGAGCAAGCTGTCCGTGTTGGACGTGGTCCTTCAGCCTGATGTGTATCCCGAACTGTACGGCGATCTCATGCACAAGGTCCGGATCAATTACTACCCACCGCGCGGGGATAACAAGGAGAGTTGGGACAACATCGACATCTTTGGCTGGATGGGGTATCCGATGCAGATCAAGGTAAACTTTCTGTGTCGTGATTCCATCCTGGCGGCGCCGGTAGCCCTGGACCTCGTGCTGTTCATGGATTTGGCTCAAAGGGCGGGAATGTACGGCATTCAAGAATGGCTTTCCTTTTATTGGAAGAGCCCGATGACCGCTCCCGGCCTCAAGCCCGAACATGATCTGTTCATTCAGTTGGCCAAGTTGAAAAACACGTTGCGGCACATCAAGGGAGAAAGTCTCATCACGCACCTGGGCCTTGACTACTATCAAGAATGATGACTGGGGATTTACGACAAGATACAGAGACGCCACAGGTGCCCAGGGGCTGGCGGGGTTGGAAAAACCACCAGGTTCTCCGTCGTGACATGCCCCTGCACGAACTCCTGGTGACCATTATTTTGATCGTGGTCGTGTGGGTCGCCGACGTGTTCGTGGTGCGTCCCGCCTATGATCGTGACTACTTCACGGTTCAACGAAGCGTCCGGGCCCAGAAGGCCAACTGCAGAGACATGGTCGTTGATTACCAAGCGCCTGGCCTGTACATGGTGAGCACCTGCGGAAGGAAGAGATTATATCGCGTCCATGGGAAGAAAGTCGTCCTTCTTTCCGATGTGCCAGATGAGGTTGGAACGTGTCCGAAAAAGCACTGAGTATCCGTGCCGTGGTCGGGGCTCCACCTCGGCTCATGCAATATATTCTCGAGAAATGGCGGAAGGCCTTGCTGCGGCCGCACTTCTTTCATTCCGTGCTTCTTGCCCTGGTTCTGTTCTATTTTGCCATCTCGTTCATGCTCAATTGTGCACGGTATGCAGAGACCTATCCGTACACACCGCGCATCCATGATTTTCTGCTGAACCTGCTTCCTGTCGTGGACATGAATGCGTTTGCGACTTTCGGAATCGAGTTGTTCATTTGGACCTTCTATTTGATGACGCTCATTTTTTTCCCGGAGCGATTTGCGTTCGTCATCAAGACCTTTGCCGTCTTTAAGATCGCCCGGGGCCTCGCACTCGTGATGACCCATCTCGGTCCGCCACTTTGCATGCTCGAAGATGGCTATCCTGGGTCTACCTTTGGAGGTATGTTTTTCACAAAGGATTTGTTCTTTTCAGGCCACACCGGGTACCCGATTTTGGCGGCCGTGCTGTTCTGGGATATACCCTGGATGAGATGGATTGGGCTCACGGTAGGGTTGATGCTTGGGTTCTCGACGCTGCTCATGCACGACCATTACACCATTGATGTTTTCGGTGCCATCGTGACGACGCCCGTTGCCTATTTCATCTCGAGGTGGCTGTTCACCACCGATTACCTGGCGGGTGTCGATCCCTACCGTCCCGTGGTGCGGCAGGTCGAGTAGGCAGGAGGCGACGCGATGGAAAAGGAGTGGTTCAATCCTCTCAATTATTGGCTCATGATCACGGCTGGCTGTGTCTTGGCCGACCTCGTGTTGCGTCGGGGCATGTACGTGGCCCTGGTCGGGGTTGGAGCGTTCATCGCCGCCTTTCTGGCTTCTGTCCGATGTGGCCTCATCACGCAGATTGTTGCGTTCATCCTCGTTTCCGGGTTCCTTGTTCTCAAGGCGCACCGGTCGTTGCTGGCCGGGCGTCTTCAGACCGAGCATTCGATCGAAGATGCGTTCAAGTGGATCAACGATCAGGATCCTGTGACGCTTGAGCCGATACGAGGCTGGTGGGCGCCGGGTCGGATTGCCGTCGGGGACATGGTGCTGCCTGCACGATCGAAACATCGGATCGACCCAGGTCGGGTCGTCGATGTGATCTCCACCGGTCGCGTCGAGGTGGTGGTGCGTCCGAGAACCTGATGCTTCTGCCGCTGTCGTTCTGATTCGGCAGCCCAACAAGGGAAACCTGCGTCTGTCGTATTGGTCATCAGATGACCAATTTTGCTGTTGTATAAAGACGAAAAGAGAATACCATAAGCGCAATTGTGGCATTGTACGAAGCGAGTTCATGGTCGCTGCTTTGTGAATCGCACGAACTCTTCGAAGGAGGCATCGGTGGCCCGCAAGAAGAAGATTCCGTCCATTGATTACTCGATTAAGCTGATTGTCGAGCGCGTGCGTGACGAATTGAAGGTGGAGATGTCCGACGTGGTGAATACATTGGCTGAGGTGCAGCAAAAGCTTGCGGTCATCGAACGGAGGATCGGAACTCTGCAGCAGGCTGAGCGTTGGGCGACTTTGCGTACCGAAATGGGCACCGCTGTTTCACGACACGAGCGTGTTTCACCGGAGATGGCGCGAAAATTCATCCTCGAGTCATTGACTCGGGCACACGGAGAGTATGTGCCGAGTAGTGAGTTGGGCGGGCCGCTCGGGATCGGCCGAGCGACGGTCGCTGCCCGCATGAAGGAACTGCGTGGAGAGGGGTACGAAATTCTTTCGGCGCCCCGAAAAGGATATGCGTTGGTAGAAGATGAGTGAAGGCTTTGGGCCTTTCCTGCTGTGATTCTTGGTCGTCATTGGAGGAGATCGAAACCATGAGGCGAGTGATGTTTGGCGCAGCGATGCTGCTCGTTTGGTCCGGTGCAATGGCCTGCGGACCGAAGGTGGATTGCGCCGCCCTGAACAAGAAATTGGACACCTGTGCGGAAAGTCTCGTCTGGTCGCTCAAGGCGAAAGCCAAGGAAAATTTTGATAAGAATCCTTCTGATGAGGCGAAACAGAAGCTTGCCGCGACGGTGGCTGTCTTGCGCAAGAAGCTCAAGGCGGAAGTCTACGAGCCTTGCAGGAAGAATCATGGAAAGGCGAAGGATGCGAAGCAGGTGAACGCCTGTTTGGCGAAGAAGTCGTGTGACGATTTTGCCGCCTGTTTCGTGAAGTACCTAACTGTCAGGAAAAAGCAGAAGTGAGCCTCTGAGGGTAAGAGACATCGGCCTTTTTTTGACTCGTGACCGGTCTGGTCCTGCGACGTGATGCCGTGGCGTTGTTTTCCCTTCTGTAGAAAATGATGGGTGGGACAGGAGACGCTGGCGATCGATCTATTTCTTTGTCTTGAGGATGCGAAGGCTCTTTTGTCGCATCCGTTCTCGTCTGGCCTCGTCGAGCGCGCGAACAGCTTCGGGCGGGGCGAGTTCTCGTGCGTATCCATGGAAGGGCGGAAAATGGGTGATTTTATGCCGGACACGGACGATGGTCCCTGGGGCCTTTGCATTCATTCGGCGATTGAGCCAGCCGGCCGGTACAGGCTGTTCGGTCCAATCGTAGAGCCACTTGGCATCCATGGGTGAAAGGTTCACGCAGCCGTGGCTGCGTCGGTTGCCGAAGTCGTTGTGCCAGTATGCGGCGTGGAGCGCCTGACCACGCCAAAAGAACTGAGCCCAGGGCACATCGTCCACGTGGTAGAATTCATTTCCGGCCATGCCAGACGTCATGTCTGTTTGGGATTTCTTCCACCAAATTCGAAAGATGCCGTACTTCGTGGGATGTCGCTTGTCCCCCGACGAGATCATGGTCATGTAGACAGGTTCGACTCCCTCGTATGCGACGAGGCTCTGCTGTGCGACCACGATTTCGATCCATTTTTCACATTCTTTGACGCCTGGGGGCGGCTTGCTGGGCCAGGCCGAGATGACCCGACGAGCGAGAATCCAGCCGGGCTTGATGCGGTAGTACTTCGTGATTCCGACTTTGGCCTTATCGAGGATTTCCCAGTGGCTGTGATGTGGGACGCGTGAAACCTCTCTTCCTCCCGGCTTGTCGTAGATGGCGGCTCCGCGTGTTTTCGCCCGGACGATGCAGAACGGAAGTTTGAAGTGACCCGCGCGCATGTCTACTCCATGGAACTTGGAAACCTGGAAACGCAGCAGGGCGGCAGCCTTGACGAATACTTTCTTTGAAATGAGCCAATAGGGCGCACCGGCGATGGAGTAGGTCTTGACCCAGCGAACCAGGGTGCCACCTCGAAGATGACCGGATGGATGATTCGCCTTGACGTCATCCTGCGAGCGAAAGACAGATGCACCCGATGCGCGCATCCATGCGTATTTCCCAGGAATGATGTGGCCGGGCTTCATGATCGGCTGGATTTTGAGAAGCGGTTCACGGCGGTCCGGCCGTAGATCGTCTCCGCAGAGCCACGCGCCTTCATCCAGTTTGAGCCAGAACTTGTTGCACCCTGCTCCCCTCGGTCGATACGGTAACAGAGGCAATCGGGAGACCATTTTGATTTCTCCCATTTCCGGGGCGTGGATGTCCGGGGTCTGCCGCACCGTGGCCTTGACCATCACCTTGAGGGATCGCGCCCAGGAGGGCAAGATGCGTGCGACGCTCGGCAGCCGTTCCGGTCGTGGCCTCGGGCGGGGTCGGTTGGCGCATTTCGATTGGACGTGACCTGGCTGTGCCTGACCAGCCTCCTTATTGGCTTCTTTCGAGTGGCCGCGTTTCGTCTTGTGGCAGGATGCGGCGCCCAGAGACAGGACGATCACCCCGAGGACCGACAGGAGGGCGCCTGCTGGATGCAATCTTTTTGTTTTGCTTTCTTGTCGTGTTCTCGTGTTCATGGCGCAAGTCGTGCGTGTTGAGTCTGGAGCAAGTGGTTTCGAGTTTCCCGTTCGCCCATGCTGATTCTCGTTTCAGCCGAGAGCCACTATCGTCCTTTTAGATACCGGCTTTGACGCAAAACGCAAGGGGTGGCACGATGTCGGCGGTTGTCCGAGCCTCGTTGGGTCATCATTGTTTACACGACGCATGGATTTGGGCCATAATGGCGATGGTACAGGTTCGCCCGGGAAGGCAGTCGTGGGATTTGGAGCGCGATGTGCCCCACGTGACCAGAAGTGAGGCTGGCGCAGGGCCCGTCGTACCAACGGGCAACGCGTTTGTACGGGTTGGAGCGGCATCCAACGATGGAAGTCATGTTGAGGCGAGTCGTTTCGTCGGATCAGAGGAGGAGTCAATGTCTCGGACGAGACTCAGTCTGGCGTTGATGGTGTTGGCGGTGGCCTGGGGGCGTCCGGTGAGGGCTCAGGTGCCACCCGCGGATGGGATGGACGTACAGATTTTTCATCCTGCGGTCGGTCGTTCCGGATATGTGACCGTCTATGGAGCCGAGGTCCCAGGGCATCTCAATTTTGGTGTTGGCTTGCTTGCGAGTTACCAGCGCGACCCCTTCGTCCTGCACCGGTCCAACGGTGGCGATCCGCTCAAGGGGAGCGTCGTACCCGTGGTGAGGAACCTGGTGGTGGGTGACCTGTACGGTTTCATCGGGTTGACCCGATATCTTTCCATCGGCCTGTCCATGCCCCTTGGTCTGTACATGAGCGGCTCGCTTCCGGACGATCAGGGAAATGCGGAAGGGGATTTGAAACACTTTGGCTGGGGAGACCTGGCGGTTCATTTTCAGGGTGTGTTTCATCGTTTTGACCGGCTCCACCTGGTCTTGGCCGGCGTCCTGAGCGTGACCGTGCCCACCGGAAAGTATGCGGACAACTATTTAGGAGAGAAGATGGTGACCCTGATTCCGAGGGTCGTTGCCGAGTGGACGCAGGGGCGTTTTTCCGTGGCGGCGAATCTGGGCGCGGTGCTCAGGACGGAACCAGTTTCATTTTACGACGACACCTTTACGATCGGGCAGCAATTCCTTTACGGGTTGGCCGGTGGCTGGTTCGTGCATCCTCTGGTTCGACTCATGGTCGAGTTGACCGGGCGGAGCGGTTTTTCTTCTTTGGATGACAGCCCCATGGAGGTCGCAGTTGCGGCCCGATGGTCGGTGTATCGCGGGATAGGCCTCTGTTTGGGGGCGAACGCCGGTGTGCTGGCTGGAATCGGAACGCCGCTGTTTCGCACCTATCTCGGGATTCGATGGACGCCGATCTTTACGGATAGCGACGACGACGGCGTTCCGGACGACGTGGACAAATGCCCCGGACAGCTAGAGGATCATGACGGCTACAAGGACGGGGACGGGTGTCCGGATCCGGACAACGACGGCGACGGCATCCCAGACGCTCGAGACAAGTGCCCGAACGCCGTCGAGGACTTCGATGGGTACAAAGATATGGATGGCTGTCCGGATCCGGACAACGACGGCGATCATATCTGCGACGCAAATATGACCATTCAACGATCGCTCGGCCGGTTTGCCTCACAATGTTCGGGTAAGGACAACTGTCCGATGAATGCTGGTCCAGCCGCGACTCACGGTTGTCCGAAGTCCATGCTGGACGACGATGGAGATGGGGTGCCCGACAGCCTGGATCGCTGTCCACATCAACCGGAGGACAAGGATGGGTTCCAGGACCAGGACGGGTGTCCGGATCCGGACAACGACGGCGACGGCGTTTGTGATCCGAATGCGGTGATTCAGGGCAACCTCGCCAGGTATGCCAAGATCTGCAAGGGCAAGGACGTATGTCCGGCAATGCCGGAGGACAGGGATGGCTACAAGGACGCAGACGGCTGTCCTGACCCCGATGACGATGGAGACGGTGTGTGTGACGCGAACAGCGTCATCCAGGCGCACCTTTCTGCGTTCACCGATCGCTGCATCGGGGCGGATCGATGCCCGGGCAAGAAGGAGACGATCAACGGGAACAAGGACCTGGACGGCTGTCCGGATTCGGGGCGCTCGGACCTCGCGATACGGGGAAACCAGATTGCGACGCCCAGGCATCGAATTACGTTCAAAGGGACCTCGTCCGTCATGGGAAGTGGTTCGGATCGTATTCTGTCGCAGCTTGCTGCGTTCATGCGAGCGAGACGGGACATAGGTCGGCTCGTGGTCGTTGGGTACACCGATACCTTCCTGCCAAAGGATGAGGCTCTCCGTGTGAGTCAGGCGTATGCGGATGCTGTTCGCAAGGCACTCGTGGCTCGTGGCATTGCTTCGAATCGCCTGATGGCGAAGGGATTGGGCGGAGCGAGACCGATCTATTCGGGGCGTTCCCGCAGGAAGCAAAGGAAGTTGAACAGACGGGTGGAGTTCTATGTGGTTCCGGCTGGCAAGTAGTCTCTGCACTGCAGTCGTCTTGTCGGGTTGCATCAAGGGGTTTGACCCTGCGAGCAAGCTGGGGGGGGGCTTTCTGGTCCTGGCGATCCAGGTGGACCCACCTTCGGCCCATGCCGGCGAGCGGGTGCACGCATCTTCTTTGTGGTACGTTCCTGCCGATGCGACGGCTGCGGTCGATGCCCTGTGGATCCTGTGTGTGCCGCAGATGGGTGAGGGGCCAGAGGCCTGCATGGATGCAGCCATGGGCCAGGTCTTCGGTCGACTCGGACAATGTAGGCAGGCATGCGAGTCGGATCCGGACCCAGAGTCCTGTCGGGACGACTGTGCGCTCACGGCATTGTCTGATTCCATGTGTGGTCAGGGCGTCCCGGCTAAAGCCTGTGTTGCCGGGTTTGGTGGTCGGACAGATGTCGTTTTGCCCATTGTTGCCGATCCTCCCCCAAAGGCGTATCTGTTCTTGCTGGCTGCAGCGGGAGCCGACGGCCTGTCTGGTTGTGCCGATGTCTGGGTCGAAGAGATCCGTGCGGGAAGTCCTGCTGCACCCACTGGAGACTGCACTTTGAGCGTCAAGTCGGTCGCCCTGGTTGGGCCCGGTGAAGAAGATGGAACCAATCCTGTCATCCAAGATGTGCTGATCGCTGGGGGGGCGAGCAAGGACGCCTCGACGCTTACGAGCGGCACGACTGTCGATCTGTCCGTGGTGCCGGCACCGGCGCAGGGGTCGTACCTGTCGTGGTTCTCTGATTGCGGTGATTTGGATCATTCAAAGACCCTCGGATCGGACAATCGTTTGAAACCATCGGTCGTTGGATCCTGTGAAGTGGACGTGGCAGTACGAGACGGACAGGGAGGACTGGGTTTTTTCCGGGTGGCTATTGCCGTCGCTCAGCCGGATTCATAGTCGTCTACAGGTGGATGGTCAGTCGTTGGCAACGTAGACCACCACCACGGTGATGTTGTCGTCTCCGCCTCGGTCGTTGGCGAGACCCACCAGGACGTCGGGTATCGTTGAGTAGTAGTGGGTGGTCATGAGTTGGGCCAATTCTTCGGTTTCCACGTGATTGGATAGACCGTCGCTGCACAGAAGGAAACAGTCTCCCATCAGGACGGGCATGGACAAGGTGTCCACCTCCACCTCCATCTCGAATCCGACCGATCGGGTGATCACGTGCTTGAGTTTGCTCGTCTTTGCTTCCGATTCGGACAAGAAGCCGGCGCGCACCTGCTCGGCAATCCAGGAATGGTCCTTGCTGACCTGTTCGACGCGCCCATCTCGGTATAGGTATGCTCGGCTGTCCCCCACGTGTCCCAGACAGACCCTTCCATCATAGAACAGGAAGCCCGTCAGCGTCGTGCCCATGCCTTCGAGCGCCGGATCGCGTTGAGCCGCTTGATAGATTCGGGAGCCAGCGCGTTTGGCTGCCTCGCGAATCAGGGCACAGGCCGCTTGATCTCGACGACCGAGTTGGGTTGGGTCGGATTCCTCGATCACTTTATGAAATTCGTCGATAGCCAGGCTGCTGGCCTGGTCACCACCTGCATGGCCCCCCATGCCGTCGGCTACGGCAAAGAGACCGAGGTCAACGTCCGCCAGAAAGCTATCTTCGTTGTGGTCCCGTTGCAGTCCCACATCCGATTTTGCCCAGCTCAAGATCCGCATAATTCTGTGTGTATAAAGGACTTTGCCGATTCGGTCAACGTTTCAGATTCGCGCAAAGCCTGTGTTTGTCTATGGGAGGTGACGGGCACCATGCGCCTTCCCTTGGTTCGTGGCTGCCCATTTTACGTCCTGGCCTTTTCTTCGTGAGTGGCTCCGTCATAACTCAACGTGATCGGTTTGTCCTCCCGGATGGTCATGATGTGGACGGGTCTGGTCCAGACGCGGTGCAGGTTTTCCAGCGTGGCCTGAGCCTCGTCGAGCTTGAGTTCTTCTCCGTCGAACAGGTGTTTGAGGAGGAGTTCCCCACGGTTTCGCCAGTTGGCGTCTTCGACCACGATTCTGGGCTGCCCGAAGTTGGTGAGCATGGACAGGAGTCGATTTTTGATTTTGGGGAACTCGCGGCTTTCGATTTCCCAACGTTCGTGGTTCGAGTTGTAACTGAAGTTAAAGAATCGGTGTCTGCGACAGAAGTCCTCTGTGAAGAATTCATCGATGAAGGTGATGTCGTTGTAGAAACGGCGCACTTCGAAAATCTTTTCCCGGCCGAGTCCGAGTTTGATGTCCCAGTTGGATCGGATGCTGATGTCCTGACATTCGTCCCACTGTCTCCCGAAGCGTCCCTTGTTCCAGCGGTCTTCGATGTCTCGAAAGAGGGCGACACCAATGGCATAGGGGTTCAGTTGGGCGCCACTCGTGGCTGTTACGCCGGCCGTCACCTGGGCGTAGTCCACCACTTCGGCATCGGTCATTGCCCTTTCGGTCATGATGGTCGAATGCCAGTAGACCGCCCAGCCTTCGTTCATGATTTTGGTCATGCCCTGAGGCGCAAAATAGTATGCCTCGTCCCGCACGATTTCGAGAATGTTGCGTTCCCATTCGGCCAGTGGGGCCTGTTCGAGGAGAAAGGTCAGGACATCCCGTCTGGATTTGGGCGGAATTTTGGTGAGTTCGGCCATGTTTTCGGTGGGATGCTTGGACGACTTCCGTTGCTTCGCTCTCTGGGTGTCGGCAATGAAAGAAGCAACATAGGGCCTCATAGATGACTCTGCATGGGGCACATCATCGCCTGACGCGGCGCGTTGCTTTTCGGTCGAGTCAGACATCGCTTCGGTGTTCGACTTTCGATACGGCGCGTGGATATCGATCAGGTTTTCCAGGGACAGACATGTGTCGATGAAACTCTCCACACGATCGACTCCATACTGTTCCATGTAGCGTCGAACCCTCGTGGCATGGTTGGCCATTTCGTCGAGCATCTTACGATTCGTGGGTTCGAAAAAGGCGTTGTTTTTGAAGAAGTCCGAATGCCCCATGACGTGTGCCATGACCAACTTCTGGATCACCATGGCGTTGCCTTCGAGCAGGTACGCATACGAAGGATCGTTGTTGATGACCAATTCGTAGATCATGGACAGGCCGTAGGTGTGGCTTTTGAACATTCGTTCGAAGTCCATGCCGAATCTCCAGTGGGGATAGCGCACTGGAAATCCGCCATAGGACGCGACTTCGTTCATTCGTCTGTAGTCCACCATCTCGAAGATGGTTTCAAAGGGGTCCAATCCGTACTGTCGCGCCCAGTCTTCGATCTGATCCTGCTTTTTTCGAAGTTCGTACGGAAGAGCCATCACATACCTCCATGTGAAATCCATTTATACCACGATTCGTTTTTCGGATGCACATCTCCGTTTGCCGATCGCTGGAGATGGGTTCGATGCGCGATTCGCGAGTCTGTCTGTGACGGTTACGTGGTCGGGACGACTTCTTCGTGTCTCAGGCTGAAGAGGGCCAACAGACCGAGTCCGAGCAAGACGAGTGCCACCACTCGGAGACGCCGCAGGACTTCCATCGCAAGTCCGGTGGTGGCCGTGAGACCGAGATACGGGAAGAGCAGGAAACTCGCCCCTTCGTTGGCGCCGAGTTGGGAGGGGATGAAGGCGAACAGGACGTAGACGATGAGGCTCGTGGCCTGAATGAGGAACGCTGTTTGGGGGGACATCCACTGTCCCATGACCGCCAGGATGACCCAGACCTCCATGATCGATAGGCTTCGTCCGAAGAACACCCACAGAAAGGCGCCGTAGAAGGCAGCGGGATGGTGGGTTCGAAACTGGCGGACGAGAACGTCAGCCTTGCGGGCTTTTGCCAACACGTCGTCGGCATTCTTGAAGCGGATGTGAAGGCGTGCCAGCAACCGAATGAATTTTTCCGATAGACCACGATGGACGAGCCAGATGCCGATGAGAACCGGGACGGCGACCGCAAGGGTCGTGCCCACCAGGATCCACGTGAGCCGCGTGGGAAGGTCCAGTAGAAAAATGGCCAAGGTGACGCCCAGTACGATCAGCAGGAGGTTGGAAAACCAGTAGAGGATGTTGTGGAGCAATACCGTGGACAGGAGAGCCTCTGGGGATGCCCGGTCTTTGAGGAGCGTCGCTTTGACCGGTTCACCTCCCATGCTGCCAGGGGTCAGAAAGTTGATGGCTGCCCCGACGATGGAGGCTCCCACCAGTTCCCACAGACCGGCGGTGCCGCCCTCTGCATCGAGCAGCAGCTTCCAACCAATGGCCATGACGACGATGGAGGCCAGCGCCACCGCTACGACGGCGGCGAACCCCCATCCTGCATGAGCCAGGTCCGACAGGAGCCGTCCCGCTCCGACCCGGTAGATTAGGTAACTCGCCAGAACGACGCCAATCACCAGGAATAGAGCGTGGAGACGTTTCATTGCTACTTGCGAGCTTGGGCGACCCGTTCGAGCGCGTAGAGCCTCGGCCGGGCCGCGGCTCGATTCTTGGCCTGATGGAACACCATGTTCAAGGCGTCCAGGAATGCGTCGATGGTCTCGTTGTTCAGGTCTCCCATATTGGCGACCTGGAAGTAACGGTCTTGGAGGTGCTCCTTACTGTTGTAGATGAGGTACCCTCTTCGTTTCATTTCATCGTAGAGTTCTGGGAAGGTGATGTAGTCGGGCACCTTGACGCAGGTGATGGTCGATGATTCGCGTCCCGTCTCCGTCAGGAAGGACAGCCCCATTTTCCGAAACGCCTTCCGGATGCGTTGATTGCGCTCTCGATACATGGCGTAACGCCGCTGGAGGCCGTCGGCCAAGAGTTCATCGATTGCCGCATCCAAGGCGAAGAAGCTCGAAACGGCTGGTGTGAACGGCGTTTCCTCTTTCTCGACGGCGTACTTTCGATAGCGTTTCAGGTTCAGATAGTACACCCTCGGCGGCACGTCTTCGATACGGTCCCAGGCTCGTTTGCTTACGCACACGGCGGCCAGGCCGGAGATGGCGTGCAGGCATTTGTTTGCTGATGAGACGCAAACGTCGATCTTGTCACGCGTGACGCTGACGTCTTCGGCGCCGAGGCTCGCTACCGTGTCCACGATGAAGAGCCGATCAGCGGATCGGACGATGACACCGACTTCGTGGACCGGATTGAGCAGCCCGACGGACGTTTCGTGGTGGCACATGGCAACGGCGAAGATGTCCGGATCCTGGTCCAGCGTGCGTCTTACGTCGTCGAGGTTCACTGATTCGGCCCATTTGTAATGGAGGGTGACCAGATTCATCTGGTGAAGAGTGGCGATTTCGATGAAACGCTCTCCAAAGGCTCCGTTCGAAATGACGAGCAGTTTCTTGTCGCGAGGCACGCAGGAACTGACCGCCGCCTCCATGCCGGATGTGCCCGAACCGGTCAGAACCACGACTTCGTGTTCCGGACCGCCGTCGAATACTTTCCGGAGCTTTCTGCGGAGGCGCCGCACCACCTTGGGAAACTCTCCATCTCGATGACACACGTCATGGTGGACCAGTGCGCTCTTGACCTTGGCCGTGGTGAGTACGGGGCCCGGGTTCATCAGGGTGAAATGAAGACCATTTTTTTCATTCAGGATTCCCTCGATGTAGCTCAGCACCCTCGTAGATTCCTTGGGCCCCGTTGGTCCACATTTCGGTCCATGAGCCAAGAGGGTCTCCATGCTTTTACGGGTTACCGGATTGCGATGCGGGCTTTTCCACTGGTCCGACCTCGCGCTGAAGGTTTCCATCCGGGTGGATGCCGCCATGGCCTGGAAGGTCTCCCAGGCGGACACCGGATGTCCGTTTTCCAGGCGTCTCAGAGTCGTAAAGAAGGAATTTCCGACCACGAACCACCCAAGAGCCGTGGTGCCGCCATCCATGGTCCCCTCTTCTTCCAGGGCGATGACGCGGGTTCCGTCCAGGTTGGCAATGGGTAGATTTGCATGGATTCCTGAGCGATCCACCAGGGCACAAGACCCATCTTTGTCTACCGGCCAGGTGAGTAACTCGGCGATGAGTTCTGGTGTGGGTACGGCTTCGGGATAGACGAGTAGGACCGGTCGGCCTTCGACATGCGTGGAGACGTCTCGCAACGCAGCGCCCTGAGGGCGGCCAGGCAGCCAGGAAACTCGATCGGTCAAATCGGCTTCGGCTGCTGCCTGTCTCGTGGCAGCAGAGTCTTGGTCGCCCAGGAAGAGGACTCGTTCGATTCCTGCTCGTTCGAGGCTCGACAGAATCCAGGGCAACATGGCCCGAGAAGCAGTGGTTTGATGCCCGTACGGTGCATCGAAGAGCAGAACAGCAGTGTTGATTCGCAGCGGCATATGAGTTCCTCCGTTGGTGGCGCGCGGAATTTCAGCTCAGTATTGGGTGCGGCCACAGTGACAGGCGCCATATACATGCAAGTTCGAGGCCATGCAATGGGAGTTTTTTTGGAAATGTTTAACCCTGTAGAAATTGTGAGATTCTGTTCAGATACGTGTGGCGAAGGGATGGGGGGATGTGTTGAAAATTCGACAGATCGTCGAAGGTCTGACAGGTAAAGGTGGCAACAGCTTTTTGTTGTGCTGGCGACTCGACTGGCCGCTATACGGGCAGGACCCAAGTTGCCAGGAGGGTGCCCAGGGCGATGCCGGCGGCCAGGATGCCGCCGAACACGGCCATGGTTTTTGCAAAGCTCGAATTCGGTGTCTGTTTGGCCGTCGGATTGTGTGGCCAGACGATGTAGACAGGCACAACGGACGGTTTGGGTGTGGGCTTGGCTTGGAAATCGAAGGCCGCGGTCGACTGTTGAAGCCGTTGTTCGAATTCCTTCCACTCGATTCTGGTGCCCATGGCAAGCCTCCTGGCTGAGCGAGCCGTCTTCGGAATGTTACTCCGAGTCCGTTGGCTGCTGTTCCACATATGAAGTTGGACACAGAACAGGTCGGAAACCTTGGTATCGGGTGGTCGCTCAGGTCGTCAGACGGAGGTGGTTCAGTCGGCCTGGTCGACGGATGGTTCGGACGTGTTTCCGGACAAGAGGGACAGGATGCGGTCGTCGCTGCCGAAGACGTGACTGTCTTGGTGGTAGTCGAGGTACAGCACGTACATGGCGACCTCGACCGGATCGTTATCCTTGCATAGGGCCAGGGCGGCCTCGATGAGCTTTGGTTCAGGCACTGTTTTGGTGAAGCTTTCTTCGGTTTCGCCACGGACATTTTCTACCCCAATGGAATTGAGATACTTGGTGAGCATGTCGCGACGATGGTGCAGGATCCATTGGTACAACAATTCGCTGGCCAATGCATCGTTGTCGTGAGCCAGGCCGTCCCGGATCCTTTGTCCCCAGGCTTTTTTGCGCGCCTTCTGAGACACCTTTCCCGGAGGCAGTTTGGTGGCCAGGCTGCCAGCCTTGAGCACGGCCTTGCATTGGGCTGAATTGAGTTCCGACAGGATGGCGTCCAGTTTCTCTGTTTGTATTCCGTCGATGATCTCGATTGGTTGCATGGTTTTCGTTCTCGGTTGAAGGTTCTGTGCGCCTGGGCCGGATTCCGCTTCAGGGCGGCCTGTTCGGAGCGGGGCTTGTGAGCCTCGTGTCTCTGCCGGCCTCAGGGCTGTTTTTGCGATGCTTTGCCGTCGCTGTCAATGGGCGAGGAGGCCACGGCCCTGTCTGGTCATACGAATCACGCATCTGTGCTCGTCACCCGAGGCGGTCAATGGGATAATGGCCCTTTGCTTGCCTGGTGCGACGCGGCTGGTCGGCCGGCAGTCCCCGTGGTCGTGGCTCGGATCGATTCCGGTCTGCGAGCAGCCATTTGGAGGAGTTGCGGTGGAGCCGGTTTCAGCCCCATTTGCCACATCATGAAGGCCAACTCGTCCGCTGTAGCGGCCACGCGTTTTTTGACCATATCTCCACCACCGTGTCCCGATTTGGTTTCGACCCGAAGAAGGACGGGGCGATGGCTGGACGTGGCCCATCGGATTGCGGCCGTGAATTTGCGCGCATGCATGGGGTCGACCCGGTCGTCGCTGTCCGCCGACATCATCAGGAGCGCCGGATAGGCGGTTCCTTTGCGAACCTGTTGGTAGGGAGAGTATGCACGGAGGAACCGGAATTGCTTTTCATTGTCAGCGGTTCCGTACTCGCTGATCCAGGTTTTGCCGCCTCCGAATTTGTGGTAGCGCAGCATGTCGAGGAGCGGCACGTGACAGATGACCACGCCGAACAATTTGGGCGCCTCGACCATGGCGGCACCCACGAGTAGGCCGCCGTTCGACCCGCCACGGATGGCGAGTCGTTCAGGTCTCGTGTAGTGGTTTGCAATGAGCCATTTTGCCGCCCAGACGAAGTCGTCGAACACGTTTTGTTTCTTGTCGAGCATGCCTGCCTGGTGCCAGGCTTCGCCGTATTCACCGCCGCCGCGCAGGTTGGGGATCGCCACCGTGCCGCCCTGTTCGAGCCAGGTCATCCACGTGGCGCTGAAGTGCGGAGTCAGACTCACGTCGAAGCCGCCATAGCCGTATAGGATCGTCGGGTTGTTGCCGTCTTTTTTCAACTTGTTCGAGGGCGCCAGGGTCATGGAATGGGTGGTGCCGCCCCTTTTCCATGTGTGTGCGCCGATCAAAAACATGGAGATTTTGGTCCCGTCCTTGGAAGGATACCAGACCTGTTTGGTTATGTAGAGGGACGAGTTGATGGGGAGCTTGACCTGGAAGTACAGGGACCGGCCGCCTTTTCGCATGGAGGTCCTGTAGATGGTCGTGGGCCTGGTAAACGATGAGTAGGAGTAGTAGGCGGCATCGTCTTCAGGGTTGCCGGTCAGCCCAGAGGCGGTCCCCAAGCCAGGGAAGCTCACTCTGCGGACGAACCTTCCCGACAGCCTGTGGATGCGCAGCTCCGTGATGGCGTGTGTCAGGTAGCGCAGGGCGAGTCGGTTGCCTCGAATCGAAAAGCTGTCGAGGACAGCGTTTGTTTGTTCCGGGACGATTTCCTTCCAATGCGAACGTTGCGGTCGGGTCGCACGGACCCTGAAGAGTCGGTAGCGCGGCGCTCCTTCGTTGGTCTGGATGTAGAACCGCCCTTTCCACGCGAAGACCTGGTAGATCACCTTCTGTGCCTTGGGTGCCACGGCAAGGGGGACAAACGGACTCTTTGGTCCCTTGCGGAGATCCTTGTAATAAACGTCCATGCGTGACCAGCCGTGGGCCTTGTACAAAAAGAGCCACCGACCATCCCGGGAGACTTCGGCTGCGATGAAGATGCTCGGATCGCCGGTTTTCGGGTAGATGAGTCGGTCCGTCTTCGGATCCGTCCCGACGCGATGGTAGTAGACCTCGGCGTAGCCCGGTCGGTCGGCTGCTGAAATTTTCGGGTCCACAGGCAGCCGGGTGTAGTAGAACCCTTTTCCCTTCGGCGTCCAGGATGGGTCGGCGTACTTGGCTCCTTTGATCGTGTCGATGGTCGATACCTTACCCGTGGCCACGTCCATGAGATACAGGGTCGCTTCGTCCGCATTGTTGTGGCTCAGAGCGTAAGCGACGCGTCGTCCCTGATAGTCCACCCAGACACCGTGGATGGCGATGCTGCCGTCTTTGCTCATGGTGTTCGGGTCCAAGAGGATGTGTTCGGTTCCCTGTGCGCCCTGGCGCCACGAGAAGATGGCCTTTTCTTTTGTCTTGGACCGGCGCGAGAAGAAGTAGCGCTTTCCCCGACGAAGCGGCGGGCTGACCCAGTCCACGTAGCTCAGTTGTGCCAAGCGTTTGGCGAGCGTGTCGCGACCAGGCAGTTTCGACAGGATGTGGCGGCTGTATCGGTCCATTGAATGGACCCATGCCTGGGTCTGGGGTGACTTTGCATTTTCGAGCCAACGGTAGGGATCTGGAATGTGGATTCCATACAGGACATCCACCACCGAGCCTCGGTGCGCCAGGGGCGGTCCTTGCTGTGGGCGGGTCTGTCTGGCCGATTGGTGCGCTGCCTTCGCCGGTCCAGTCTGTCTGGCTGATTGGTGCGCTGCATTCGCCGGTCGGGTCGCGGCAGCCGATGAAGTTGCATGTTTCGGTTCGGGACGATTCGAACATCCGGCAAGGATCAGCATGGCAGCGGATGCCGAGGTCATGGCGGCGACGGCCGAGCCGCTGAGCGTCGACCACCTGGTTGGGCTGCTGTCATCCTTGGAGACGAATCGTGCCGGGTCATGGTTCTTTGTTTGCATCATAGACCTCCAAGTTTCATTTGCCGCGCATCCTGTCACGCCTCCATCGTCGCGTCAATTGCATCGATACCGTCGAGCATGATGTCCGTCTTTTTTGCTGTCAGGTCGTTGGTTCATCCTGAATTCATGTCATCCAAGATCAGGTGCTGCATGAACGCGCGAGTTTTATCGTGACTGTATGAGAATCGCGACGGCACTGCCGAATATTTCGACAGAACATCGGCCTGCAGTCATGCCCATGAAGGTCCTCTTGCAGTCGTATATCTAAGTAATGTCACACGGTTACATGATTTGCAAAAAAGTGGCTCGGACCTTGCACTGTCAGTAAGCAAATGCGGCGATGAGGCAGCGATGAGAAGGAGTCAAAGATGTCACTGGTTACTATCAAGATCAACGGAAGCGAAGTCCAGGTGGAACAAGGAGAGGCCATCTTAGGGCCGATTCGTGCTCAGGGAATCAAGGTCCCCACGTTGTGTCATATGGATGGTTTGGAGCCTTACGGTGCCTGTCGCCTGTGCATGGTGGAAGTGGGCGCCGGTAAGCGGACCAAGCTCGTGACGTCCTGTAACTTTCCCGCCAACGAAGGGCTCGAGATCCAAACGGACACGGAACGCGTTCATCGTCACAGGGCCATGCTGGCCGAACTGTTGTTGGCCCGTTCTCCCCACGTCAAGGTGGTTCAAGACATCGCAGCTTCTCTGGGAGTGGAGAAAGCGCGTTTTACCGACACGGAGGAGAGCGATTGCCTCCTGTGCGGACTCTGTGTCCGCGTTTGTGACGAAATCGTGGGAGCGTCCGCCATCGGGTATGAGGGGCGCGGTGTCGATCGTGTGGTCGGTACGCCATTCTACGTGAATCCGGACGCCTGCATCGCTTGCGGTGCCTGCACCGAGGTGTGCCCTACGGGCCTCATTCAAATGGAAGAACAGACCAAGGAGCGTTGGCGCAAGGAACTTAGCGGCAACGAACGGATTTGTCGATACAGCAGAATGGGTGTGGTTTCCGCCAAGGTGTGCCCGCACAACTATGACTGTGCCACCTGCGAGGTGGACCAGAGCATCTGGGATGAGTTCGGCATGAACGCCATGCTGGCCTTGGCGCCAGGCAAGCGCCGTAAGCCAGAGAAGGTTTCACACTTCTTCGTGGTGGAGGATCGCTTCTACTCTCGGGGGCACACCTGGGCAAAACTCAAGGGCGATCATGCCCGGGTGGGGATGGACGACTTTGCCCAGAGAATCGTGGGACAGGTCTCGACGGTCACCCTCACGGCCAAGCCTGGAGACGTGGTGCAGAGCGGACAAGCTGCTCTGACCGTGGCCAGTAACGGCCATCAGGCGAACATGGTGTTTCCCGTGTCGGGCAAGGTCATGCGCGTCAATCCTCTCTTGGAAGACGATCCGACGGTGATCAATGACGACTGCTATCAGCGGGGGTGGCTCTATGTGCTGGAGCCTCAAGATAGTTACGAGGAAACGCGCAAGCTGGTCGACCCGGAACATGCCGACCAATGGCTTTTGGCTGAGGCGGACGACCTGTTTCGTACTTTGAG
Source organism: Deltaproteobacteria bacterium (assembly GCA_021162935.1). GTDB lineage: Bacteria > Myxococcota_A > Polyangia > HGW-17 > SLPX01 > JAGGXR01. The sequence goes on from JAGGXR010000005.1 coordinate 21,578, forward strand.
CGCGAGCGGTGGTGCGGCGTTGTCCGATGGTGGTGAATTGCTGCCCAATTTTGCAAGCAACCTCGACAAGGAAAGCTGGGACCGTGTGGCCAAGCGTTTCTTTTCAAAGGTGTGAGTGAGTTTGGCGGTGCCCGAAGAGGTGTATCATGTCCGAAAAGAAAACGAATGAGAAGAAGCTCGAACCCATGTCGTCGGGACAGTGCATATGGGTCGATGCGGGCGTGATATCGTACAGACTGTGCACGCTGAATTATGACTGCGAGCACTGTTCGCTCCACCAGGCTTTGATCGATGGGCCCGTGCAGGTCCCAACTCCGTCCGTTCCTGCTTTGAACTACAAGGAGACAGAAGAACGACGGGCGGAGTTCGACCGGTTGTTCCACAAGTTGCCGGCTGCTGCTCGCAAGTGCCGCTATATGCTGACGGGCGATGTGTCTTACAAGTTGTGTGTCGATCAGTTCAAATGCGCGAGTTGTTCCTTTGGGCAGATGATGGAAGATACGCTTGCGGATGAAGACGTTCCCGGCCTTGGTGAAGGTGACGTGCTGACCATCGCAGGACTTCGTTTTGCCGGCGGGGTACATTATCATAGAGGCCACCTGTGGGTTCGCGTGGAACGGGCGGGCAACGTGTGCGTAGGGTTGGACGACTACGGTCAGCAGTTGCTCGGTCGCATTGTGAACGTGCATCTGCCAGTCGCCGGACGGCCGATCTTCGAGGGCGCTTCGGCCTGCGACCTTCGTACTGAGCAGGGGGGCATCGAAATCCCGACACCGATATCAGGGCAGGTGATCGCCCGGAACACGAGGTTGCTCGAACAGCCTGGGCTGGTCAACGAATCGCCTTACACCGGTGGTTGGCTGTACCGTGTCAGACCTTCCAATTTGCAGTTCGAGTTGGCGAGTCTCCTATATGGCATGGAGGCCAAGAGGTGGTTCGAACTGGAAATCGAACGTGCAAAGGAAAGACTCCAGCAAACGGATCGAAATCAAGCGAACCTCACCACGATCGAAAAAGGCGCGATTTGGCGGACAAATCACGATTCTGAAATGGTCAGCGAACTTCTACTTGCAACGTCGAAAAAGGCGGCCTGAGTTGTTCCCGCTTGTGCAGAGACAAGGAGGAGATGGATAAGATGGAAACAGGGTTCATTGATGTTGATGCGGTGGATAAGATTATCGATCGTTGGAAATACGATCCGAGCTATTTAATCGAAATGCTTCAGGATATTCAGGGGCATTTCCGCTACATCCCCAAAGAAGTGGCACAGAAGTTGTCTGACGATCTGGATGTGCCCTTGAGTCACATCTTCCACATTGCGACCTTCTACAAGGGGTTTTCCCTGGAACCACGCGGTAAGCATCCCATCTACGTTTGTACCGGCACGGCCTGCCACGTCAAAGGCGGGGGGCGTATCTTGGAGAACGTCATGCGTGAACTCGGCGTGACCAAAGAGGGTGAAGCAACCGAAGATTTGTTCTTCAGCGTTGAATCAGTCCGCTGTCTCGGTTGTTGTGGTTTGGCACCGGTCGTCGAGATCGACGACGAGGTGTACGGACATACATCCACTGTGGAAGTGAGCAAGATCCTGAGCAAGATGCGAAAAGCCGAACAACCCGAGTAGCGATCCCATTTGGAGGCAATCGATGTTCAAACTGAGAATTGAAGACCTCGACAGGATTGCCGAGGAAAACAAGAAGACCATGTCGTTACGGCACGGGGCCGGACGGGTCAAAATCACCGTGCACATGGGCACCTGCGGTATTGCGGCAGGGGCCAGGAACATCATGGCCGAGGTCATGCGCTGTGTCGGAGAGTCAGGCGCGAGCGACATTATCGTCACGACCTCCGGTTGTGCAGGGCTGTGCAGTCGTGAGCCCATGATGACCGTCGAAGTCACCGATCAGGCTCCCGTCAAGTACATCGACCTCGACAAGAAGAAGACAAAACGGATTTTCGACGAGCATGTCATGAAGGGCAACATCGTTGAGGAGTACGCGTTGGCCATGGGAGGAGAACGGACGTTATGAGCGAAACACCGAGCAAGAACGAACAGAAGCCACCTGTCGGCGATGTTTCGAGCAGCAGCCGCATGCAGCTCATGTTGTGTGGTGGAACCGCCTGTGTTTCCAGTGGTTCCGTCAAGGTGAAAGCAGCCTTGGAACGTGAGTTGGCGAAACATGATCTGACCGACGAAGTGGACGTGGTCGTCACAGGTTGTAATGGATTTTGTGCCAAGGGCCCGGTGATGGTCGTCCAGCCTGACGGCATTTTTTACCAGGAACTCAAGGAGAAAGACATCCCCCATTTGGTCGAGGAGCACATGCTCAAGGGGCGGCCGGTCGAGAAACTCATGTACAGCCCGCCGGACAAAAAGACGGCTGTTCCGACAATGAGCGAGATCGGCTTCTTCAAGAAGCAGCGTCTTGTGGCCCTACGGAATCGTGGTTTGCTCGATCCGGAGTCCATCGACGAGTACATTGCAAGAGACGGCTACAAGGCTCTTGCCAAGGTACTCTCGGAGATGACTCCCGAGGAAGTCATCGATGAGATGATTGCGTCCGGACTGCGTGGCCGTGGAGGTGGTGGTTTTCCGACTGGTATCAAATGGAAGACCTGTCGCATGGCAGCCGGTGAGCCCAAGTACGTGGTCTGCAACGCAGACGAAGGAGACCCGGGCGCGTACATGGACAGGAGCATCGTCGAGGCCGACCCGCACGTCGTGCTCGAAGGGATGGCCATCGCCGCCTATGCCGTTGGGTCCAGCAAGGGGTATGTCTACATCCGTCACGAGTATCCTTTGGCTCTCAAGCGGCTGCAGAAGGCCATGGAAGATGCGAGAGAATACGGCCTTTTGGGTAAGAACATTTTCGGCAAGGGATTCGATTTCGACATCAGCATCCACTTTGGTGCCGGCGCGTTCGTGTGTGGAGAGTCAACGGCGCTCATGGCATCCATGGAGGGTCACGTCGGAGAACCCAGGGCCAAGTACATTCATACCGTGGACCATGGCCTGTGGGACCGGCCGACGAATCTGAACAACGTCGAAACCTACGCCAACGTGCCGGTCATTATTTTGCGTGGCACCAAGTGGTTCACGTCCATTGGAACCGGTGACGTGAGCAAGAGCCCCTGGGGCGGGAGCAAGGGCACCAAGGTTTTTTCGCTCGTTGGCAAGGTGAACAACACCGGTTTGGTCGAAGTTCCGATGGGGATCACCTTGAGGGAGATCATTTTCGACATCGGTGGTGGCATCCCCAATGGAAAGAAGTTCAAGGCGGTGCAGACCGGCGGGCCTTCGGGGGGGGTGCTTCCCGAAAGTTTGCTCGACATCCCGGTGGATTTCGATCAACTCACTAAGGTTGGTTCCATGATGGGATCGGGCGGCATGATCGTCATGGACGAAGACGACTGCATGGTCGATATCGCTCGCTACTACATCGACTTTCTTGCCGGCGAGTCCTGCGGCAAGTGTGTTCCTTGTCGTGAGGGGCTCAGACAGATCAACAAGATGCTCACCGACATCTCCAACGGCGAGGCCGAAGAGGGTGTCCTTGAACTGCTCGAAGAAACTGCACATACCGTCGCTGAAACATCGCTTTGCGCGTTGGGTGGATCGGCGCCCAACCCGGTTCTTAGCACCTTACGGTACTTCCGGGATGAGTACGAGGCTCATGTTCGCGAAAAGAGGTGTCCCGCCGGTCTGTGCAAGAACCTCGTCACCTACTCCATCGATCCCGTAAACTGCAATGGATGTACATTGTGCGCTATCAAGTGCCCACAGCACGCCATTACGGGTGAGAGAAAGAAGGTGCACACCATCGATACGAGTCTGTGTATCAAGTGCGGCATCTGTAGGGATGTCTGCAAACAGGATGCCGTCATCGTGAAGTAATGGCCCCTGTGTGGCTTAGGTGCTCATGGTTCTTTCTTCGTGCCGAGATTGTTCTGGCCGACCGCATTTTTTTGCCCAATCTCCCCTTTGCCGCCGATGACCCAATACGATAAGGAGGCTGTTCAGGAAGTGACAATCCTATTTTGATCAACCTCCTACTGGGTGGTGTTTTGTGACGACTTCGAGGAACAGAGTCTGGCTCCGTCTGACGATAGGGTTTGTCGCCATCATTATGGTGACCAACGTCGCCGTGTTTGTGGTCACCGTTTTCGGTGCGAAGAGGATCATTACCGAAGAGGCTCAGAGCCGTGTTCGCATGGATCTGAATTCGGCGGACAGGGTGTTTGAGGAGCATGCAGCGGATATTTGCCTTCTGCTTCGGGGGGCTTCAGTGCGTCGCAATGTCCCTAGCCCACTGAGAGGTTGGAACAAGAAGGATCTGCATGGATTCCTGGCGAGCGTTCGAAAAGCCGGGGGGTTGGATGTGCTGTCGCTGCTGGATAAGGATGGCCGAGTCGTCTATCGGGAGCACAACCCGGGACAGATGGGCGACGACATGTCGCATAATAGCATCGTTGTCCGGGCATTGGGACGGAAAGGGTGCGTCCACGGTATCGCGATCATCCGGCATATGGACTTGGAACGAGAAGGCAGCGATCTGCTTCATAGGGCATCTCTCAGGACCAATTCCAAAATCGGCCAGGCCGCAGCAAGGAGAATCCATCATGATGGCATGATCATTGGGGCGGCGGTGCCCCTCGTGGATTTGCGAAGGGGGGGCGGAGTCGTGGGGTACCTGTATGGTGCGAAACTCCTAAACGACAGCTCCACGATTGTGGATGAGATCAAAGAGGATTTGTACAAGAGCAGCGCTGGTGTCGAGAAAAACCTGGGAGTCGTTAGCATTGTTCAGGGTGATGTCCGTGTGTCCACCAGTATGAAAACGAATTCTGGCCTGCGACCTGTTGGGACGCTTGTGAGCCCTACGGCTACCAAGAACGTGTTGAAAAAGAACAAGCCTTGGGTCGGCCGAGCTTTTGTGGTCAATGACTGGTACATTAGCGCCTATGCGCCAATTCGCGATCCCGAAAACAAGGTCATTGGAATGGTGGCCGTTGGTATGCGGGAAAAGCCGCTGCTCCGCAATTGGAAACGCGCAGCCTGGATTTTCCTTGGTGTGGTGTCGGTCCTGACCATTGTCAGCCTCTTGCTGTTGGCGCTTATGGCGAGAACTATTTTGTATCCCATTGCGCAGATTATCGACATGTCCAAGAAGGTTGTATCAGGCGACCTATCCATCCGATTGAAGGTGCGGCCTCCTGGTGAGTTGGGGCTGCTTTGTATAGCAGTCAACAAGATGGCCGACGCTGTGATGCAAAGGGAGGAGTCCCTGGTGCAGGCAACCTGTCAGCAGGTTGGGCGGAGCGAAAAGATGGCAGCCGTGGGCCGGATGGCGGCGGGTGTCTCCCACGAGATCAACAATCCGCTCACCGGACTGCTGACGTTGGAGTATTTACTCAAGAAAGAAGAGGGCCTCAGTGACAAGGCAACAGAATATCTGGACATCATGTACAAAGAAACTCTTCGAATGCGTGAAATCATTCTGAGCCTGTTGAATTTTGCGCACGAGTCCTCTGTGGAGATGAAGCCCGTGGAAGTGAACGACGTGGGGCGGGACTGGCTCAAGCTTTTGCGGAGCCAGAAAGAATTTAGGAACATTACCATCGAGGAACATTTTGGAGAGGGGCTGCCGAAGGTCAATGGAGATGCCAACCAACTGCAGCAGGTTTTTGCTAATATTTCTCTAAACGCCTGTGAGGCTATGATGCCCGATGGGGGTGTATTGACCATTACAACCTTGGAGAAAGAGGGAAAGGTGCAGATTTTAATTCAGGATACCGGCTGTGGAATCAAGGAAGAACACCTCAAAATGATCTTCGATCCGTTTTTTACGACCAAACCGGTCGGGCAAGGGACCGGGCTTGGTTTGAGCGTGAGTTATGGGATCATCACGAACCATGGTGGGATCATGGACGTCAAGAGCCAAGAGGGTAAGGGGACGACTTTTATCATCACGTTGCCGACGGGAGCCCAAGCATCGTCAGGTGATCGACCAGTGGATAGTTGACGGAAGAGGAGTCAATCATGCGCAAGAAATTTAGAATCCTCGTGGTTGATGACGAATTTTCTATCCGTGTTTCATTAGGAGATTTGCTGCGACACGATGGATATCAGGTCGAAGTGGCCGAGAGCGCCGAGGCTGCCTTGGAGACGTTGAAGACACAGTCGTTCGACCTGATGATGGTAGACATCAAAATGCCAGGGATGGACGGCCTGGAGATGCTCAAGCAGGTCAAGGAGAACGAGCCCAACGCTACCGTGGTCATGATGACCGCCTATGGTTCTATCGATTCAGCGGTCGAAGCAATGAAACTTGGAGCCACCGATTACGTGGTGAAGCCATTCGATCCCGTTAGGATGGAGGCGCTCATCAATCAGGTCTATGAAAACGACTTGATGCAACGCGAGCGACAGGTTCTTAGGCGGCAGGTCAGAGTATGCGGTTGCTACGGTCCCATGATCGGGCAGTCTCCGCCCATGATGAAGTTGTTCGAACTCGTCGAAGATGTCGCTGCTACGGATTCGGTCGTTCTCATATTGGGTGAGAGTGGAACCGGTAAAGAGGTCCTGGCGCGTACCATTCACGAGAAAAGTGCGCGGGCGAATGGTTTATTCGTGGGGGTCAATTTGGGCGCTTTTACTGAATCGATTCAGGAAAGCGAGTTGTTCGGATATGAAAAGGGAGCTTTCACTGGAGCGAACACGGCCAAGAAGGGGCTGTTTGAAGTCGCCTCGGGCGGAACCCTGTTTCTGGATGAGGTCGGCAGTGCTTCTCAGAAGATGCAGATAGACTTGCTTCGAGTGCTCCAGGAACGCAAATTTCGGCGGGTCGGAGGGCTCATTGAGCAAGAGATGGACTTCAGGGTGATGGCGGCCAGCAATCGGGACCTCGAAGAGAGCGTCAAGGACGGGAGCTTCCGGCAGGATCTCTACTATCGGCTCAACGTCGTGCAGATTCACATACCTACGCTCCGGGAACGCAGGGAGGATATTCCGGTTTTGGCGAAGCATTTTTTAGAGGTGATGCGGGTGCGGCTCGGAAAAAAGATCAGTACCATTTCTCCCGAGGCAATGGAGTGCTTGGTCAACTACGATTGGCCGGGCAACGTCCGTGAATTGGAAAATGCGATTGAGCGAGCTCTGGTTGTAGGGAAAAGTAAATGGATTGTGCCGGAGGATTTGCCCATTGTGATGAAGCAATCTTTCGGCGGATCTGCCGATGAGTCCCTGGATGCATGGGAGCGGGACTACATTTCCCGCAAGCTTGAGCAGTATGAGTGGAATATCAGCCGGACGGCGGAGACGCTCAAGATCGATAGAGGGACGTTGTATGCAAAGATCAAGAAGTACGGCTTGACGTCAGGAGACGGTTCAAAATAGGGTTGCCAATTTGGGGTGCTGCGGCGTCCCTTTGGCGCGAAACGACGAGGGTGCGGGTGATGCGCAACCGAGGAGCGACAAAGCCAGAGGGGATGGATCGGCGTTTCAGATGGCAGATGTATTCTCATCAGCCGACTAAACTGGGGCTGCCTCGGTTGCGACGGAGATGATCATGGATGCTTCTCTTCATTGGGGTGCGCCGTACAATGTTTATGGCCCGTTTTGTTTTGGGATGATCAAAGACCTGCCACGTCTCATCGGCGTCCGAACATGGGTATGACGCTCGTGTCGGATCGCGTGGTAAAAATTGTGCCTCTGGGTCTGTCCGACGCCGGGCTCATGATGGCCTTGGCCGGGGAACTCGAACGGACGTTCCCGTTTTCATATCGGATTGGCACGGACGAAAAAATGCCCGTGGATGCTTTGGATGGAATGAGAGGCCAATATCATGCCACTCGTATTCTTGAACACCTCGTTGCCTCCGATCGGACTGCGTTCCGGATTTTGGGAGTAACGTCATTCGATATCTTCACGCCGATATTGCAGTATATTTTCGGGGAGGCAATGCTTGGAGGGAGGGCCGCCCTTGTGTCGACCTATCGGCTCGGCACAGTGCCCTTCGAAGGTGTCGTGCCCTGTCGTCATGCCGTCTTTGTGGATCGCGTTATCAAGGAAGGTATCCACGAACTCGGGCACACATTTGGCCTCACTCACTGTGACGATCATCATTGCGTCATGACTGCCTCACTCACAGTGGGCGACATCGACGAAAAATCAACGCAAATGTGCTACTATTGCCAGATGGCGTTCAAGGATGAGTTGGCGAGGGCCGGGATTGCTCAATCGTAGGCATCATTGGTTGAGGAATTTGTTCAGCACTTCGGACCAACGAACACCGGGGATGCCTGCCAAAGCATCGTGGGCGAGAGTGGCACCATCCGCGGCGGTTGCGATTTCGTCCTGAAACATTGCTTGTAGTCGAGTGACTTCGTTCTTTTGCCATTGGTGCGCGTTGTCCCCGAACTTGAGGTCATAGAGGGCGTCTTCGGTCAACGTGGGGCGAATCGTCATGAGCCAACCATCCTCGTATGGTTCGGCTGCGAGGATTCGAGGTGTGTCGATGACTGCCTGATTGACGATCGCTACCTCGCCATCCATTGGGGAGCAGACTTCCACGGTCTCGTCGTTGCGGATGAGGCGGAGCACAGGTTTTCCCTGGCGCACTGTTTCGCCGGGTTTGGGCATCTTGATGGCATCCACTTTGCCGATCAAGTGGGCCACGATATCGTCGAGTCCAATGCGGACGGAATCGTCTTTGTCAGGACGAACCCAGGAGTGTCCACGATGGTACAGCAGATTGGAGGGCATCTTGCAGCCGAGCAACGTTGGATCCAGAGTTTCCATTTTTTGTGCTGCCTGGTTTTGTGCGAGAGACTGAAACTGTTTGGGGTCGCGAATGAGGTTATCTGCACCAAGGACGTCCAGCAATGCATTTGGAGCGGTCCGCATGTCACCCAGTTTTTTGAATTGTGCCTGGAAAGCATTCAGCACTGCTCTTGAGACCATGGTGCGTTCACTGGTCGTCCAGTTTTGCCCTGAGGTCACGATTCCAGTAAGCAACGTTTGCGCAGTGATTGCGTCCAACGTTCCTTCCTCGATCATGTGCAACAGTCTGCGTTTGAGCACCAGGCCTGCGTGCGATATTCCTTCATCAGGCACGATGTCCACAAAGCGGGAAAGTGTCAGCGCTGCCGATAACTCTGAAGGAGTGACGAGCACGTGATGGTACATTTTGCCGAGGAGATCGCCGGCAAAACTGATAAGGATTGCCGCATGTGCCATCGTGTCGTCGCTGATGCGAACCGGTTCATACGTATTCGTTTTCAGGATGTTTTGGACGATCACAGCCTGCCGTGCCAGAGCCATCGATGGATAGTCGATGGCAGCGATGGACTCGTGCAATTGTCTGAGTACGTTGGCGTCAAAGGTGGGTGTCAGGCCGAGCAGTGCGAGGCCCTGCAATGCTCGAAGTGCCGCGCGTCGTTCCTCCCAAGATCGTTCCTCGGAGAACGAGTTGGACAGACCGTGTTGCATCAATCCTTGCCGCAACATTGATTCAGCAAATGCCTTGAGATCGAGCAATTCGAGACAGTCGAGAAACGAGGCTGCCGCCAGCAGGGCAAACTGTTCGTCCACTGTGGCCAATCCCAAATGCTGCGGAGCGAGGTTTTCCTCTGGTGCGACTTTTCCAAGATTGCGAAGCTCAAAGAGTCGACTGATCAAATCGACATACAGTCCATTTCTGCGGGCGACCTGTTGGATGAGCGATGCGTTTGTGCCAATCGACAGGCTTCCGATGCCCGTCGAGGTCAGGACCCGGGAAGCAGCGCTGTTGGTCCGAGACCAATTGGGCATGCACTGAGCCGCGAACGGACAGGAGCGGCCGGGGCTTGCGCATGCCTTCACGTAACATTGGTCAAAGTAGTTCTTACCGAAGAAGTTCTTTCCCTGATGCGGGGCGAGCTTCATGAGGGCGACGTCCACCGGACAGCCAGAGCAGTCATCGGGGCGCGTGTCGCATGTCTTGGACGACACGATACCAGACGAGTTCCAAGGGCATTGGTCCAGTTCCTTTTTGCCTCCAGTTTTCGTTTCAGTTTTCGTTGTGTCAAAATGAGTGGGCTTCATGGTTTTTTCCTTTCCGAGTCTATTGCCTGGCCCATGGTTTCTTGGGTGGCTCATGGTGTTGCCTTGTGAAACAGCAAGAATCGATCCAAACGGTGACGTGCTGTGGGCGTGCGACGTATTTCGTGAATATGACGGGGTTTCCTGCTGTTTCAGCGCAGCACTTTTTCGGGGCACTGATATGTCTGGGCGTAGATTGGGGGAATTTCCCACACGTTCTGTGGGCTTGGCGGGCAGTAAATGGCTGATATTGTCGTAAGTGGCCGTTTTTTTTCGGAATATAACTGTGGCAAAATCCAACAGGAGGAACGAAAAGGCGGCCAAAACGGTACGCAGCTCGCCCAAGGCCCTCACTGCCTTCGACGCCGCAGTCAGAAAACGAGGCTGAACTGGGAACGTATGGGCCGGCTGCTGCGCAAATACCTGCCCCGCGGGATCCTCCACCCTATCCCGAGCAGCCACTGGCCGTCATGACCCAGAGGCAC
>JAGGXR010000114.1 GCA_021162935.1 Deltaproteobacteria bacterium
CGGTGGTAACGGCGGCCAAGGCGGCATCGCGCAGGACACGCGAAACGTACCGTGACGACGCGGCCCAGCCCCAAGACACGATCCCCCCCCTCTTGTGGCCATGAATGCGCCAGGAACCCACAACCGCAAACAAGCAACGACGGAGGCAGGGATGGACCCAAAAGTCCTTGATGGCACAGAAAGGACAAGAGGCAGGTATCACGTCTCGAATATCGGGCATCCCCTCATCGCTGCCGCGGTTTTCTGGGTTCTGCCTGCCGCAGGTATCTGGCTGGGCTGCGGGGACCAGAGAAGCCACGGAGGCAGCTCGAATCAAAATAACGTGAACTGGACTCCCGTGGTGTTGGACCCGGGCGAGTTCACCTATGAGCTGACCGAAAGCCCACAGGGGCTTCCCCTCTGGACCACATCGTCCACCCACAAAGTGGTAACCAACGAACGGCCTCCCGACGACAGTCGATCCGGGCTCACCCTGTTCGCGGCGCGCAACGAATTCGAGCCGGTGCAACTCCTCATGGGCCCTGGCTCGGGCGGAGTGACCGTCCAGGTCGAACCCTTTTCGGATCTCGGCGCAGGACAACGGGTGAACCTGGCGCAAATAGGGTACGAATCGGGCTGGGCCGAGCACCTCCTGCCCGTGACGAACGGCGACCACATCGCCCTGTCGGACGACCGGCCCGAAGGTCTGTGGATCACGGTCTACGTTCCGCCGAACGCACCGGCCGGCAATCACGAGACGACCCTCACGCTGACTCCGGACGGCGGCGCCGCCGTGACGATTCCGATCCGACTGACCGTGTTCGATTTTGCCCTGCCCGATCGCGTCGGATTCGCCACCCAACTCAACGTGAGCATCTCCGACCTGATCCCCGAAGGAGGCACGGTGGACGACGCCAAGGCAATGCTCCTTAGGCACAGATTCACGCCCAAAAGCGTGACCTGGCCGAGTGGTTTTCGCTGGAACATCACCTGGGATAACCCAAAGTCCACGGACCGTTGCGAAACCTTCTGGGACGAGCCGGACGAACCCGACGCCTATGCCATCCGATGGCTGGCCCCGCGCTACATGCTCGGCAAGGACTGGATCGGCGAGGGCTTTCCAAACGCCATGATCTTCCAATTCGTGGACAACTCCACGCCGAGGCCAGCCACGTTTTGCGGTATCGATCGAGGCGATCAGTACGGCACCACTGCCTACAACGCAAAGTGGTCCCAATTTCTCACGGCGTTGCAGGCCTACCTCGATGATCATGGACTACTCGAAAAGGCCTACTATTACGTGCAGAACGAACCGCAGGATGCGGCCGACGCAAAGCTCGCCGCATACCTCTGTCGCCTCACCAAGGCCGCCGCGCCGAATCTGCGGATCGCCATCAGCGAAGAACCGAAGCCCGAAATCGCCGAAGACCCCGAGGGAGGCTGCGGCTACGACGTCTGGATCGCCCACGTGCGCGCCTACCGCCAGGACTATGCCTGGAAACGCCAGCAAGATTTCGGCGAGCAGGTCTGGTTCTACAGCCTCGACCAGGATCCGGATCCCTACTTCAACCCGACGCGAATCGACGCCCAAGGCATGAACCAGCGCATCATTCCATGGGTCGCATGGCATTATCGGGCGAGCGGCTGGGCTTACTACGACTTCGGCCGATTCTTCGACGGGCCCAGGCCCACCATCCGAGCCGAACTGTTCCGCGAGGGATTCGAAGACTACGAATACCTCCTCCTGGCCGCTGGCGGTCCGCCCCACGTGGACGAAGCGAACCCCCTCGACTCCACCGTGGACTCGGCAGCATCCAGCCTGACGAGTTGGACCCGCAACGCCGATGCCCTCATGGTCCTACGTCGCGAATTGGGGCGATACATCGAGGGGAGCCGCTCCACCCTGCCCGTTCTCGAGATCCAGGGAAGCAACCGGCCACGGGGCGCCTATTCCATAAACTTCCAGGACCCGGCGGGGCAACCGACCGCCGACCCGCTCGTGGTGGACGCAACAACGTACCTCAAGGTTGGCTGGCAGCCCTGGAACGACCAGGACGAGCTTGGCTGGTACGGCGAACACGTGACCGACCCGTCCATCGCCCTCTACGGCTATGACGACACGGCCGGCTATTCCGAAGTTCAAAAAAGCTACCTGTACGACGACTACGGACGCGACTCGCTCTTCGAGTTCGGCATCGAAAACGGTCGATACCTCGTCACCGTGGGCGTGGGCCGGCCGGCCCGCGGCTACCCGAACGATCCCCACAACGTGACCATCGAAGGCCAGGATGTTCTCCACGACTGGGTCACGACCGACAGTGAACCGGTGCACGAGGCCACCGCTATGGTCGACCTGACGGACAGCCGTCTGTCCGTGGAGTTCGGCGGCCGCTCGGACCTCACCGGCGACTGGGCCTACACGTTCGCCGCCTACCTGTGGGTCGAACCGGTCGAATAACGTCGAATAACCACCGAACCAGGACAAGCAGCCGGTGAAACGACCGATCGATCTTTGCACTGAGCCTGCGCCTATCGTTCAAAGACCCACTCCAAAAGATGTCCTGTCATTGACCAGACGGGCCTTGCCCGTATAATGGCATCGATACCTCGATGTCCACCTCGTGATTCGCCGTGAGCCCACATTCGGCTGGCAGAAGGTTACGTTGAATCCATGGCTCGTATCTGCCCCATATGCCATACGTCCTGGCCCGATGACATGAAGTTCTGTCCCCACGACGGCCAAAACCTGGAGGCACCTACCAATGACTGGGACGCCATCGTGGCCCAGGCCGCCCCGAGACGAAAGCCGAGCCACGCGGTCGAGCCGGGAGACACCCTGGGCCAATACCATCTTCTCAGCCGAATCGGTGAAGGTGGCATGGGAGCGGTGTTCAAAGCAGAGCATCAACTTCTCGGACGCCAGGTCGCGGTCAAAGTCCTCCTCGGTGAGTTGAACGACAACCGCGAGGTGGTGCAGCGTTTTTTCAACGAGGCGCGAGCCGTCAACAAAATCCAGCATCCCAACATCGTAGACATCACAGATTTCGTCGAGTCAACGGACCGGGCTCCCGCGTTCATGGTCATGGAACTCATCGATGGGCGATGCCTGGCGGACGTCATTGACGAACAGGGCCCGCTTGCGCTCGAACATGCAGTCTCCATCGCTCGGCAGGTCTGTGACGCCATGGCCGAGGTGCACCGCAACGAAATCGTACACCGGGACCTGAAAACCGAAAACATCATGCTCCTGAACCCGAATCTGGATCGAGCAAAGCTGCTCGACTTCGGGATCGCCAAGTTCCTTGCAACCGAAAAGGCATTCCTCAAGACGGCGACAGGACAAACCATCGGCACGCCCGAGTACATGGCACCAGAACAGATCCGCGGCAAGGAGGTGGATAAACGAACAGACATCTATGCAATGGGGATCATCCTTTATGAGATGCTGACCGGAACGCTTCCTTTCAAGGCCACCAATCTCGGAGATCTCTTCACTCTCCAGTTGAGCCGAAGGCCAACGCCGCCATCACAAGTCCTCACGGAACACGGCCGCACAGGCATCCCTCCTGCCATCGAATCCATTGTCCTGACCTGCCTGGAAAAGGATCCCGATGCCAGGATCCAGACCATGGACGAACTCTCGCAACGGCTCGAATCTGCCCTGGACGACGACGGTGAAATCACGGCTGTGACATCGCTGACGCCGGCCAGTCCCCGAGGACACAAAGTCCTCGTCGTGAGCCTGATTGCCGCTGTTGCTGTCCTGGCGGTGTCTGCCATGACGATTCTGCGGTATCATCGCGGTGCCGAACGAGATGCCGACAGGCAGGAACCGTCACGCAGCGCCAAGACGGATGGACGGCCGCCCGAGCAGAAGGCCGTCGATGCCGCCACCAGGGCTCCTGCGATGCCCAATGGTACGACACAGGATGCTTCGTCCGGAAAGGCTGGGATGACGGGCAGCAATCGGAAACATCCGGCAGGCCCGACGGCGACGAAACAGCCGCCCCCTCCGCGAAAGGTGACCATTGCAACGAAACCCGCCCATTCCTTGATCTTCCGCAAAAGTGACGGAGCCTTCCTGGGCCAGGCCCCCATCTCGGTCGCTGTCCATGGCCAGGCCCTACTCATCAAAAAACAAGGATACAGGACCGTCGAGATTTCCGTCACGACCGAAACGAAACCCACACTGTCCATTGCTCTCAAAAGGCTCCGACACCGACGGCATCGTCACTCACGACGACACGGCGGACGCACGCAGGGTTCCTCTGCAGGAACCGACACTTGGGGAACCGTCAATCCCTTCAAAAAAGGGAAATAACGCCCATGGGTGAACCACGACATTCCACGCTGGAACCTGGCCAGCAGATTGGCCCCTATCGCATCCAACGCCTCATTGGCGAAGGCGGCATGGCAGTCGTGTATCTGGCCGAACACGTCACCTTGGAACGACGAGTCGCCGTCAAGGTGCTCCGTTCGTCCTATGCCTCACGTACCGATGCGGTGCGCAGCTTCTTCGAAGAGGCCCGCGTCGCCAGCCAACTCAACCATTCCCACATCGTTCAAGTGACAGACCTCATCGTGGAACCAGGGCTGGCTGCCTGCATCATGGAATACCTCGAAGGCCGCACCCTGACGCAACGAATATCGCAAGAGGGGAAACTCCCGATTCGAGACGCCCTGTGGATCGCTCACCAGGTAGCCGACGCCATGATGGCCGCGCACGAGCATGGCGTCATCCACCGGGACATCAAGCCATCAAACGTCTTTCTCGCCCGGGACAGACGGCAGACCGAAGTGGCCAAATTGCTCGATTTCGGCATTGCCCAGCTCAACTCGAATGCCATGCTCCAAGGCGGGAGCCTGTCTGGACAACAGGCGGGAACACCCGCGTACATGTCGCCCGAACAGTTTCAGAACGATGACGTGGACGAACGGTCGGACATCTATTCGCTCGGTGCCGTGCTGTACGAAATGATGACCGGCCGTCCGCCGTTCGAGGCAAAAACATCTGCTGAATATGCCTACAAGCACACATCGATCCAGCCCACGCCACCTCATCAAGCGACGACTGGACCAACTCGAATTCCCAGGGACTGTTCCCGTGTGGTCATGAAGTGCCTGGCCAAAAAGCCCGAGGAGCGATACCAAAACGCCAGGAGCCTCATGGATGACATCGATCGGGCTGCCAAGGGCACGGGGGTCACCTTTCGGAACGGCACATCGCCCCTCCTGATCGCGACGCCCCCGAACTGGACACCCCTTCTGTGGATCGTTGGCATCGTGTCAGCCATTGCGGTCAGCGGTATCGTTGGAGTCCATGTCCTGTTCGGAAGTGATGGGGAACCGAATCATCCCCAAAAGTCGTCGGCCACCGTCTCGCCGAACGTCGGCGACGACGCAGAAGTACCCCAGACGAAGGCCGTGACCACGCCCCCTGTTTCCAGACCTCGGTCCGAACGACAGACGGGCCGATTGGGGGTATCCCAACCGAGGCAGACATCCGCGATGGGACGCGCCAATCCTTCTTCAGAAAATCAACGAGCGACGATCACCATCCACATCGTCTCGCGACCAGCAGGTGCGGAGGTCCACAGAATTTCACCAAATCCTGGATTGCTGGGGATCACGCCCTTGGACATTCGGATCCCTCGCACGAGCCGCGTATGGGTCATCGATATCGTTGGATCCGAACGGCGATCCCGCCGCATTCGATTTTCCTGCAACCGGAACGTTTTCCGCTCCGTGCGGCTCCTGCCGATCCACCGCCACGGCGACCACAGGCACCAGAAGCCCCGACACATCCAAGACACTTCCGGAACCGTCAATCCGTTCCAAAAGTGACACATGGTCGAACTTTTTTTTATACCACGACACAATCAAAGCGTGTTATGATTAACAAGAACTTATTCTGTTGATATATGAAAACCTAGTCGTTTATTACTGAATAGGAATACCATATGCCCAGTCGCTGCCCAGTCCGGCATCATCATCTGGAGGAACCAACGATGTCTCAATCAGCGCGATCGCTGCACACTCTTCTTCTTGCCGCCATCGTCTTGTGTGCCATCTCCGGCCCGGCATCCGCTCAACCACCCACCAATGCAAGCAAGAAGGCGCTGGCGCAAAAACTCTTCAAGCAGGCGGAAAAACACTACAATCTCGGTCGATTCCAAAAGGCGCTCACGCTCTATTCGAAGGCATACGAAACGCTGCCTCTGCCCGGCTTCCTGTTCAACATCGGGCAATGCCACAGAATGATGGGCCATTACACGAAGGCGCTGTTTTTCTACCAGGGCTACCTGCGCGCCACGGACGCACCAAATCGGCTCGTGGTGGAAAAACTCATCGTCCAATGCAAAACCAAGGCAACGGAACAAGCTCGAATCGATCGGCGCAAGGCCGAAGCAGCCCGACGACAGGCAGAAAAACGTCGTGCCCTTGCTGCAGCCGTCAGCAAACCACCGGCTCAAAGGCGCGTGCCGACGAGGCATCGTCTCGGCCCCGGCGCCTTCATGCCCGGGCCCACGAAACAGCACGCCAAAAAGCACCGCCCCTGGTTCAAAACATGGTGGTTTTGGACGGCCGTCGGGGTCGGAACGGCCGCACTCGTGGGCGGAATTGCCGGCGGTTTGGCATCGAAGGACTCGGACGGCACGAGCCTGCCCAGCGGCAGTTTGGGCAGACTGGACAGGCGCTAGGAATAGGCGTTTCGTTCGACGGGTTGCCCGTCGAACCGAAAGGCGTCATTGCGAGACATGATGGAACCGTGCAATACGTTGCTTGGAGGCCAGTATGAAACATATCATTATGACAGCGCTCGTCGTGGGATTGAGCTTGGGGAACTTCGCCTGCGGAGGCAAATCCAGTTCAGACAACGTCCAAATAACGGGAATTCGACTCACCATCCGATTCGACCCCACGGTCCTGACGCTCGACCACGTCCGGATCGAAGGATATGACACCCAGGACAGCACCGAGGTCTTTCCAGCGGGCGAATTACCCCAAACTGCTTCAGGGATCCTGACATCGGGTATGGAAACCGCGGTCATCCTTCTCCCGGACAACCTGTCCGGCAGGGAGATCCTTATCAAGGTTTGGGGCAAAAAGGGCCAAGACATTACAGCCTACGGCAACACCACCGTGGTCCTCGAACGCGGTGTGATCACCGATGCCGAGGTCAACCTGGACGCACCGCCGGTCTGTGGCGATGGAACAGTGACCCAAGTCGAGGAAATCTGCGACACGGCCATTCCACAAGGACAAAGCGGCGCGTGCCCCCAGGACTGCGACGATCAAGACGTCTGCACCACCGACACCATGAACGCCCCGAACACCTGCCAGGCCTCGTGCCACCATGCGACCATCAAGACCTGCATCCATGGAGACGGCTGCTGTCCTGACGGATGCGAGCCAGCCACGGACAGCGACTGTGCCGCTGTCTGCGGCGACGGTCTCATCGGAGAAGGTGAAACCTGTGACACGGGAATTTCACCTGGCCAAGCCGGGGCCTGCCCCACGGACTGCGACGACGGCAACCCTTGCACCACGGACAAACTGGTAGGCCAAGGATCCTGCCAGGCTCACTGCACATCCGACCCGGTCACCGACTTCGTGGGAGGAGACAACTGCTGCCCGCAGGGCGGCACCTCCCTCAACGACACCGACTGCCCGATCACCTGCGGAAACGGCGCCCAGGAGGCTGGTGAACAATGCGACGTGGCCATTCCGGCCGGACAGTTGGGTGCCTGCCCGACGAACTGCGACGACAGCGACCCATGCACCACCGACACGCTCTACGATGAAGACTCCTGCGAGGCGCGCTGCGGCCACCAGGTCATCACGGACTTCGTGGCCGGCGATTCCTGTTGCCCAGAGGGAGCCAACAGCACGCAGGACTCGGATTGTCCGGCGGTCTGCGGAAATGAGGTCGTCGAGGAAGGCGAAACCTGCGATGCCAGCATCCTGACCGGACCGGGTACCTGCCCTCAGACAGCCTCGGATTGTGACGACCAATTGTCCTGCACCATCGACTCGGTCGCTCACCAGGGGACCTGCCAAGCGGTCTGCCAAAATACCCCTATCGTTTCGTGTCAGGACAACGACGGCTGCTGTCCGGAAAACTGCACGGATTCAACAGACAACGATTGTGCTGCAACGCCGACCTGCGGCAACGGCGCTGTCGATTCCGATGAGACCTGCGACATCGCCATTTCACAGGGACAGCCCGGCGCTTGCCCAACGAGCTGCGACGACAGCGACCCCTGCACCACCGACACGCTCGTGGGCGACGGCACGTGCGAGGCCCACTGCACGAACGACGAGATTGCCTGCACCGATGGTGACGGCTGCTGTCCGACAGGGTGCAACAACAACACGGACGACGACTGTGCAGCGGTCTGTGGAAACGGTGTGGTCGAACCAAACGACCCGATCAACCCGGAAACCTGTGACACGGGCATCCCGGCCGAAGAAAGTGGTTCCTGCCCCACGAGCTGTAGCGATGGGGAGGCCTGCACCAGCGACACCCTGACTGGAACGGGCTGCCAGATCGCATGTGCATACGATCCAATCACGTCCTGCACGAGCAACGACGGCTGCTGCCCGAGCGACTGCTCGCTCGCCAACGATGGGGACCTGGACTGCCCGGGTTGTGGTAATGCGCGTCTGGAGACCAACCTGGGTGAAGAATGCGACGACGGGAACGCAGCGAACCTGGACGGCTGCACCACGTCATGCACCACCCAGTCGGGCCAAATCGGCGACCCCTGCAATTCGAGCAACGATTGTAACAGCATGCTGACCTGCTTGACAGGATCTTCCGTGCCAGGAGGATACTGCTCCCAAAAAGACTGTATTCCATCCGTGACTCCCTGCCCGGACAACGCTGTCTGCACGGACCAACTGACCACGGGGCCTACCTCGGCCTGTGCCGAGCCCTGCCAGGCGGACACGGACTGCCGCTGGAACGAAGACTACAAGTGCCGGAACGCCGGCAACGGCAACAAGGCCTGCCTCCCGGACTAGGACTAGGACAACGAGCCAGACCCTCTTGACAGATTCCTTGCAACCTCCGTCGTTTCGTGTCGTATATCAAATGTCATGACGCGAGACGATCAAGACGGAATCCCGACGCGGATCCGGCAGGAACCGCAAACCACCGACTTCCATGCCAAGCCGGGCCAACGGCTTACCCTGACCTTCCAGCAACCCATCAGTTCGCTGGATCGGGAAAAGCCCGCCCCGGATCCTCTCACGGGCCTTACGTCCCTGACCGCCCTCCACGCCGAACTGGCGGAAATCATCGCAGACGCTGAACAGGTCACCTGTTTCTACATCCACCTGCCCAACGCCAGAATCGTCGAGGATCGGTACGGTTGGCAGGCACTCGAAACCCTCCAAGGCGCTACTTCGACCTTCTTGCTCCAAGAAACAGCCCGCATGAGGACCAAGCGAGGGTCGGCATCCATCAATCAGATCTATGCAGACGATTTCGTGCTCTTCACGCCCAGTGATCCAGACGACGACGAGATACGCCGAGGGCTCGCAGGAAGCCTAACGAGACACATCAAGGCTCTCGACGAAGATCTGGCCTCCATCAGCCAAGCCTACGTAGGAATGATGCAGATGGCCCCCCTGCCCAGGCTCCACACCGAACGCATGATCCTGCGCACCATCCAAGAAGCGCAGCAAAACGCCATGGACGTGGGACAACAAATTCTGGCCACCCAGGCCAAGCTGCTCGAAGATTCCATCGACCGTGGGGACCTCCTGCTCCACTACCAGCCCATCGTCAATGCGAACGACTTGAGCATCTTCGGACACGAAGCACTCGTGCGATGCCACAACGATGAATTGAACAATCCGTACGTCCTGTTCGATATCGCCGAAAAGACGGGGCGCCTCAGATTGCTCACTCGGGTCCTGCGCACCATGACGGCCCGGTCCACTCAAGGCATGCCCGAGGGCCAGTTCATGTTCATGAATCTCCACCCGTTCGACCTAGAAGATCCGCAACTGTTCAACCCGCCGGATTGGCTTGCCGCCTTGGCGGATCGCATGGTCCTCGAAATCACCGAACGCGCGGGGATCGAAGACTACGGCCGCTTTCGGTCACGGCTCGAACCGCTGCGGAAGCTAGGATTCCTCGTGGCCATCGACGACCTGGGTTCAGGCTATTCCTCGTTGAACAACGTCGCCGAACTGGAACCGGATGTGATCAAGCTGGATATCCTCCTGATCAAGGGCATCGAAGAAAGTCCCATCCGTCGTGATCTGGTCAAACAGCTCGTCACCTTTGCCAACAGCATCAACTGCCGTGTGGTCGCAGAAGGAGTGGAAACGGAAGAACAGATGGCCATTGTCCGAGACCTGGGCTGTCACCTCCTGCAAGGCTTCCTCCTCTGTCGCCCACAGCCGACGTTTGCCACGGAAATCATCCTGGATTCGCTTTCGGTGCCGGACAGCGCCTAGGCACACCATCGCCCCCTGCATCCAACGAGATACCTCGAAAAAGAGGACCTGAACCGCCCCGACTTCGACCGGATTGATCCCATGTGAAGTGATTTGGATTTTGAATCGAGGATTATTTCGGCGATGTTTCCGAATCGCCTCCCCGTTTTTTTCCAAACCGTGTCTTGCGACGTTTGTGACGACGCTTTTCACCGCGGTCCGTGTCCGCCCCCACAATGCGGGCAGGTCCATGGCCCCCCGTCTCCGAGGTCAGCCGCTTCGCCTTGGACCGAAATCTCCGCTTCTTCGCCGGAGCCTCCATCTCGTCCCCACAGGCTGCTTCCAGGTCGACAACCGCCGGCAGGTGTCCCTGCTGACTCGTCAGGCGTTCTTCAAGACGAACGCGAACCATCTTCTGACCGGAGGTGCAGAGCGTATCGTCGATGGCGCCCTGCCTCATGCGCCGCTTGAGCGCCCCCCTCAACTTCTTGGCCTCTGCCAACACCTCCATCCCCGTCGGATCCGCCTGAACCACCGGAGCCTTGCGGCCGTGGCTCAACAGGGACAGAGTCGAATCCAGAGCCATACTCCGCACGAACGAAATCTCGTCTGCAGCAAGCGCCCAGGCCGATCGGTCTGCCATGTTGGACACAGTCTGGCGCCAACGCTCCGTCCTTTGAACCATCATGACACTGTTGAAGAGACGTCTCGAAACCTCGAACGGCAGCAGTCTACTGGAGCGACTCAACTCTCGGCGCAAAAATGCATCCTCATCGAGAAACGTGGACCGGCCCACGAAGTCCAGGGCTTCCCAGACCCCATCCCCATTGTGCCGTGCCTGATCGAATCGCATCTCCCAATAGATATGTCTCGTGGTCTGCGCCCGATAACTCGTAATCGTTTTGAGGGGAACAAAGTAGTTGTGGGCCACCACGTCCGCCGCAAGATGGCAGAGAAACCCCCAACACAACGACTCGACCCGACCGGAATCCGCGTGATCGAGCATCCGAAATCCCACGTCCCAGTTGTGGCAGTGATTCACATACTCGGCCATGTTCTTGCCCACGATGATGTCGGCCGCACAGGTTCCATACAAGAACTGATCGGGGTAATGACGAAGCAGGGTCCTGATGCCAGCGGGCAGCAGCGCCAGATATCGTAGAGCATTCAGACCAAATTCGATATGGGCCGCGGGTCCGAAAGCCAACGCCGGCCCCGACAGGAACAACAGAATACCAACGGTCCACAGACCGATGTCGAGGGCTCCTGGTCTTGGCTTCCAGCTTCGAGGCACCACTCCTCCTCAGGGCGACCGCCGAAAACTCAGGGCGACCGCCGAAAACTCAGGGCGACCGCCGAAAACTCACGGCGAACCGCCGAAAAACAACGGCTCGAATGGGGCCAACCATAGCGCCAGGGCAAGCTCTAGGCAAGCACCGCCGCAGGTTGAAGAAGTTTCTCTACGAGCACTCAGGGTACAGAAAAAACGAAACCTATCGGGCCCGATGGGCGAGACGGCAAACATGATTGCCCGCAACCGGCCGAACGGGTACAGTGATGCCCGATGACGTGGATGCTCACCGACTCCAAGAGCCTTTTCCGGTCAAGGCGTCTTTGTGCACATCATCGTCTTGCTGGAAGTGAGAGGAACCTCGATGAAGGATCACGACGTATCGCCGGACGCCCCGCAGGATGCACAGCCGGACATCGCGGCGGAAGCCCCGGTGGAAACAGAGCTTACTGAACTGGCAGGAGCCCTGGTGGCACAAATGAAACGGGCCGAACGACTCGGCCGGGGTTTCTTTTCCGGAAAGCCGCCGAAGCCACTCGATGCTCGTCGCGTCGACTCGCCTCGTCCGAGCCAGGACATGAACCGACAAACGCGCCGACCTCCGGGCGCCCAGTCCTCGTCTGCACCGGGGCGTCGAATGCCGGCGTCTCGCCTTGAAACGGATGGTCCAAGACCAGCGGCCTCCTCACAAAACCGGATGCAGGACAGGGTGAAGGGCCGAATGGACGACCAGGTTCCGAACCGACATGGCGCGCCGAAAGCCGGATCCGGCGACGTCACGGGCAAACTCGCGGCCATCGACATGACAGGCGCTGCTGGTCTGCTCGTGGTCAAGACGCTCCTGGGACGATGCGAGCGCTGTCCGCTCCATCGGAGCCGGCGTCACATCGTATTCGGTGAAGGGGATCCAGACGCGGACGTCATGTTCATCGCAGAGGCGCCCGGCGCCGAAGAGGACCGACAGGGAGCACCCTTCGTTGGACCGGCGGGCAACCTGCTCACCCGAATGGTGGAGGCCATGGGCCTGCGTCGGAAAGACATCTACATCGCCAACATCCTCAAGTGCCGACCTCCCTCCAATCGGGATCCCCTCCCCGAAGAAATGGAGGTCTGCCAACCGTTTCTGATGGCTCAGATCCAGGCGATTCAGCCACGTATCATCGTCGCACTCGGACGCATCGCCGCCCAGGCTCTGCTGGAAACCGATGAACCTCTGTCACGTCTGCGGGGCCGCTTTCACGACCTTCGAGGCGTCCCGTTGATGCCCACGTATCACCCTGCCTACCTGCTCAGGAACGCAGCGGCGAAACGCCCCACATGGGAGGATCTCAAAAAGATCATGTCGGAAATGGACCGCTTGGGTATCAAACGAAACAAGAACCCACCGCGAGCGTAAACAGCAACGGAGGACGCCCAAACGCCATGCTGACAGTGGTCTCATGGCGATCCGAAAAAAGGAGTCGTCAGCGCTTGGCAGGCTTGTCCGAACAAACGACGTGAATGGCTCTCGGCTTGCCGTCCCAGCCCTTCTTGGTGTCGAACTCCACCCGGTCCCCCTCCTCCGGGCCCTCGTAGTTGCAACCCGTCACATCGAAGAGCAGTTCCTGCCCATCGCTCGATAGGATGGTCCCAAAGCCCGAACCCATCTTTGAAATCGTTCCTGTACCGTGCATGTCAGGCCTCTCCATGCAATTCAAGTTTCGCCAGCCGGTGCCAAATCTCATGGGCAAGCTGGTTCTTGGTCATCAAATCGAACGCCCAATGCTCACCGGATCGCGCCAGCAACTCCGCCCGATTCGTGTCCACCTCGAACCCTGCGTGTGGCTCCGTCACGTCGTTGAGCACGAAAAAATCACAGTTTTTTCGTTCCAATTTGGCTTGCGCCCTCTGCCTCGCTCCAGCCCCCGCCTCAGCCGCGAATCCGACCAGGAGGGGCCTGACACCCGCCATTCGTCGCTCACCCAACTCCTTGAGTATGTCTGGATTCCGGACAAGCTTCAAGACGTATTCGTCCCCAAGGTCTTCCTTGGCAATCTTGCCCTTCACCGAATCCTTGGGTCGCCAATCCGCCACTGCTGCGGACTTGACCACCACGTCCATCTCCGATGCGCGACCGAGCACCTCCTGGGCCATCTGCCGTGCATCCCGAACCGAGACAAGATGAAGCCCATAGGGGGGGACCAGACAACCGGGCCCAGCGACGAGGATGACATCGGCGCCACGGGCGGCAGCAGCCCGTGCCATGGCGAAGCCCATTTTTCCAGTCGAACGATTGGTCAGGAAACGAACGTCATCGATGGTCTCTCGCGTCGCCCCAGCGGTTACGAGAACCTTCAGCCCCCCGAGATCCTGGGGAGACAGGGCACGGACCGACGCATCGAAAATAGCCGCTGGCTCGGACATGCGCCCCATTCCTCGAACTCCGCAGGCCAAATCGCCCGCCTCGGGTCCCACCACGAGACAGCCGCGCTCCCGCAAGAGCGCAAGGTTCGCCTGGGTGGCCCGATGGTTCCACATGTCCACGTTCATCCCCGGCGCCAACAAGAGCGGACAGCGGGACGCAAGCGCAACCGCCGACAGCATATCCGAGGCGAACCCGCCTGCAAGCTTGGCCATGGTATTCGCCGTTGCCGGAGCCACGACCATCAGATCCGCCTTCTTGGCGAGTTCGATGTGTCCAATTCCACCGGTCGTGCTCGGCCGAGCCGCCACGTCGACGAGAACCGCCTGCCCCGTCAATGCCTCGAAGGTCACAGGCCCCACGAACCGGGTCGCCGTCTCGGTCATCACCACCCGAACCTGCGCGCCTGCCTTGACGAACAGGCGTACGAGTTCAGCCGTCTTGTACGCGGCAATGCCGCCACTGACCCCCACCAGCACGCTCTTGCCCTCGAAGAGCCACCTATGGTTCATGGCATCTGCACTTTCCTCATCGGAAGAGGCCCACACATGCGCCCCGGAGGTGACCGACACCCTTTCGAGGGATATCGGTGCTTGCGAACGATGTCAGTTATAATAGAGCACAAGACCCTGTCAACCGTGCAACTTCTCAAACAACTTGTGCTTCACAATGCAGTGGATATATTATAATTTTATTGGGTCATGGCGAATCAACGGTCAGTGGCGAACTCGATGGCCAATGGTCGTGTGCATTTTTGGCCCTGAAATCTCAACGAACGACTGGTTGAAAAACTTGGGGATTTCCAGCAGATGAACGATGGACACATGCAAAACATGAATCGAAAAGCGATATTCATTCCTTTTGGACTTCTCGCGGCGGGTTTGATGACGAATGCCTGCAACGCCAAATTTCCAATTTCTCTCCTACATAAAGATGCGAGCACGGATGCCGCCCAGCAGGACGCAAGTACGTTGGACAGTGCGTTGCAGGACGGACAAACCATCGATGCAAACCTGGATGCATCGATCCAGGACGGAACCGTGGACGCAGCGCCCGTAGACGGCCAGACTACCGATGCCGCCGACGTGGATGCCGCGGGGGTCTGCGGGAACAGCACGGTGGAATCAGGCGAAACCTGTGACGACGGCAATACAACGAGCGGAGACGGCTGCAGTTCGAGTTGCCAGGTCGAATGCTCCAACGGATCCACCACGGACTGCAATCCCTCTGGAGAAACCAAGATTCCTACTTCGGCTTTCGTGGACTCGGATCCCCCGGCCGGATTCATTCAATGTGCTGGATTCGAGAATACGACAAACGATGACGTGGGGCCCAACTGGGATGCCAATTGCTTCGGAGCCGTCCAACATCTCCGCATCCGATATTGGGACTCCAGCGCCAACCCATGGACCTTGATGGGCGACGCCACCCTCGACCCGACCAGTCTGGCCACCTATGCAACGCAGGTCTTCGATGCGACGAACCATGGAGGCACCCAAGGTGTGCTGGCCACACAGGGAGTCACCATACTCAAAGACGATCCAACTGCGAGCACGGTGAGCGACTGGGTCTGCAACCAGGGGCATGCAAACAATGAATATGCCGCCTCGGACCTATACCTGGGCAACCAGGCATCCGACCACATGCTCATGGTGTGTGGATACAGCGCCTCCGACGACGCTTCGGCCCATTGTAGCGACCGGAAGGAACTGCTCTTCACGCCCACGGTTTATGAGCATTGCAGCCACGGCCAGGGCCCCATGGACCTTGCCGTGGCCATTTATGTCGAAAAGTAGACGCGCATGAAAGACGAACGGGACGTCGCACGGAACGCCTTCAGGTCGCCGCATCCGGGGCCAGACTCGAACGGACACTCAAGACAACGGCACGTGACATGACTGCGAACGAGAAGCCACAAGGAAACGGTGCCCAAAATGAGGGCATTCCCACTACGGAGGACTCCTCGTCGAACAGCGTGGACGACTTCGGCGGAGTGACGAGCAGCATCGACGAGGCGCAGTTTTTCGAGGGTCAGGGCTTGTTCGACGAAGCAGCCGAAGTCCTCGAAGAATGGGTGAAGGTCAACGGCACGAACGAACGCGTCGCCGCTGAAATCCAACGTCTCCGATCCGCAGTCAAACGACAGGGCGAGCAGGAGGAGTCCAATCCCACGGGTATCTGGATGCCCAATGAAGTGACCGGACCAAAACATCGAATCGTCCTGGAGCCGACGAGCGGAAGTACGGCCAAAAATCCCAGAGAAGAAGGAGACGACGAGGAAGACGAAGAAGAAACGGTCACCAATGCAGTCGATCCCGAGGCTCATCGCCCCCCGACCGAACAGCCACCTGGCAATCGAGAAAAAAATGGCCAAAATAGTGCAGAAGCCCCAACGAAATTAGCTGTTCCATTGGGCATGGAGGAGCCTGCCGATCAACAAGCGAGCAACATCTCTGATGAGGCACCAACGACCATTGCCGTCCCTTTGACCATGCGAGTGGGCCCCGATAAAGACGAGTTCGGTCCCGACAGACCCACCCTCCCCCCGACAGCCGCTACCGAACGCCCTGGAGCAGTCGGTGAGGGAACCCAGGATCGTCCAAAACAAGGCAATGCCCCTAAGTCAGCGGCATCCAGCGCACCTGTGTCCGTATCTGAAAAAGCGAAAGAAAAGAAACAAATCACAAACGACCGAGCCCGCCTTGCACCAAAAAGGAAATCCCCAGACGAAAGCCCACTCAACAAACGAATGAGGGAACTTGCCGCCAAACGGGAACAGCAGCGCAAAGAACTCAAGGCCGAGAAGGAACGGCGGCGTCAGGAACTCGAGGCCGAAAAGGAACGGCGGAAGCGGGAGTTTGCCACCAAGAAAGAGCAGCAGCGAAAACGTGCTGCTGGAGGGGCAACGGAAACGTCAGGTCTGGCGTCCACCGGCCAGCATCAAGAACCAACTCCCTTGCCGGACCTCGCCCCCGTCGAGGCACTCAATCGAGCCCAAGCGTCCACGCCAGGTTTGAGCATTTCGCGAACCGAGGCTGCCGTGCCACCGCCGCCCAAGGCGCCACCGCTGCCGACCGCTGCTCCGACTGGTCCGGACGTCCCAACAACCGAGGCTGCCGTGGCTCAACCGCTTGCAGCTCCAATGCAAAATGCAGCTCACGCTCCCGATGCCGAGCCTGCCTCTGCGTCCAAAGCCTTCGTTCCACCTTCTCCCGAAAACTTCGTTCCACCTTCTCTGGAATTGGACATCGACATTCCAGCCCCGATGCAACCACCGCCCATGGCTCCGCGGCAGTCACCGCCCATGGCTCCGCGACAGTCGCCGTCCATGGCCCCGGTGCAACCACCGCCCATGGCCCCAGTGCAGTCGCCAGCCGAACCACCTGGCGGCCCTTCGGAACCGGACAGGACCGTGACCGCCGGCGACATGGCTGCTGCGTCCATGACCCCTTCGACGGGGGCCGATGAACCCCACAAGGCCATCACCGAACCCATCATCAGGGTCCAAACACCAAAAGACAATGGATGGACGGACCGGTGGTCCAGAGTCGACCGCACGACCAAACGGATCATCTCCGGAGGTTTGGGGTTCTTGATCCTGCTGGGTATCGTGCTCCTGGTCGTCCATATCCGTTCGAGCCACAAATCCGTTTCGGCCGGGGGCGAGTCAAATGAAGGCGCATCGGGAGACCATGCGGCAACGAGGCCGTCCTCCGCGTTGGACGCCGGCCCTGCGGCAGACAGCACCAGCAGATCGGCCACGCCGATTGCAAGAGCGCCCCATTCCGTAACGCTCAGCATCGTGATCACCCCGAAAGAAACCGAGGCCTGGATCGTCTTCCGGGAAAAGCGATACAAGAGTTCCGAATTCAAGAACCGTCGCGTTCCCGCATCCAGCGTCCCTGAACAGATCCGAATCGAGGCCGACCGGTACAAACCCATCCACCGATTCGTCACCCTGTCCCAAGACAGGACGCTCTCCATCACGTTGGAGGCGTCCGAACCAGCGTCCAATCCATCGGCAACCGAGACTGGGTCCCAGGGGAGAAAACCGGCTCACCACACCGGAAACGGCAGTGGCAACGAAGCACCACGGGCGGGCATGCCGGGACACCATGCGAGGAGACATGCAGGAACTCGCAGGACAGGCAGACATCATACCAAAGCCCGAAAGACGAGGCGAAAACCCAAAACACGTAGGCATCATCGCAGGAAGCCGAGACCCAGAAGTCGCCTGTTCAGTCTGTGACCACTGGTTGGCTTCGGATACGTGGAGGCCCAGATGATTCGAACAGCACTCATTGTCCTGTCCTCATTGGCCGTTGTCAGTCTCTCGGACAGCGCCATGGCCGGCCAGTCCAGGCACAGCAGGGGCCGATCAAGAAAAACACATCAGAAGGCAAACAGGGCAAGCAAGCAGCTCTTTGCCGCAGCCAGCAGACTCTACAAGCAGGGCAAGCTTGCCGAGGCCATCGAGAAATTTCAACAGGTGTATGACCGGACCAAAAACCCGAAGGTCCTGGCCAACATCGCCATTTGTCATGCGGAAAGCAACGACCCGGTGGCAGCAGTCACCTATTGGCGTCGGGCGCTCCGTCAGGCTCCACCAAAGCTGTTGGAACGAATGCGGGCAGCCAAACCCAAAGTCGTCGCCGATGCCGAACAAAAGGTCGGCGACCTGACGGTCGTCGGGCCCGAACCGACCGCGGCGATTCAAATCGACGGCAGGCAATCAGGAGACGGCAACGTCACGGTCCTCCTCGCCGCTGGTCCCCATGAAGTTCTGTTGTCGAAGGAAGGCAGACATCCCGTTCGCAGGACCATTTCTGTGGAGGGAGGCCACGCACAAACCTGGAAAGTGGAAACCTGGCCCAAGCCTCCGGTCCAACGGCGAGTCACCAAGACCAAACACGGTCACCATCGACTCTTCGGTCGAATCCCCGGGTACTACTTCCTCGCTGCTGCCGCAGTCACCGTGGCGGCAGGCGCCACACTCGTCGGTCTGGGCGTCAAGACGAACCAACTCGAAGACGACTACCACACGAATCCATCTGCGAGCAGCAGAGACCAGGGGCTTCGGTACAGAATGGCAACCAATGCGATGGTCGGCATTCTCACCGTATCCGCAGTGACGTCGGTGGTCGTGGGCGTCTTCACGGACTGGAAGGGCCTGGGGCGCCTATTCGGAAGGTCGGAAAAGAACGGCACTGCATTCATCACCCCCTTGGCCGGACCAAGAACCGCGGGCATCAGCATTTCGGGAACCTACTAAAAAACGGCATGGATCCCATGCCTGATTCGCGTCTCCAGATCGAATCAGGGGCCCGGCTTTCCTTGACGGGCAAGAGGCGATGGGCTAACTGATCCGAGACATGATCGTCCGACAATGGAACCCACGACGTGAAAGGGACGCTACCATGATTCGAACCATGCGATGGTGCATGCCGACCGCCATCCTGTTGCTGACTGCCTGCCGTCCCGGCAGCATTCCCGTTTCCTCGCCCGACCGGCCAAATCCCGCTCTGGCACGCAAATCTCTTTCCCAATTGACGCACATCCTCAACCGAAAAAACTCGCGGGCCGACCTCTACCTGTCCGTGTCCCTGTGGGATCGCGCCTACGTGGAGGCATTCCTCAAGCAACGCGCTTCCCTCAAGCACTGGTCCAAGCAGCAACTCGACGAGTCCATCTCGTCGTGGACGAAACGCTTCCTCGTGAATCAAACATCGTTCCGCGTGCGGCTCGACGCGCTCCATCGCCCCCTGGTCGTCCAGGGCACCGACCCACTCCTGGACCTGTCGGCATGGCGATGGGAACTCTGGGACTCGACGGGACGCCACGTCACGGCGTCCAAGGCAGCGACGGAACTCAAGAAGGTGTTCCAAGGAGGCTCCAAACAGTACAGTTTCCGTGCGGACGGAAACGTGCACTTCCCCTACGTCCTGGATCCGCACAAGGTGCAATGGGTCGAAGTCATTGCCTACCCTCCAGGCAATGAACGCTCCATTCGCCTTCCGAAATGGCACATTCGTCCCTGACGCCCCATCATGTTCGAAACCCTCGTCGCTTACCGATACCTCGTCAACCCTAAATTGCCACCGCGCATCGCGGCAGGCTTGGTGGTTTGCTTGGCGGAAACGGCCGCTGGCCTCCTCCTGTTCTTCGATCGGCATGGTGGTCTGACCGCCTCCCTGCTCTCATCTGCACCGATCTGGCTGACGTGGGTCGTCTCATGGATGTCCCGAGGACCGAGGAGCCGCGCCATTCGATGGGCGACCGGTACCCTGGGCGCCTTCCATGCCCTCTACGTCCTGGCAGCCGTCATCGCGCCTGTCTGGCATCGGTCGTGGCTCCTGCCGCTTCTGCTGCCCACCGCCGGCGCTCTCATCGCGATCGGACTTGCCCTCTTCCACATCTGGAACAGCAAACGGGCCATCTTGATTCTGACCATGATGGCCATGACGGCCCTGATCGTCACCACCATCCAACTCCGACTGAATTCGGCCACCTCCGCCTATGCCGGTGCGCTGCTCATTGCCGCAGGATCCCTGGGCAGCACAGTGTTCGGGCTCATGTGCTTCTTTTCGGCCTTCACCACGATTTCCATCACAGGCGTTATCCTGGGCGCGGCCTCGTTGGTCATGGTCCGATCCGTCACCAGGGGGTTTGCCCACGAATTCCAGGACAAAGTCCTTGGATTCAACGCACATGTCCTGGTGATGAAGAACTACTACGGATTCACCGAATATGCCGAAGTGGCCAAAATGGTGCGCAAAATTCCTCACGTCACCGGTGCGGCGCCGTTCACCATCGCTGAGATGATCGTGACCGCAAAAGGCCGCCACACCACGGTTCTCATGAAGGGCGTGGATCCCAGGAGGGTGGGAGAAGTCCTGGACCTCACCAAGTACGTGAGGGTCAAAGGCCCGGCCGATTTGAAATGGACCCTCCACGCCATGGCAACGAACCTGTCACGCGGGCTCGTGATTCCGGGCAAACCAGAATCCTGTCAGCGCTTCGATGAAGACGGCGACCCGATTCCAGGCGCAACCAAGAATTGCAAGCTGCCCGGAATCATGATTGGAACGAAACTGGCCCACAAACTCCGGGTGCATCGAGGCGACGTGATCCGTCTCATCTCGCCCACAGCCGAATTGGAATCCTACAGGTCGGATTCGGACAGCGATGACGGCGCATCCCAAACAGTACTCGCCAGAGATTTTCGGGTCGCCGGATTGTTCTACTGCGGATTCCAGGAATATGATGACAAGCTCGTGTTCGTGGATCTCCGTGCGGCCCAGCACTTCGTCAACCCGGCATCCCTGCCCGAAGACGACAACGCCGTGCTGGGCATCGAGATCAAACTCGACGATATCTACCAGGCAGGCCAGGTGGCCCAGACAATCCGGACGAACCTGGGAAAGGGCGACTACCGAGTCGTGACCTGGTACGAGCTGAATCGCCCGTTGTTCGAGGCTCTCCGCACCCAAAAACGCATCATGACGCTCATCGTCTTCATCACCGTGGTGGTGGCGGCATTCGGCATCCTATCAGCCCTGACCATGATGGTCCTCACCAAGACTCGTGAAATTGCCATCTTGAAGGCCATGGGCGCCACTTCGTCGTCCATTTCACGAATCTTCCAATTCACCGGCATCATGGTTGGCATGGTGGGCGTGGTGGCTGGAACCGGGTTGGGAGTCCTCAACGCTCAGTTCCTGTCGCGGCTCCACTTCCCCCTGGATTCCAAAGTGTATCTCATCAGCCGCCTGCCCGTTCTCGTCGATTGGAGTGAGGTGGGGCTGGTGATACTCTCCGGCCTGGCACTCTGCTTCCTGTCCACCCTGTACCCTGCAAGAAAAGCGTCGGCTCGAACACCAGTGGATGGGCTTCGATACGAATAGGAACCTCACTGAGACGTCGAGGTCAGGTCCGCGCAGCAGCCAAATCGGGCCGAGCGTCATCTCGGTGAGCGGCAACTTCGAGGTCGAGCCGATACAGTTGGTCCAAACTACGACTGGCAAACTGCTTCCGAATGGCATCCTGCGCCTCACGACACAAGGTTTGGATGGCGCAGGCGCCCAATCGGCCACAATCGGAACTCCCCACCAGACACCGATTCACCAAAATGGGACCATCGATGGACTCGATGACATCGAGCGCCGAAATCTCTGAGGGAAGCCGGGACAGTCGATACCCGCCACGCGCTCCGCGCCGCGAATGGAGCAAACCTGCCTTGACGAGACGCGGCATCACTTTGTGGAGAAACTGCGGCGGAATCTGCATCGACGAAGCGATCTCCCCAATCAGGACGCTGCCGCTCCCTGTTCGTCCCGCCAGATACATCATGGCCCGCAGCCCATAGTCAGCAGCCCTGGTCATCTCCATGGACATGACACACCCTCTTCCCTCTGCGGCCCCGCGACGCCCGAAGGACCGAAAAATCAATTAAGATTTCAATATGTTTTATGCATATCACGTCCATCGCAAAAAACAAGTGGTATTTCTAGCTCGATTCATCCCAAATACATACTTCCACGCACACGGAACTAAGAATCCGCACACGGAACCCAAAATCCGCTGGGAAAAACACCCCCAAGTCGCTGTGTGCTATCGTTGTCCTGCAGCCGATCGTCTTCCTACGGCCGATCGTCCTCCTACGGCCGGTCGTCTTCCTACGGCCGGTCGTCTTCCTACGGCCGGTCGTCTCAAACGCTCCCTACGATCATGCTCTCGAACCACGGACAGCGCCTCCCGAATGCGGTCATAGACACGGTCGGAAATGGGCACAAATGATGTGATCTGGAAGTTCCCCCCCAGAGGATGCTTGCGCAGCCGTTTTTCATCCGTGCCGAGAACCGCGTACGTGACCCACTGGCGTACCGTAGCCGACATCTTGGGGGAAAGCACGATCACATCCTGAGGAATGGGCCCAGTCGGGGCCACGACCCGTACTCCACCCGGAATGACGACCTGCCGTCGGTAGTAGACCATGTTGAAGACGGCTGCGGCGTCACAGACGCCTTTCGCAAGCAAACCCAAAGCTCGATCATGGCTGCCGGCCATGATCGACTTGGAAAAAAGCTGCTCCGGATCCAGGCCAGCCTTGAGCAGGAGCAGATAGGGCATCAGATACCCCGAAGTCGAATTCGACGACACCCAACACATGGTCTTTCCTTTGAGATCCTTGAGATGGAAAATGTGCCGATCGACCCTGCCCACGATGAAACCTTGGTAGGTGGCGCTGCGCGCCGATCGAATGGCCGCGACCAGGCGCAGGGATGGAAATCGCTCCTTGAGCTTGACGTACAGCAACGGAGAAATGAAGGCCAGATCCAGCCGACCATCCACCAAACGTCGACCGACAGAAACAGGATCATCAAAGGTTTCCGGCAGCACCTCGACACCGCCGAGTTGCCCCTTGAGATGCTCTGCCAGATCCCTCATGACCTCGACGCCTTCCTTCTTCGGCATGTACTCGCCCAATCCAAATCGAAGACGCGCATGGACCGGTCTGATCGGCCCTGACGAAGACGAAGCCGTCCAATGAAGCAACGCCCATCCGGCAAGGCCCAATCCTGCCAGAAACAGCAACAGTCCCATCCAAACTCCCCGCCGCAACAACAGGGAACGACGTGTCTCTGAGACCGCCCTGGTCGTTGCAAGGGATGTCGCCTTCGAGCCCGTCTCGCGCACGGACAAGGAAGCAGCCACGGAACGCGATGAGGGCCGCCGACCGGAGTCGTCCATGGAATCCTCATCGTCGAAGTCGTCCATCGAGTCATCACGGTCCCGAAGGCTGACCCTGCCGGGCGTCTCACATACCGTGGGAGTCCCGTCCTCACCTTCGGCCAGATTCCGATCCGTGGCCACCGTATCCGACTGACCGACTGCCAGGACTTCGGTGCTGTGGAGCCCTGGTGCCGTCGCATCTCCTTCCAGTTCTTCGAGTTCCTCCATCTCGTCCCATGGCTCCCCTTCACCTAGGGGAACGAACGAAATGGTGACATCGATGTCGCTCACCCTCGCCAGATCCTCAGCAAATGCCTGGGCGTTCTGATACCGATGATCGATCTCCCGAGCCATGGCCGTCTCCACCACGGCCACCAACCCATCAGGGAGATCGGGACGCAACTCCTTGAGAGGCCTGGGGCTCTGAGCCAAAATCTTGGCAAGGATCTGGTTGTAATTCGCCCCTCGGTAGGGGACTCTCCCCGCAAGGCATCGATACAGAATCGCCCCGAGCGCGTACAGGTCCGCCCGGTGATCCACGTTCTTGGCCCCCCGCGCCTGCTCGGGTGCCATGTAATGGGGCGTCCCCATGACCATGCCGGTCGCCGTCAGATCGCCTCCCGCCATATGGTAGGACTGGATCTTGGACACACCGAAATCCACCAATTTCACGAAATCCTGCTGCCCGGCACGTTCCACCAACAGGACATTCGCCGGCTTAAGGTCCCGATGGACGATGCCCCGAGCATGCACCGCGGATAAGGCGGACAAGGCCTGGATGGCAATACGGCTCGCCCTCTTATAATCGAGGATTCGAACCTCTTTGAGAAGATCCTGGAGGGTCCTTCCATCGAGCAACTCCATCACAATGAAAGGAGAACCGCCCTTGGGAGTCCCGAGATCCAGAATGTCCACGATGTGGTCATGCCCGGTCGATGCGGCCGCCACCGCCTCACGATGGAATCGTTCCACCGCCACCTCATTGTCCGCAAGATTGGCGTGCAGGAGTTTCACCGCCACACGGCGCTCGATGAGCAGGTTCTCCGCCTCGACCACCACACCCATCCCCCCCTTGCCCAGGAGACGGACAACGCGGTACTTGCCGTCGAGCACCTGACCGATCAGGCTCCCCTGCTCTTCAGATGAGTCGGGCATCACAGACTTCCCCCCCCATCTCGAAGCGACATTCGTGTCTGGTCGAAAAACAAAACGCAATGCTCACGGAGAAACCTCTCGTCCCGGATGCCGACATACAACCATGCGCATTGTCAAGCCATCCGGGCATGCCCGAACCCGCACCAACAGGGCACATGAATCAAGCATCAACTGCCGCAAGTTCAGTATCTTACTGTATGCCAGACCGCATGTGAACACAATAGCGCATCAACCCGCCAAATCCACCATCAGATCGTGCGGGCGGCGCTCATCACCGCCGCTGGGGACGATCCGGCGGCCATATCGGGCATGACAAGCAGGAAAGGACGCCTCGGGCAGATTGGTGACCGGTTTGTCCTGTCAGGCTCCATCAACCTCATTCATCAGTGCCAATGAATGAGGCCTACTCGGCGGCAATGACCT
Source organism: Deltaproteobacteria bacterium (assembly GCA_021162935.1). Lineage (GTDB taxonomy): Bacteria > Myxococcota_A > Polyangia > HGW-17 > SLPX01 > JAGGXR01. The sequence goes on from JAGGXR010000114.1 coordinate 25,434, forward strand.
TGAAGTCCGCCACGCGACGAAACAGAGCGTCCACCCGCTGCAGAAGTGCCAGACGGTTCTTCGTGAGTTCCGGCCCCGCATCGAGCACCCGCACGTGATCGAAGAACCCATCGATGGCTGCGGCCAGTTCGGCCATGACCTCCAGAGCCTCGGTCGGCCGCCCCTGGTCGAGTAGACCGAGCGCCAGATCCGAAACCCGAGTCAGTTCCGCCCAAAGGTGTCGCTCCTCGCCCGTCTCGAACCGATCGGGGTCCAGCTCGCCCACCTCACCAGTGGCCTGTTTGAAGATATTGATGGTGCGACGAAATGCGGTCCCGAGCACGCCGAACACCGGTTTGCCCTGCAGCGCCACCACGGCGTCCACCCGCCGTTTCAGGTCGCAGATATCGTCGCCTCCGGCCAGAAGCACTGCACGAACCACGTCGCCCGAAGCCGAATCGGAAAGCAGCCCCCGCAGCCGGTCCAGGATGAAGGCCACCACGTCCGTTGGCTCGGGCCGCACCGCATCCGGCAGCAGAGCAGCAGCCTGACCCACCAGTTCCACCAGACTGACCCGGACATCCCGGTCCAGCAAGATAGCCACGAGCCCCAAAGCGGCGCGGCGCAAGGCATAGGGGTCACCGCGTCCCTTCGGTCGGAGCCCTGCACCGAAACACCCGGTGATGGTATCCAATCGATCCGCCAGGCTCACCACCGCCCCCGCCGCCGTCTTGGGCAGGTCGTCACCAGCCCCACGAGGCAAATAATGCTCCCAGATAGCGAGGGCCACCTCATCGCCGAGGCCTTGCTTGCGGGCATACTCACGCCCCATGACGCCCTGCACCTCGGGAAATTCGCCGACCATTTGGGTCATCAGGTCGGCCTTGCACAAAAGACCGGCCTTGCGAGCCACAGCAGGGTCCACGCCGAGCACAGGCGCAATCTGCTCCGCCAAAGCGGAAACCCGCAGACTTTTTTCCTTCATGGTGCCAAGCTTGCTCTGGAACATGGCCGCGTCGAGCCGATCGGCAAACACATCCAAGGATACCTTCAGATCTTCTTCCCAAAAGAATCTGGCATCGGCCAGCCTGGCCCGCAGGACCCGCTCATTGCCCCCGATCGCCACATGGCGATCCCGCACGTCCGTTCCCAAAACGGTCACGAAGGCCGCAGCGAGCCTACCCTGCCGGTCCTCGACCGCAAAGTAGCGCTGATGCGTCTTCATGGCGGTCACCAGGACCTCTTCTGGGACATCCAAAAAACTCTCGTCGAACCGGCCCACCACGACCACGGGCCATTCCACGAGGCCGGTGACTTCTGCGAGCAGGCCATCGTCCTTGCGCAGAACCCAGCCACGGTCCAAAATTTCCGCCCCAACCTGCTCTAGGCCCTCTGCGATTGCAGCACGACGTCGGACCGCATCGGCCAAGACGTGCAGCTTCTCCAAAACGGATTCGTAGTTTGCCGGATCGTGCAACTCGACGGGCTTCGGATCCATGAACCGATGACCTCGGGTGGCCCGTCCTGAGGCCACGCCGGCAAACGTCATGGGCACCACCGCGTCCCCGAACAGTGCCACGATCCATCGAATCGGCCGCACGAACGACGTCTGCTGCCGCGCCCAACGCATGGACTTGGTGAACTTGAGCCCCGCACAGACCTGCTCCAGGACGGGCGGAAGGATCTCCATGGCTCCCCGCCCCCGTTCCTCCTTGCGACACCCCACGTAGACACCCTTGTCCGTCTCGACTTTCTCCAAGGCGGTCACGTCCAGTCCGACCTTTCGTGCGAACCCCTGCGCTGCCTTGCTCGGGTTGCCCTCCTTGTCGAAGGCCACGTTCCAGGGCGGACCCAGCACCTGTTCGGACAGGTCCTGCTGACGATCCGCGAGGCCGTTCACCCGCACGGCAATCCGTCTGGGCGTCACGAACACGTCCATGTCGCGCCACGAAAGTCGCTGCGCCTTCAACGCTCTCTCCATCGACACGGGAAGTTGTTTCGCCGACTTGGCCTGCTCGCCGACGGGAATCTCCTCACAGCCGATCTCCAACAACAAATCAGGCATCTGCTTCCCCCTTGGCGGAGGTGTCTGTCCGGCCGCCCCGACCGACATAGGCCTCGGCAACGGCGAACGCCATCTGACGAACCCTCAGGATGTATGCCTGGCGCTCGGTGACGCTGATGGCGCCTCTCGCATCGAGAATGTTGAACACGTGGGAGCACTTGAGACAGTAGTCATAGGCAGGCAGCACGCAATCATGCTCCAAGGCCCGACCGAACTCCGTCTCGAAACGGTCGAACAGCTCCCGATGCATACCGATGTCCGCGACTTCGAAGTTGTAGGTGGACAGTTCCACCTCATCGCGATGATGCACGTCGCCGTAGCTGACGCCATCGGTCCAGGTCAGATCATACACACTGTCCACGCCTTGCAGGAACATGGCGATGCGTTCCAACCCATAGGTCAACTCGGAACAGACCGGGTCGATCTCCAGACCGCCGGCCTGTTGAAAGTACGTAAACTGGGTAATCTCCATGCCGTCGGCCCACACCTCCCAGCCCAGGCCCCATGCCCCGAGCGTCGGCGACTCCCAGTCGTCTTCGACGAATCGAATATCGTGCTCCATCGGATCGATGCCGAGAGCACGAAGGCTGCCGAGGTACAGCTCCTGTACGTCGTCGGGACTCGGCTTCAAAATGACCTGGAACTGATAATAGTGACCAAGCCGATTGGGATTCTCGCCATAGCGCCCGTCCGTGGGACGTCTGGAAGGCTCCACGTAGGCCACTTTCCAAGGTTTCGGCCCGAGCACCTTCAAGAAGGTCGCCGGATTGAACGTACCAGCGCCCTTCTCCACGTCCCAGGGCTGCCACAAGAGGCATCCCCGCTCCGCCCAAAATGACTGGAGGCGTTCGATAATTTGTTGAAACGTCAAAACCGCCATGTCCACTCCTAACTTCCTGTCTTGGATGTTGGCTGCCACATCCTCGTGCCTGCTATGACGGCAGGATTGCCGATCGTCACACCTGCCCGATCACCAGGGCCCCGGCAAGACTCCCTGCGACCCACGCGAAGTTACACTGGGCAAAAGGCCTGTCAAGGATCACAGCCCACTGTGCCACGCCCATGGTTTGACTTTCACAGGGAGCAATGACATCCTCCACGCCAAGGTGCCGATCATCTCCACATCACAGGGATACGGATCGTAGGCATGCTGAAGGCGCCGTGCTGAGCCGTGCTGAGCCGTGCTGATACGAAAGGTATCGTGCGTATGACAACACCGATCGAGGACAAGGGTCACCGAGCCACCTTGCCGTCTGTTGCAATGCTCACATTGACCGTGGCCATTGCCGCATCGGTGGCAGCCTCGGGCTGCGCGGCTCCCTACACGGTTCGGAACGTGGGTCGGGGACACACAGCGCTCCATCTTTCCGTGGGCGGACCGCTCGTGTCGAACCTGGGCGTCCCCGCTCCGATCCCGGCAACCGTGATCGGGGCTCAATACGGCATCACGGATGACTGGGACATCTCCGGGTCGTTCCATCTCCTGGCCGCCTTCTACAAGACCTCGGGCCTGGACGTGGGCGTGACCCGCCGCATCCTGACCCAAAAGAAGTGGATCCCTGAATGGACGGCAACGCTCCGCCTGTCCCAACTGACGAACTTCCATGAATACAGAATCTATCCAGAACTGGAGTCATACGCGTCGTATCTCCTGGGACGACGCTGGCTCCTGTACTTCGGCATGTCCACGCTCTACGACTTCTTCTGGGACAAGGGTCGACACTTTCGGATCCAATGGGGCCCGGCCCTCGGCCTGGACGTCCGATTCGCAAAACGATACGCCGTAGGGGTGGCGTTTCGCTGGATTTCTCCGAACCTGGACCGCGAGGCGTTGGCCGTGGATTACGTGGCGCCAGGACATCTGGGGAGCATCTTCGTGCAGCTCGCTTTTCGGGTCAACATCCAGGGCTGGAAGCACGGATCATGAATCGTGGACGAAAATACGTAGCAATCGTGGACGGAGATACGTAACAAACGTGGACGGAGATACGTAGCAATCGTGGGCGGAGATACGTAGCAATCGTGGACGGAGATACGTAGCAATCGTGGACGGAGATACGTAGCATGAATTTTCCCAATCGATGGATCACGTCTTCTCGGGCCATCGTGCCATCGGCCCTCGCTTTGGCTATGGCTCTGGCCCTGCTGACCGCGCCTGGAGGCTGCACCATGGACAGCTTCATGTTCAACGGCAGCAAGCAGGACGGTCCCTACGATTTTTCGGACAGCATCATCCCCGCGGACAAGTATGACGCGGATGGCCTGTTTGCGGAAGCAGCCGACGGCACCCAGGTCAATCTGTACTTCGTCGATTCGAGCGGCGACGTTCCCAATCGAGCGACGACCACGATCTTCTACTGCCACGGCAACCGTGACCACATCGGCCATTACTGGGACCGCGTCGAATTGTTCTATGAAATGGGATACCAGACCCTGATCTTCGACTACCGAGGATTCGGCAGAACCAAGGGAACGCCGACCGAAAAGGGCCTCTACATGGACGCCGAGGCCGCCTACTCGTACATGCTCACCAGGCCCGATGTGGATCCCGGCCGAGTCATCTTTTACGGATACTCCCTGGGATGCGCGGTCTGCACGGAAATGGCCAAGCGACACAAAACCCAGACCGCCCTCATTTTGGAAGCACCCTTCCGCTCGGTCAAAGACATGGTCGAAGATGGCGCCACGTCCAGTCTGGCTCGCAGCTTCGTCACCACGCTCAAATTCGACAACTACGGAAAGATTCGTGACATCGGTTCGCCGCTGTTCATCATCCACGGCGATTCGGACGACTACATCGAGACGCAGTACGGCATCGATCTCTACAACCATGCGCTGCCTCCCAAACAACTGTGGATCGTGCCCGGCGGGAACCACACGACCATCCCGGGTACGGAAGGGAGTCAACGGCGGCAGGAATACATGACCCGGGTTCCCGCCTACATCGACCAGTATCTTCCATAGCGACGGGACGTCCCGGCCGGCTCCGTCAGGAATGGCCGGCTCCGTCAGGAATGGCCGGCTCCGTCAGGAATGGAACAAAGGAGGCTTGCGTCCGTTGGCGCCCCGAGACGAATCATCGCTCCCTCGCATCGCTGGATTGCGGCCCCTTCGAGCCATGACATCGAAGGGGGGCATCACGATCTACGAAGGGGAACTGACGGCGCACCGAGCCGCCGACGGCCGACCAGGTCACGTCCGCATCCACGTCTTCGAAAAAAAGGCGGCACGCAGGCTCGACCAGGCCGAACTGATCCCGGAAATCCGGTCGGCGACCGGAATGGCCCCCCCCTCGGTTGCACGGATTGTTGCGTCTGGCCTCATCCAGGACGAGCCGGGCGCCCTCCCTTCCTTCTACCTGGTCACCGAGTGGATGGAGGGACGAACCATCGACGCATACATGGGTGAGCATCCAAACGAGCCCATGGCCCCTTCGGAGGCCACACGCCTGATGGCTGCCATTGCCCGAGCCCTCGTGCTCATCGAACAGGACGAGCAGATCGCCTGGCCGTCCGGCCACGTGCGTCCCTCCACGGTCTGGATGCAGGACCTCGACCACGTGCGTATCGACAATCCCTGGCTCGAAACGGCAATTCTGACCTGCGCGGGATCCAACAAGAAGCAACTGTCGGCATCCCTTGCCTACATGGCCCCCGAACAGGTCAGCGGTCGTTCGGTGGACATGCGAACCGACGTGTTTTCTTGCGGCGTCCTCTTCTACGAACTGCTGACAGCGAAGCGACTGTTCGATGCCACGAGTCGCAGCGGCATCGTATCCCAAATCAAGACAGGGCCCATCGTGCCCCCATCAAACGCCTGTCCCTGGATCGACTCGAAGATGGACCAACTCGTCCTCTGGGCCCTGGAACGCACACCTGATAAACGTCCCGATTCGGCAGCCGCATGGGAACAGGCTCTGCAGACCTATCTCACCGCCGTCCATGGAGACGCCCAGCAGGGCGTTCGCGACAACAGCGACGCTGCTGGCGCCAGCAGCCCCGTCGGACAAAACCCCATGGGCATCGTCCCTGCCGAGCCCCGGAACGAACGATCGAAAGCGCCCGATTCGATCGACCTGGCCATGGCGAATCCAGAACCGCCGGGCGAAACCCTGTCGCCCAAACGCAGCGTGAAATCCGGGCAGGACCGAGCCCCTGCCCCGCAGCCGGAACCAGAGGCATCCAGAAACGTCTCTGCGCCCAATCGTCCCGATCGTCCCGCCCGACCCGACCTTCCCGACCGACCCGATCGTCCCGACCGACCCGACCGTCCCGACCGTCCCCAGGTTTCGAGTCGCACGGCACCCGCCCCGCAACCCCGCGAACTTTCGGCGACCGTTCCGGCGGACGCACACCCGGACATGGTCACTGACATCACGAGAGCGGCTGGCGCAGCCTCCCTTCCATCTCACAGACGAGCAGACGCGCAGGGCATGGGGCAAGACGGCCAACCTCGAAATGACGACATCGAAACATTCCATGCAGAAGCTGCTTCCCACGCCATGGCCCGAAACTCCAGCATCCTGATGGCTTGGCTTCCCGAAATCGTGATGTCCGTCCTCATTGCGGCGCTCATGCCCCTGGCCATCCTCATGGCCCAGTCCCATTC
>JAGGXR010000160.1 GCA_021162935.1 Deltaproteobacteria bacterium
ACTGCTCGTCGTTCGTGGTCGCCTTGCAGGAATCACAGGCCGCCAGATCCTCTTCGCCGCAGTCCACCTTGCAACACGTCTGGAAGCAGTCGCAGGTCGAACGACACTTCTCCTGCATGTCGAGGGGTACCTTGTCGCAGCAGGCCTGACAGCTCTGTTGGTTCTCGTCGCAAGCGTTCGTACAGGCGGGTCCCCCATGCGTCCTCCCCCCCGACGGGTGACAAGCCGACAGCACCGACCAGAGGGCCAAACTCGCCACCACAACCAGCTTCGATCTCTTCATGGTTTCCCTTTTCATGGTCTCTTGTCTCCTTTTGATACAGGGACCGTCGCCATGCTGTACATTCCCGGTCATACGGATCGACGCCAGCGATTCTTACGCGACACAGGTTCCCACGATCCGCCATCACCAAGGTTCCCATGGATCAACCAAAACCGCCCACATGGTCCACTGCGAATCCCTCACACCGTTCATTATAGAAAACCAAGCGCCACAAGATAGGAGAAAGTACGGTTCTGCCAGCAAGCGAACCAATAGGACACGGCAGACCGACTTCGACGAGAAGCGCCTTGAACGTGAAACGTGAATCCGAAAAGTGATGAACCTATGCGTCCAAGAACGGATTGTCGTCCGACTCGTAGAAGGGGTTCTTATCAGGATGGTCCTGTCCAAGGTAGATGGCCGAATACTGACGATAATGGGTTGCATAGAGCCGGATGTCCGCCACCTCCTCGTCGCTCAGGGTCCGGACCACACGGCCCGGCACGCCGACCACGAGCGACCTGGGCGGGATCACCTTGCGCGGCGGAACGAGGCTACCGGCGCCGATGATCGAGTCCTCGCCGATCTGCGCCAGGTCCAGGATCACGGAACGAATCCCCACCAGGACGTTGTCGGCGATACGGCAGCCGTGGACCACCGCGCTGTGGCCGATGGTCACACCGTTTCCGATCCAGGTGGGCGCGGTGTGATTCGTCACGTGGATGACCGCGTTGTCCTGCACATTGCTGTCGTGACCGATACGGATCCAATGGACGTCGCCACGGATCACGGTTCCATACCAGACGCTCGTCCATTCCCCCAGTGCCACGTCGCCGAGCAGGGTGGCGTTGGGCGCCACGAAGTTATTTCCCTTCAGCACGGGCATATGCCCCAAAAACTCCTCGATCACGATGCACCTCCAGGCCAATGAGACCTGCTTCCCTCAGGCCCGTTTCTCTCAAACCTGCTTCTCTCAAACCTGCTTCCGGCGAACCCACAGGAACAGGCCAACAATGCCAAGCAGCACCGACAAAGGCACGGCGCCCTGATCGGACGTGCTGCGACACGAACAGCCCGAATCCGAAGAGGATGAGGAACTCGAACCGTCGCCCGTGGCGGCACCGTCTCCTTGGGTTCCTGAGTCCCCATGGTCCGATTGACCGTCCAGGGCTGCTCCATCTGGAGTCGTCCCACCATCATCCACCGATCCGTCGGGCAGGACGCCGCCGTCAGACAGTGGCCGATATCCGGGCCCCGGTTTCCACCCGGGATTGCCCGACGACTGCCACTCGTAGGCCCCGATGTCCGGGTGGTCGTCTCTGGTCGCCCAATTGTAGTCCACAGTGGGAGCATACGTTGCATCGCCCGCGTCGATGAGGAGGCAGCCGTCCTTGGGCCAGGCGTCCAGGTTCGCCGGGTCGGTCAGGTCCTGGTCCATGCCATTTCCCTGGATGTAGCCGGACGATACGCCCTGCACCGTTCCGGTGACCACGTTATTCGTAAAGACGATCTCGCTGCCGCCGGATGCGATCCGCACGGCGCCCGAGTTGTCGCAGTAGAAGGCGTTGTTCGCCACCACGATGCCGGTCGAACCCGCCCAGTCGCTGCTGCGCAGGCACTGGTCCGAACAATCCACCACCGTGTTGTTCACGATCACGAGATTCGACGGCACCGCGCCCTGATGCGTGTGTGAGTTGATGCCTTCGCCTGCGCGGAAGATCAGATTATTCTGAATCACCGTGTCCGCAGCCGCCTGGATGCCCGAATCCCCGCAGTCCCACATCACGTTGTTCTCGAGCACGTTCTGGGCGTGCCCCTGGGTGCCGTACACGATGATGCAGGGATAGTGCGTGTTGTAGATCACGTTGTTGCGGACCACGTTCCCGTAGGAACCCACCTTGATCTCAATGCCATCGCCCTGCGCCACGCCGTGGTTCGTGTCGTGGATCCAGGAATCTTCGATCACGTTGTCATGAAAGATGCAACCCGCGTTGTTGCACCCAAGGTACATGCCTTCGCCGCTGCCACCCGTATCATGGAGGTGCAGCCGACGGAAAGTGATGTGGTGATTCTCGCTTCCGTCCCTGTTCGCCGACAGGGCCACGTCGTCCGTGTTGTGAATTTCGAGGTCTTCGATGAGCGCGTCGTGCACGTTGTCCAACCGCAGCCCATGCGAACCGCCCTTGATTTCGATCCCGCGAAACGTGAAGTACTCGCCAGTCAGATTCATGGCGTTCTGGCTCGCATCGCCCTGCACAACGGCATGCTCACCATCGGCGGCCCGCACCACGATGGGAGACGTCTCCGTCCCGTGCCACTCCTGCGTGTGGTATCCGCCCACCGTATAGGTGCCGTCGTGCACCACCACCTCGTCACCCGCGGACAGACTCGCCCAGATGGAAAACAGGTCGTCGCCGCTATGCACGTCGTACGTGGTCGCCCAGGCCACGCATTCCATCGCACCCAGCAAAAAAACCGTCATGACCGACCGAGCGAGCCATCCTTGACATGTCCGCCGTTCCATCGTCGTCCTCCTCGTTCGTCGAACCATCGTCGTCCTCCTCGTTTGTCGAGCCATCGTCGTCTTCCTCGTTTGTCGAGCCATCGTCGTCTTCCTCGTTTGTCGAGCCATCGCTGCACGCCATCGCGCCGCGCATTCCACCAAACCCGAAAACCACCAGCGCATCACCACCGCATGGTCTCGACGTCTGGTCCCGGACTCGATGGTCCAGGTGTATCATTCTTTACAAACTGCATCAATCCTTCAGCGAGGCACCAAAGCCCGGATCCCGAAGATGTACCGAAGCCGGACTCACGACGACGCACCGAAGATCCGCCCCCGAAACATTCCGTACCGAACCAACAAGGGTTGGTGCCGTCTCGGACGGGACAAACAGAGGATGGGACAAACAGAGGACGGTCGCTCTACTCGATGGGGTTGATGACCTGCTGATCCAGGCCGCCTGGGTAGGCATACGAGTCGTACTGATCGAAACCAACGACGATGACGCCGAACGGACCGGCACCCTCAAGGACGTGAATCCCATGGTCCGCCGAGACCCGAGCCACCTCATAGATCGGGTTGTCCAGGCTGGGGCCCACCGGGACCCATCCGCTTCCCACGGGCGTGCCGTCCACCGACACCATCTGGCCGTGCGACCGAGTCAGGACGAGGTAGTTGTTCACCCACGTGTCGGGCACGAGCACGACGTAATGGTCCAAAAACTGCTCCACGGGAACGGCCTGGACCATGCTCGGGTCGCCGTCCGAACCACCCTGCTCCACCATGTAGGCGCCCACCATGTACTGGACCACCAGGATCGGCTTGTCCGCGGAGATCAGGAAGTCTCCTGGGTTGTTCGCGGTCCCGCTCACGGTCATGATCTCTTCCTCGCCCTTGTTCAAGGTCAGGCTGGCGGGCAAACCAGTGATCTCAGTGCTCGCGGAGAAGGTGATCGTGGTTTCGGCCTCCGAGGCCAGGATCTGCCAGACCGTGGGTTCGGATCCGCGCAACGGTGTCCTGGAGGCTACGTACGTCTTGCCCCAGGTCTGGAGCCCGAACACTTGCTCTTCGAGGTGTTCGCAGCAGCAGTCCTGGCCCGACGCCGGCACGTTCGAGCAGTCATTTTCGGTAAACACGGCAATGGGGCCGTCCGATTCGACGGTGGTGCCGCTGAAGCTGTCCATCCAGTTCTTGATGGTGAGCTGGAGGTAGTCACCCTCTTGCAGGTCATAGGTGCCCATGCTCCCTGCCGACAGAGCGTCAACCCCATTTCCTGCCGCCACATCCGCCGACACGGTCACCCGCACCTGGGTTGCTGCCGCCGCTGCGATCTGGAGGTGCACCGGATGGCCGCTGCTGTCCGAGCCGTCGGCTGGTCCATAGGGCCAGCCGGGAACCAGATAATGAGTGTCCAGAGCCGACTTGGGAAGCAGGAGCGATGCATCGCTCAGGTACGACTGGGACCCATCCAAAGGATTGAACTGATAGGCAATCACCGGTAGATCCGAAGTGATCCGATAGGCTCCTGCCTGATAGATCGTGCTCCCATCCACGTACCGATGGTCGAGCAGCACGGTCTGCAGGTCCATTGGGGCCACGGTAAGCGATCCGTTCGCCACGGGACTCCAGGTTCCTGCGTTGTTCAGCTCGATCACCACGTTGGCCGTCTTGTGGGCGTCGATGTTCGAAATCGCCACCGCATAGTCGCCCGGAACGAACGAATGGATGGGGTTGGTGTCCACGGCATAGTAGACGCAGCCCACCGAGGAACGATTCTGAGCCGCAAGCTCACATGGCGTCGGGCAAATCGGATCGTCGGTGTCCGTGACGCCGTCGCAGTTGTTGTCGATCCCGTCGGTGCAGTTCTCCGAAAGGCCCGGACTCACCAACGGGTTGTTGTCGTCGCAGTCACCGTCATCGACCGTGTAGCCGTCTCCATCGAAGTCGGCGTCGGTGATCCCGTTGCAGTCGTTGTCGATGCCGTCGCCTGGGACCTCGGCAATCCCAGGGCTCCGGTTCGGATCGGTGTCGTCGCAGTCACCCTCATACTCGCTGTAGCCATCGCCATCGTCATCGGTGGCCTTGCTCATGTCGCACTGCTCGTCGTTCGTGGTCGCCTTGCAGGAATCACAGGCCGCCAGATCCTCTTCGCCG
>JAGGXR010000102.1 GCA_021162935.1 Deltaproteobacteria bacterium
CTTCGTATTGACCTGCATCCCAACCTCCACGTGAATGTCGACGGGGCGACGTCCACCAATATTTTCTGTTCGTCCTCTCACGTTCCGTTCGGCCACGAGGCCCTGCCCGTCCGGTCGTCTTCCCGACTATTGCTCTCGTGCCTGGCCGCCTGGGTACCTCTAGCCGAAAGTATAACCCTGCAGCCTGCGTCATGGAAGTCCCGTGTCATCGGCCTCGTGGAACAACTTTTTCGATCAATTCGGCGCGTTTTTCCTGCACCACGCTCAAAACGAGTTGGCCACTGGCGCCTTACAGATCCTCCAACCAGCCGATGCCACGCCCGTCCAGTCGGTGCTTCCTTTTGGATACTGGAACATGGACATGTCCATGGAGCCAGGATTTTCCATCCGGGGTAAAAGCGCCGAGCGAGTCGTTGAAATCTGGTTCCCGTAACGATATGGAATCGAATGTTTGGTCTACCGCATCGGGCCTTCGAGGACCGCGCGGATCGTATCCTTGATCGTATGCTTGGGGAGAAATCCGAGTTCGGTCCGGGCCCTGGTGCCATCCACCATGCAGACGTAGCGCAGGTGATTCATCTCGGTGCCCTTGAACAGGGACAGACCAGTCCGCCACAGGGTGCGAAAGGCCATGGGCGCAAGAAAATGTGGAATCGGCACGGTGGGGCGCCCGAGTTCCGAGATGATGACCGACAGAGGCACTTCACCAGGGCCTGGCACGTTGAACACACCCCGGACCAACGGGTTGAGTGCCAAAACCAGGGCCTCGACCACGTCCATCTCGTGGATGACCTGCATCATGGGATCGAACCCGAGCAGGGTCGGGATGCGGGGCAGACGCAGGTAATTGGAGATGGCGTTCGAGACGCGACCCAGAATGTGGACGGGCCGCAGGATGACCGTGTCGATGTCTTGCGCCTTCCAAAAAAACGAGCTGCAGAGCATGTCGGTGACCACGAGATCCCGCATGGTCGGGGTGTCCTGGGCACCAAGCAAAGGAGCGTCCTCTTCGAGGAACTGAGAATTTTCGGGTCGTGCTCCGTAGACGGTATGGCTCGACAAGAAGACGACCTTCGGGACATGATACATGCGGCAGTAGTCGAGCAACCTGGCCGTACCCTCCACGTTCCATTCGTGGTGAACTTTGGCCGAGCTGCGCGGGTCGTGCATGATGCCTAGGTGCACGAGGGCCTGGGGTCGTTCTTTGCGGAACACGTCTCTGGTGCGCTTGGAACGCAGGTCCACGGCTCGATGATCGATATCGGGAGGCCGATCCTCGAAGGGACGACGATCGATGCCGACCACGCGATACCGGCCTTCTCGATGGAGCCTTCGTGCGAGCAAACGCCCAAGCCGGCCTGCAATGCCGGTGATCACGATGGTTGGTTTGTCGTCGATTCGATCCATTGTGCTCCCACCAAAAGGTGCTCCCACCAAAAAAGTGTTCCTACCAAAACACGTGTCGTCGCTCCTTGAGGCCCAGGTGGATCATGGACTGGATGGTGGAACGCACTTCGGCCACGAGCGGTGCGATCTCCTCGTCGTCCAGGTCCGGGTCCGCATCGATGGTCATGGGCGGCCCGAAGTAGAGTCGATACCGCACGGGCAATGGAACGATGGGCAAAAAAGGCGGAAACGGCACCACGGGGAACGCGGGCGCCCGGAACAGCTTGGCAAGGGGCTCCACGTTGAACGCCGGTGCCTGTTCTTCGGCGCCGATGACCGCCACCGGCACGATGGGACAACGACTCTCGAGGGCGAGCCGCATGAAACCATGCCCGAATTTTTGGAGCTGATATCGTTTCGAAAAGGGTTTCGAAATACCGCCAACGCCTTCGGGAAAAACCAGGACGACCTCTTCGTCGTCCAGGAGGCGGATGCAGTTTTCCGGAGTCCCTACCACCTGCCCCCAACGGTTCAGGATGAAGCTGACGTATGGGAGGCTCGGGACGTAGCGCTCGATCATGGAGCGAGCCACCCGCGGCGGATCCATGTCGAAGAGCAACGAGCCGGTGATGACCATCCCGTCGAAAGGGAGCTGCCCCGAATGGTTCGCAATGAGCAGCACGCGCCCAGGAGGAATGTGCTCGGTGCCGTATGCCTGGGCCCGAAAGTAGTAGCGATACATATATTGGACCAGCAGGACCGCGATTTTTGCCTCATCGCGATTGAACCCGAACGAGTCGTAGCCGTATTCGTTCTGTCTTGTCGGTAGAGAGAGAAGTTTTTGGACGAATTCCGGATTGAGGCGTTCGTCCAGCCAGTCACGATATCGATGATGCAAAGGGGACAGGATCCGATGCAGGAGCATCTGGCCGCCTCCTCAACCCAATTGCTGACCACAGGATGGACAGAACTTCGATCCGGGCGCCACATGGACACCACACTTGGGACAGACGGTCTGCACGGCCCTCGGCGCTCCGCAGCTCGGGCAGAACTTGCTTCCGTCTGGAACCATGGCGCCGCATTTGGCGCAGGGCGTGCCGGACGGCAGTTGGACCGGCTGGCCACAGGATGGACAGAATTTGAAGGAAGGCGGAACCGGATTGCCGCACTTGCTGCAGGTGATGGTGTCCGCCGCCACGGGGGCTGCTCCTGCCGCAGCGCCGGCTGCGGCTCCTGCTGCAGCGGCTCCCGGCGTCACCCCGGCTGGAGGCTGGGCGGTCGGGGCCTGGGGCGGGTAGCCCTGCTGCTGGGGCTGCCCCTGATAACCTGGCGGCATCTGGCCTGGCGGCATCTGGCCCGGCGGCATCTGGCCTGGCGGCATCTGGCCCGGCGGCATCTGGCCTGGCGGCATCTGGCCTGGCGGCATCTGGCCCGGCGGCATTTGGCCTGGCGGCATCTGGCCCGGCCGCATACCCGGCATGGCCCCAGCAACCATCCCAGGCATCATGAACCCCATGCCGAGGCCCATTCCCATTCCCATTCCGGCGCCGGCCATGCCGCCAGCCCCTTCGTTTTGCGCCATATCCCGCATGGCGTAGGCCATCTGGTACTGCTGCATGCCACCGAGGTTCTCTTCGAACAGCCCCATTCCCGAACGTTCGTCGATCTTTGCCTGGACCTCTGGCGGCGGGGTGATGGCGTTGAGCACCAAATCTTCGAGTTCGACACCGTACTTGGCAAAGTCGTCGGCGACCCGCGCCTTGGTGGCGATACCCAGTTCGTCGTAAAGGGCGGCAAGATCCAGCAGGGTCTTGAGGTTTTCTCCAAGCACATCCGTCAGACGAGCCACCACGATGGAGCGAAGAAACTCGTTGAGTGTTTCGCCCGTATACGTCGCCTGGGTACCCACGACCTTGTTGACGAACAACTGCGGGTCGATGATCTTGAAACTCAAGATTCCAAAAGACCGCAACCGGACCACCTTCAAGACCTGATCCCGGAAGGTGATGGGTTCCTTGGTGCCCCACTTCTTATTCATAAAGGTCTTGGTGGAAACGAAGTAGACCTCTGCCTTAAAGGGGGTCTCGCCACCAAAGGGAAGCTTGATGAGTCGATGGAGCAACGGCAGATTCGCCGTGCTCAGAGTGTGGCGTCCAGGCGGAAAGGTGTCGAGCGCCTGGCCGCCACGATAAAAGATGGCGACTTGGCTCTCGCGGACGACGAGCTGGGCGCCCAGCTTGATGTCCGCGTCGCCGGATTCAGGGAATCGTGTGACGATATTGTCGCCGGTTGCGTCCTGTACATCGATCACTTCAATGAGTGCCATCTCGTCGTCTCCTCGTCGTCTCTCGGGCTTTGGTCTCGGCCTCTAGCCCGTCGCTGCCTTTCGTGTCGGGTTGCCTCATCGACTGACCACATCCGGGTCCAGTCAATGGATGGTCACTGCTCCGAGCCCTCCTGACCGCGAATGAGTTGTTCCCGCTGATTGAGGTGCCGGTCCATCTCACGGAGCAGGTTGGTCAATTTTCTGAACTCCGCCGCCACCTGACCACCCTCGTCGAGCACGGCCTGAATTTGACCAATCTGCCCCTTGATCTGCTCGCGCTGTTCCACAAGCGTCTTGTCGAACTGCTCGACCTGTTCGAGCCTCTGGTTGTCGACCTTGTCCCTGGCGAACAGGGCGGAAAATCCGTAGTTCGAAAAGCGCAGACGATCCCGGAGTTTGGTCAGCACCTTGGTGCATTGGTCGGCCGGATTGAGGGCCGCCAGATTGCCGCCGCTGGTGAGCTGCACCTTGATGTCTTCGAGTTGCTGGTGGTTTTCAGCCAGGAGCTTCGAAACATAGTCCCGAAAGAGCTTGTCCGTTTCGCGGCTTTCCTGGCGGAGCCGGTATCCCTTGTAGCCAGGAATGAGATAGTCCAAAATCGCCATGATCGTCTCCTCGATTCCATCGAACCAGATATTTGTTTCTCAATGCATCGGAGCCCCGAACCATCGACGCCTCGCAGCACAGACGACCGTACCTCCAATCGATCCGACCGATCAGTCGGGCCGAATCGTGGACTTGGGCCCAGGAGCCTGCCCGGATCGAGACCTCAGATACCCGATGCCAGCAGCGATGGCGATGACCACGAGGGTAAAGGGCCACCCTCGTTTGAGCGACATGGTGCCAAGCGTGCCAAGGAGCACGACACCGAACACGCCAACGAAGCTTAGACCCAGCTCATAGTATCGTGCCAGCAAGAGGACGAGCCCCACGGCGACGAAAAGCGTGGGCCAGGTCTCTCCAAAGCCCGGACCATCGAACGTGTACTTGCTCATGGCCATCCCGGCCAGGACCAGGATGACCAAAATGGACCCCAGGCTGGTGGTCAATCGATTCTTTCCCTTGTCTGTGTCGCCCATGCCCCACGTCCTCGTTGTGTTGCCGATGCGGCGTTTCGATCGCAACCAGCAGAACCGTCCTGTCGATTGACGATTGTTTCATGGAGTGTAGTGGGTTGGCGACAAAAATGCAATCTGCCCAGAGCCCCTAGCTCCCCGTCGCATGAAGGACCAAAAGACATCCTTGTTGAACGATCTGTGCCGTGATATTCTACTGCACGAAAAGGAGTGTGTCGTGGATTGCCGAGGAGAATCGTGATGCGTCGTATGCCATCTATTCGCTTGTTTGCCATCTTGTTCGCCCTGACCTTCGGGGCCTGTTCGACAGGTCCCGATTACGAGACCCTGCAGCAGGGCCTGAGCGTCTGCGCTGACGGCGACGTGCTGTACGGAATCGATGTGTCCCACTGGCAGGGCGTGGTCGACTGGGACCGCGTGGCGGCCGATGGAGTGACGTTCGCGTTCATGCGGGTGAGTGACGGGACGCGCGTCCTGGACAGCCAGTTCTCCAGGAATTGGTCCGAGACCCGCCGCGTCGGAATCATTCGTGGGGCCTATCAGTTTTTCCGTCCCAAGCAGGACCCTGAAGGTCAGGCCGATGTGCTCATCGACGCCCTGGGCGGCACAGTCACTCCGGGCGACCTTCCTCCCGTGATCGACGTAGAGGTTTCGGATGGCCTATCCCGCTCCACGGTGACGACTCGGATCCAGCGATGGGTGGATCGGGTGGAATCGCGTCTGCACGTGGCCCCAATCGTGTATACGAGTCCTGGTTTATGGTCATCGATTTCCGGAAGCGACGACTTTGAAAATCTGGCTCTCTGGGTCGCTCATTACCGAGTGACCTGTCCAAGGATGCCATGGCCCTGGACGCAATGGGCATTCCACCAGTACTCGGACCGGGAATCAGTGAACGGAATTTCGGGCAAAGTGGACGGCGACAAGTTCAACGGGACCCTGGCGGACCTCCAGGCCCTGACCGGAGCCTCGTTCGAGTGCGGAAACGGAGACTGCGAAGCGGGTGAGTCAGCCACGACCTGTCCCGATGACTGCTCTCCCTGCGCAACGATTCCAGAGGATGGTCGGATCGTCGATGAAACCGATGCCTGTTTCGAACCAGGCGGCGACCCGCGCTGGCTCCGCAGCGAAAATTCCGGCTGGAACGACAATCTGCTTTGGACCCATGCTGTGTCGTCCAAGTGCTACAACTACGGAGTTTGGCACCTGCGAATGCGTCAGACAGCTCGCTATCGAGTCGAGGTGTACCTGGCTGCTCCTTGGGGGGAAACCCGGCATGCAAAGTACCAGATCCGACATGCAGGCGTGACCGACGTGGTCGAAATGGATCAGACGGCCTACGATGGATGGGCCACCTTGGGTGAATTCGACTTCGCCATCGGAGGTGGACAGTGGGTGCGGCTCGAAGATCTCACCGGCGAATCGCTCAGTGACGAGCTTCGGGTCGTCTTCGATGCGGTGCGCCTCACTTACATGGGGCCTGCTCAGTCCGGATACGGGGGCGTGGGGGATAATCAGCAACTCGATCCGGACCAGGATCGTGCAGCCGGTGCTGGCGTAGACGACGGCGCAGGCGACGGTCAATTCGTCGGGGGTTGCTCCATGGCATCGTCCCAACCATCCCGTCTTCCCCTGGGAATTCTCATCGCCCTGGCATTGGGCCTGGCATGGAGTCGGAGGCGCGGCAACGGGGAACGCCGATATCGATAGTCGGCCTGCTGCAGAGACGATCGCTGGTGGGGAATTTCAGTGGTTATGCCCGCTGATGCTCGAGTGGTCCTTCCTTGTTCTTTGGGGAAAGGTGAACCAATGTCGACATTCGAGAAAGCCGCGTTCGATGTGGATTGGGCCGTGCGACACAGAATACGGCGAAACCGATTCGCTGGTGGGATGATTCTGGTCGGTGGGCTTCTGTCGACCCTCGGGATTTGGGTCGGTTGTGGCGGCGGTGGGCACCATGCCGAAACCTGCGGACCCGACACCTGTGCTCAAGGCTGTTGCCGAGACGGGGAATGCACGTCGTCGTCGGATCAGACCTGCGGGGTTTCCGGACAGGCCTGTCAGGACTGCACTGCCATCGACGAAACCGACACATGTGACCAGGGCGCATGTATCTGTCGCGCGGCCGGGCAGTCCTGTGATCCTGGAGAAATTTGTCTCGCGACGGGCTGCTCCAACTGCCATCCGGATTGCGCAGACAAATGCGTCGGGGCGGACGACGGCTGCAACGGCACGTGCCAGATCAACGATTGTGCGGGCTGCTGCAACGACCAACACCAATGCGTAAGCTCAGCGAATCAAACAGCGTCCCAATGCGGAACCGGCGGGGAATCCTGTGCCGACTGCACATCGTCCGACAGGACCGATGTCTGCAATCAGGGAACCTGTGTCTGCCAGGCGACCGGGCAGTCCTGTCCATCCGGTCAGAACTGCACCCAGACGGGCTGCTCCAACTGCCATCCCGATTGCTCCGAGAAATGTGCCGGTGCAAACGACGGATGCGGCGGATCCTGCCAGGACAGCGACTGCAGCGGATGCTGTGACGCAAACGCCCAATGCGTGGCCGTAGCCCAACAGTCGGACGCGGCCTGTGGTCTGTCGGCGGAGACCTGTCGGGATTGCCGCACCGGGGACTGGAGTTGCAACGCCGGACGGTGTTTGTCCGTTCGGGACCGGGACGCCGCGTTCCTGTCCGAAGTGGTGCCGGCGTCCGTATCGCTCGGCGGCCAGTTTCAGGTGACCGTCACAATGCGGAACGTGGGTAGGGACACCTGGACGGCGGCGGACCAGTATCGTCTGGGTGCCCAGCGGCCTCAGGACAATGCGACGTGGGGGCTGAGCCGCGTCGAACTGAGTGCAGCGGAATCCATTGCCACCGGGCAGGACAAGACCTTTTCCTTCTCTGTGACCGCGCCGTCGAGCCCAGGTTTTTACGACTTCGAGTGGCGGATGCTCAAGGAGGGAGTGGCCTGGTTCGGTCAACGTTCCGAACCGCTGCGCATCTACGTAGGCACGGAGCAGGTGGAGGTCTGTGAGGCCGCCCGGGCCTTGGCCAACCAACAGACGGACGCGTCGTCCACTATTCAGGCCTGCATCGATGCAGCCCCTGCGGGCGCCTTCGTGGAGTTGCCGGCAGGGCGCTATCAGTTGGACCACCAAATTCTGATTGCATCCCATCCCGTGACCTTCAGGACCGAGCAGACCACGCTGTTCGATCCACCTTGTGACACCAGCGGAACGGGCTGCGCCGTACTCGTGGCATCCGCCTCGTTTGCGGACACATTGGGCGTCCTGCGAGTCCTCCAAAATGGAGCAGCCCTGGATCACATCGTGGTGGACGGCAACAAATCGGGTCGGTCCCAGACTGCCTCTGCGCAACATTGCGCTTCGTACGACAACCAGTACGGCTACAACATCCAGATGGTCTGTGACGACTGCAGCCTCACCAACAGCGTCACGCAAAACGCCCTGTGCGGAACAGGCTGCGAGGTGTCCGGGGTGCGGCACAACGTCCTCGTCTGGCGCAACACGATTGCGTCCAACGGTGTGCACGATCACGAAGGTATGTGGTCCGACGGCCTGACGGTGCACGATGGCCGACAATCGGTGTTCTGCGAAAACCGAATCATGGACAATACGGACGTAGACCTGATCTTCGGAGGCTGCGTGGATTGCGAGATCCGCGACAACGTCTTGTCCCATTCGACCGCGTTCGCATCCAGCTCCTTTGCCGCGGTGATGCTCCATGCGTGGCCAGATGGAAACGGCGGAAACGGCACAAGCGGTGACTACACGGGCACGGACACCGTCGGAAACATCATCGACTGCGGGACGCAGCATCGCTGCGGCATTGGGCTCTACCTGGGATCCGACGCCTGGTACATCACCGACGTGCACAGCGGCACCGTATTCGGCAACGTGGTGGACCGTGCCCAGCAGGGCCTGCTCATCGACGATGTCCATGACATGATCGTGTTCGACAACGTGGTGGCGCACCCAGCCCAGACATCCACAGCTTCCTGTGGCACCAAGGCCACGAACGCATACGGCATCGGCACGAGATCGCACAACGTGGATTTTTCGCAGGATCGTTTTGGCACCCAGTACACCTCAGTGGACTGGGACGGTTGCATCCCGAACTGGTGGAATCCGTAGAACGACCCTTGTTTGCGGCTTGTTTCGAAATCTTAGGGTTCGCTCGGGCGGGCTGGAGGATCCGGTAGGCCAAACACCACGGGGACGGTCCCAAGTGACGCGAGTGACGCGACCACGAGGGCCTGGTGGAGGTCCATGAGATCGCCGAGCCAGCCCACGAGCAGGACGGCAACGGAGCTGCCCGCAAACGAAATGGTCATGTAGATGCCGTTGAGAAAGGCTGGGCGTTCCCGAGCAGTTTCCTGAACCAGGGCCAACAGGATCGGGCTCGACGCAAAAACGATGAAGCCAACCAGGATCAGCAGGAGCAGAGAGGCCCACCCGTGCATGGATAGAAACACGAGGGCCGCAAGCGGGCCTGTTGCCGACACGAACACAAGGAGTCGTTTTCGCCCCAGATGGTCCGACAGGGTGCCGCCCAGCAACGTGCCCGCCGCGCCCGCGACCTCCATAATGGTCAATGCGGCTCCGGCGAACCAGAGCCGTTCTCCTCGGGCCATGAGATACGTGGGCAAAAAAAGCGTCAGAGACGACTTAAGCATGGCCCTCAGAAACGTGAAGGCCGCCATGCCGAGCAAGAAGCGTCTGTGACGAATCAGGGTGTCTCGAATGGGCAGGGGTGGTTTGGTGTTTGTCGGGTTGGGCTGATCTTCCTTCATTCGAAAGAGCGGTACCACCAGAAGGGCCGAGGCGACCAGGCCTACCGGGATGAGCCTCCAGGTGCCTTCGAAGCCCCACCAGGACACGGCCGCCACGATGACGATTGGGCCTAGGGCGCGAGCCGTTTCCCCTCCCAGCATGTAGAGGCTCATTCCGCGGCCCACACGGTTGCCTGACGCCTGTTTGATGAGCACGGGAGCCGGCACGTGGAAACAGGTGACACCGATCCCCACGATTAAGAGAAGCAGGGTCACCATGGCGTAGCTGTCCGCCCAGCCCAGCAGACTCATGGCCGTAGCGGTGAGCGCTGGTCCCAGGGCGAGCAAGAACCGAAGTCGTCCGCCATCGGCCCACAGGCCCATGAATGGATTCAGGAGGCTTGGAACCTGGCGGACCACGTTCAACAGAGCTGCCCGCGTGTAATCGATGTGGAGCTTTCGAATGAGCAACGGCAGAATCGGCGGCAGGAACGCGGAAAAGATATCGTGCACGAGATGCGCCGTGGCCACGACGAGCACTGCTCCCAGTCGGAATCGCTTCTGTGCACCGGACATTCGTGGGGTAGAATCGGATGACGACGGGGTTGGTCCCTCAGGTGCCATGACCTTTCCTGCGCTGGACATGGGCCATGTATGGCTCAGGTCGGCAGCCCTGTCCAGTCTATGGCATGACGGAAATTGCGGGAGGTCTTGCCCCGAGCCGTGGGCCTGGTAGGATGGATGTCATGGTGAGCCTTCGTTTTCATTGCGTCCGTTTCCTTCGACCAGGTCGAGATACGCCCCGGTGGCAGTCGACCGTCTTGGCATGTGTGACCCTGGTGGCGCTATCCATCGCTGGCGGCTGCGGCACTGGCCATGGATTTTCGTACGATGGTGATCCGGGCCAGGCCGAGCAGGCGACCCTGGTTGCCTGGGCACCGGCGGTCGAGGCCATGATCGTGCCGCCGAGCGATGCGTCGCCCATCCAGGGCCTGTTCCTCCTGGACACGGGGTCGCCCGTTTCAGCGGTGGACCTGGGCTTCCTCGCATCGCAAGGGCTGGACACGGGAATCGGATCGGACCCACGGCTCCTGTCCGGATACGAAATCGATGCTTTCGGCCTCCACTTCTTTAATCGGAGGCTGGTTGCCGCAGCCTTGTTCAGCCCGTCGCAGCCTCTCGACGGCATCATCGGAGCCGACATCCTGGATCATTTCTGCTTGGCCCTGGACGACCAGGCACACACGGTGACCTTGGCCCGAACGAGCGACGACGTTGCCGCCGCGTCTCCGGTGGCAGATTCCCGATCCGTTTCCTTGGAGGTGGCTGGCGGCGGAATCATGATCCTGCCAGGTGACGTGCGTCTGTCGGTTCCCGCCACCAGACTGCTCGTAGACGTGATGGTCGAGGGCCGTACCGTGACCGCCGTGGTGGACACGGGTGCCTCGGCGGTGCTGCTGGGCCCGGACCTGGCAAAGGACCTCATGACCGACGACCCGACACGACCCAGGCTCGACGGCCTGGAGGTGGACACGGCAGATGGTCTGGCAGACGCATCCATGATTCGGGTGGCGTCCCTGTCCGTGGGCACGTCGGTCGCTCATTCGCTGCCCTGCATGGTGGTACAAGACGCCGTGGCGTTCCAGTCGCTCGAAGCAGAACTGGGGCGCCCTGTGTCCCTGCTCCTCGGAGACACGTTCCTGCGGGAATTTTTCGTGGCCCTGGACATTCCAAGACAAACAATGCTGCTGGCGCGATATCAGAGCATGACGCATCTCGACCCAAGAGAGTTCGTCTTCGTGGGCCTCTCTCTTCGGGCGTCGGGCAATGAGGTGGTGGTGGACCATGTGTATCCTGGCAAAGACGCCGAAGCCAAGGGCGTGCGCAGTGGAGACGTGGTGATGGCCATCGACGACAACACGGTCACCTCCGTCGAGCGGGCTATGGATTTGGTACGTGCCCATGACGTCGGGCAGACCGCGGCGTTTCGATTCGAGCGGAACCGGGCCACGTTCAACGCGGACCTCTTGGTCGAAGACTTGCTGCCTGCCTACCCAGCCCAAAAGTCCACACCGAATCGCGGCGATCTGGATGCCGACGCCCATGATGGAGGCTCCCTTTGGTGGCAACAGCACAGACTGGGTGGTTTGGTCAACGTGCTCGGCCCATTTGGCCTGCCACCGCTCGTGCGATCGGGGAGCGCTCGGCCATGAGGCATTCTGTATCGCATCGCCTCACGCTCCTCGCCTCGCTGGTCGTGCTGTTCGTGGCAGGGCAGGCAGAAGCCCAAATCGTGTATCAGCAGGTTTACAAGCCCCAGCCGGCCAGACAGGCAAAGCCGCGCAAGGGCGCAAGGGCAGCAAAGGGGCGGAAACCGAGACGCGGGGGCAAGGGCGCCAAGGCGGGCAACGCATCAAGGCCTGGCCAGGGCACCAAGGGTGCAAACGCGGCCAAACCACAGCCGCGGGGAAAGCCTGGCCAGGACACCAAGGGTGCAAACGCGGCCAAACCACAGCCGCAGGGAAAGCCTGGCCGGGGCACCAAGGGTGCAAACGCGGCCAAACCACGGACGAGCGCTGGAACCAGGGCACAGACCAATGGAAAGGTGCCGCTCAAGGGCCATGGGCCCGGATGGAAACGATCCTGGACCATGCCTTGGAGCCACGCCAAGACAAGGCCTGCCGGGCAAGCTGCCGGTGCCGGCGGCAGCGTGGGCGAAAGAGGCGGGACGAAAACTGGTTCTGGTATCCATGGCGCACCTGGTTCGCAGGGCTCGTCGGACGGATCCGGAGGAACCGGCACCAAAGCAGCAGACGCGACCGCGTCGAAGAAAATCCTGCGGGTCTGGAAGGTGACGGTCATTGGAGTCACCAAAACCTCGAAGGAAACGGTGCGGGCGATGTCGGAGATCCATCGGGGCGATCTCATCACGCCCGAATACGTGGATCGCGTGCGCAAACGACTCATCAACACGAAGGTGTTTCGCAAGGTGTCCATTCTGTGGGAAGAAATCCCGAACCGTCCCGGCTGGGCAGCAATCTTTTTGGAATGCAAGGACCGATGGTCCTGGTTCATCGCCCCCATGTTCACCTGGCAGCAGGGTCGATGGGGCGGCGCGTTGGCGTACGGAGAGGCAAACCTCTTTGGATGGGGTAAACGGCTTGGAGTGGCTGGTGCGTACCTGACCGATTCCCAATATCTTGGGGTCGGGTACCAGGACCCGAGTATCCACGGGTCGCGATTCGTGCTGAAGGTGGGCCTCGGATTCAAACGCCAGCTCTTCAAGGAGTACCTGCGGATTTTGGGCAAACCTCTGCACGATGCCCAGTCGATTCGGTCCCTGTGGGTCCAGCAGCTTTCGGCGACCATGACCCTGGGCTACAAGTGGTGGGGAAAACTGGAGACCAGGATCGGATACAAATTCGCCCTGGTCGCCTTCAACCACCCCAAGTGTCCGTTCCAAACGGGACCAGACGGCCAGACGGGAGACTGCGCCACCCCATGGGACGAGTACGGCGGCTCCTACAGCGGCCCCATCGTATTTCGACAAAAAGACGGAACGTATCTGGACCATACCTATGCGAAGGGAAAATTCTGGCGGTATCGACGTGAGGGAATCGTCCAGCTCGGCATCGGATACAGCACGGTTTTGGACCTGTTCGGCATCAAGCAAGGATGGTCAGTGGGATTCAAGATGGACATCTCCCACCCGCACCTTGGCTCCCAGTTCCAGTACGTCAAGTGGTCGGTTTCCGGATACAAGGCATTTCGGTTCTTCAAAAGCCACGTGCTGGAACTGTTCGCCAAGCACGAAGAGGCCTATGGGGCGCCCTATCATCGAGAGCTGTACATGGGCGGCAGCTACCTACCAGGCTACGTGTACCGGCAGGCGCTGGGAGACATGGACACGTCGGTCAAGGCGGCCTATTCGGTCCCCTTGTTTCACGTGTGGTGGTTTTCGTTCCGGCAGGTGTTCTACTACCGGTTCGCATGGATCTTCTTTCGTGACGGTGGCAAGAAACGGCCCTACTACGAAGAACACAACGGCGTGCGTCGCTATCACCTCGCCTTCGAGCCCGGACCCAAGGACCGAGCCTCTTTCCTGGAGAGCATCGGCACGGGGCTGCGGCTGCACGTCAAGGCAGTGGCCATGCCACTTTTGGGCGTGGACGTGGCCTACGGATTCGAAGCCAATGCCGTGCGGTTCTATTTCTACGTCGGGAAGAACTACTGATGGGCGATGACCGAAAGCAGTGGCGGTCGATGGAGGCGAAGAACGGTATGACGGTGCATGATCGGATGGTGATCGTGATTGCGGTGGCCTTGCTGTCCGATCTGGTCCCAGGCCCTGCCTGGGCCCAAAATTCCGCACGGGGACGCATGTGGACCGAAGCCCTCAAAGGAGCCGCCCTGGCCGCCGACGGAAAACTCGACCAGGCCTGTGTACGGCTCGACCGGGCCCGCCGATGGAAGAACGACGTGGCGGTGCGTGCGGCGCTGGCTCTCTGCCACCTTGCAGCAGGTCGGCCGACGACAGCAAGGCTCATGCTGGAAAAGCTCGCACGGACCGCGGGCGAACTCCCTGCTGTCCAGTACTGGCTCGCTCGCCTATTGGCGCGACGATCTCCCGTTCGCGCCTGCCACGCCATGAACGCCGCCTTGAGTTTGGGAGGAGACCTGCCTCGGTACCTGGTGGGCAAGGCTCTGCTCTGTCGATCCGTGTCCCATGCGGCCGCGGTGGACAGCCTGGCATTGGCGGCCTCGAAGACGTGGGACATCATGGATCCCAGGCTCTATCCCGACCCGGTGGCCGGGCTGATCGACATGGTGGACCAAGCGCTTCGGACCTTTCCCAACAAACAGCAGGTCCTGCTCACCCTGGCCCATCTGTATGTCACGGCGCATCGTTTGTCGTCCGCCGAAGCCACGGCGCGCCGGGTGATCGCCACCTGGGGCCACGTGCACGAGGCCTATTTCGTGCTCGCCCGCGCTCGATATCTTGCAGGCGATTACAAGGCAGCGGCGACCTGGGTCGAACGGACCCTGGGCAGCGACCCTTCCGATCCGCAGGCTTTGGCATTGCGGGCGGCCCTGTCCATCCGAGAGGGAAAGATCGTCCGAGCCCGTTCCGACCTGGAGCGTTCCGTTCGCGCTGATCCCACCGATGCAGTGAACCTCGCGCGCCTCGGACATCTGTACTGGAAGACGGGCGCCTACCCCCGCGCAGAAAAAATGTTTCGTTACAGTTTGGCCAGAATGCCGTCGCTCGCTACGGCCCACCACGGTCTCGCCCTGGCCCTTGCCCGCCGTCGTAAGTTCGTCGAGGCTGAGCGCCAGCATCGACTCGCCATTGCCGGAAATCCGGTCAATGCTTTGTATCGCCGTGGCTATGCGCAGTTTCTCCAACAGCGAGGCAAGGCGGCAGCAGCACGCCAACTCGCGGTGGCCAAGTCTCTGGAACGACAGTATGCGCGTTTCGCCAAAACAGTAATGCTTGCCCAGGCCTATCGACGCCAGGTACTCGCGCTCCATGGTGGTCGCGTGGTTCGTTCGTGGCGAGGACCTGCAGCACCAAGGTTCTTCATCCTGGCC
Organism: Deltaproteobacteria bacterium; assembly: GCA_021162935.1. Taxonomy (GTDB): domain Bacteria; phylum Myxococcota_A; class Polyangia; order HGW-17; family SLPX01; genus JAGGXR01. Next base: position 15,174 of record JAGGXR010000102.1, read on the forward strand.
GGAATTACCAAAACCCAGTCGGATCGCCGCCGGAAGGCAGCCCGAGCCCTATCCGGGCTGAAGGCACGGAAACTGCTCGGCCTGGATTCGGTAGTCGTGTTGCAGCATTCGGGCCGCCTGCGTGGCGGTCCATCGTTTCTGTACCGCCAGTACCTCGACTTCGTCCGCCCCTCACTGCTTCGCTGAATCCAAAGGAGACGTCCGGGGGCGCCCGGCGATCCAAAACACCCGCGTCGCAGCCGACTCGTCATCGATGAAGGCATCGATTCGGTAGATCCCCGGGCAGTATCCCAGAGCCGGCCTTGGCAAGGTAAATGTGTAGCGACGACTCTGCTTGAGAACCAACGACGGACTTTCTGCGAAAAAATGGAACGCCCCGTCCACGCCCGCGCGTTTCCACACGATTCGGAGGTGCTTGCCCGCCAATGGATTGAGCACCTCGACACGACAGGAAACGGGCGCCGTCGTCCCCATCGAAACCGGCCATGCTTCGCTGCCGCATTGGATGCGGTACTCGGTCTTCGCAGACACCTCGAATCGGACCTTGGCCACCACCTTGCCATCGAGGGTGGTGATCACCTCGTAGTGACCCGATGGCCAGGGACCTCGGCGACGCGTGGCTCCGAACGTAACCCGGCCGGTTCCATCCACCACCTTGAGTCCAGTACGGAACAGCCAGGGCTTCCCATGTTTTTGCTTGGCTTCTCTTTTTGTCTGCTGTGTCCGTTTCATTTTGGGGAATGCGTTGGCTGCCAGGGGGCGCTTGTCCAGGAAATACCACCGGACACGCACCTCAGACTCAGGCTCGAGATTTTCGTAGACGACTGCCGTGACGAGCCGGTCCTGCAGCGGACTGAACGTGGCAACGACGAGGCCGAGAGTCTTGGTTTGCGGATCAAAGGATCCGTGCATCGTCACGGATCGGATCCGACCAGGCTCCAAGTTGCAATGGCACCGAAAACCGAACCCGCCGGTCCATGCCAAGACGACCAAGAGGACCTCCATGAACACCGTGGTGCAGAGCGGATTCGACAGCCGCCGAAAATGTGGAAGGCCGGGGCTCGTCCCGCGCTGGATGCATGGTCTTCGTTGTTCCAATGGTTCGTTCATGATTCCAGACGCTAGCAGAGTCGGGTCTGCGTCACAACCCCAAGACAGATGTGGTGGTGCTACCGGCTGGTCGAGTGGATGAGTGGATGTACGTGCTGAACAAAACAGCTGTTTTGTTATATAATAGCTTTCGCCCGGACTGTCGAATCACGTCGAAGCCATATTTTGGGCTGATGTATTGGCCCATGGTCCGCGTATGAACGAGGAGGTTGTGGTATGTTGCGTCACGAAACGCATCGTCGATGGAATTTGTTGTTGGGACTGCTGACGGCTTGCGGAGTCATCGTAGCTTCGGGCTGTGACCTTGGAGTCGTTGCGCTCCACAAGGGCGGCGATGGCAGCACCACCCAAGATGGTGGTCCGATCATTGATGGCGGATTGAATGATGGTTCGTTGCTGGACGCGGCGATTGTCGCCTGCGACAAAAACGAGGATTGCGACGACAGCAATGCCTGCACCACCGAGTCCTGTGGCGACGATTCGATCTGTCACTATTCGCCTGTTTCTTGCGACGATTCGGATGGCTGCACCAAGGACATCTGTGACCCGGATGCCGGCTGCCACCACGAGGACGCCTGCGACACGAACGCCGTCTGCGTGGACTCCGCCTGTCAATGCAACCATGGCTTTTCCGGTGATGGAACCACATGTCAGGACATCGACGAATGCGCCACGAGTCAGGCGGGCTGTGACGCCCATGCCACGTGTGCGAACACCGAGGGGAGTTTCACCTGCACCTGCAACGACGGCTGGCACGGCGACGGGTTTACCTGCAGCCAGACGCTTTGTGCCGATGGAATCTGCGAAGAGGGGGAGAACGTGGCGTCCTGCCCCCAAGACTGCGACTACGACCTGGTGGTCCTGGTGGAACAGAGCCTTTCATCCTCGCTCAACAGTGCGCTCCAGCGGTACGTAAGCGACACGGCGACAGCGAATTGGAAAGTGCGCATCGAGACCTGGTCCGGTGGGGACGTGGGTGCGCTCAAGAATCTCATCCATCAACAGTTCGATGACTATGCGATCGAAGGAGCCTGGCTCATTGGGAACTTGCCGGCCGCCTGGTACGAACGCACGTCCTTTGAATCGCCCGAAGAGTTTCCCACAGATATCTTCCTCGAAACCATGGACGCCACATGGACCGACCAAGACAACGACGGAAAGTACGATGCCCACGGGGATCTCGTGCTGGACATCTACACGTCTCGGCTCATCACGGGATCGGCGGCCGAATATCAGGCCTATTTCGACAAGGATCACGACTATCGAACGAACGGATCCCTGGCCAGGAAGGCAGCGTTTCTGTTCTTCGATGACGACTGGTCGAGTAACGCGAACACCTTCGGCCTCGATGGTCTCTACGGCACCATCGACATGCTGTCCGACACGAGCGAGACCACGAAGGCCGCCTACATCAGCGAAATGACTGGTCCTGGAGCAGAGTTCGTGTACCAGTGGATCCATGCGACCCCTACGTTCATGCGTGTGAGCGGAACCGGTGGCGGCGATATCCGCGTGTCGGACATTGCGGCAGGCAACTACCAAGGGTCCTTTTTCGATCTGTTCGATTGTTCCGCGTCGCGATTTACCGGCACGAATCTGGCGAGTACGTATCTGCTCAAGACCGATGATGGGTTGGCGACCGTCGGGACCACTAAAATCGGAGGCATGTACTCTCCATCTCATTTCTTCGACCCGTTGGTACAGGGTCATCCTTGGGGCGAAGCTTTCTTGACCTGGTACAACCAGACGGGCAGACTGAGTGATGAATGGCACCTCGGAATGATGATCCAGGGGGACCCCCTGCTCACCATCGACAAGGACCCGAATGCGCCGTCCGTGCCCACGACTCCGCAGGTCTGGACCCTGGATCAACTCCAACACCTCCGGCGCATCATGGTGCGCCATGCGGCGCAGGCACAACTGGACAGCTTTGATGACTACCAGGCCGACCATCCCGAGTTCTTTCCTCGATACTGATCGAAGACAATCCGTCAGGAGGGTGCAGTGACGACACGTCAACTGAAACTTGTATTCGTTGGATGGGAGGGCAAAAATCTGTGGGCCGATGCCACGGCGCGCGGATGGACGTCCCTTCTGCATGGCGCACCAGTGGGAATCAAGGTCGTGGGAAGAGGGCCCACCATTGATCCATCCATTTCGTCTCAAGGAGCATGGGCGAGCGCTTCGATTTCGGGAGACCCGCACGGTTCCTCGCCGAATATGGCCTCGATATCCGAGGTCTGGGACAAAACCGCTGCCTCGGTGCTTCTGGTTCGGCCCGGGACGCCTCCGCCCAATGGAGCATTTCTTGGATCCTTGCTCAGTGGGCTACTCGATCTGTCTCTTCCAGATGGTCGGGCACCTGGCTCGGTGCGGCAATGGGCGCAGATGGCGGTGACCGCAATGAAAAGTCGCGGCTTGGCGTTGGGATCGACGGTCACGGCGCGCGAGGTGCCTTCCTGGCCGGCCTGGCTCCAGCATCTGGTGGTCGGCGGGTCGCAGCCCGACACCGTATGGTCTTCCACGAATCGGGACGATCGAGGATCCTCGGCGGGTCAAACAGGTGCTGGATGGCTCGATCCGTCGTGGGCCTGTCGTCCTGCGGATCCAGGGGCTGTGGGCGCCTTTGCCTCCATGCATGGATTCGATGTCGATGGCTACACCGCGCTGGCTCCTGGGCGGCTCGATGCTCACAACCCGGCGTTTCCCGTAGCACTGGCCAGGGTGGCTGACTACCTGACCGCGGAACGAGGTCTGCCATGCATCCTCCTCGGCAGTGATGCCGCAGAGGTTTGTTCCTGTGCGTCGGTGGCTCGATCCAGCCGGATTCGACACGACGTGTTCGGCCCCATGGATCTCGACGCCCCGATGTCCATGGCCCTCGTCCGTCACGCACAACTCCTGGTGGGGCCTGCATCCTGGGCGCGGTCCTGGGCCCTGCGCCTCGCAGTGCCCACCGTGCCCATGACACAGACAGACCCAGGATGGATCTGGCCGGATTCCTTGGAACCGCTGGCCGAAGCGCCTAAACCCAACGAAGCTCCCTGGTGGACGGCCCTGGACCGACTCTTCGACGATTGGAGGATCCGGACGGATCTGCTCGCTGCCATGGAAACCTCCTGCTTGCTCGGCCTGGACGAACTGGCCAGGCTGGTTTCGTGGGTGCGCAGCCGACTCGATGTACCCAACGACGCTCCGTTCCGTGCGTTACTTCCAGCCTTTGTGGCTGATCCATAGGAGGCTGTTCAGAATAGGGTAAGCCAATTTGGCGCCTCGAGGCGCCCGTCTGGCCCTGGGCGGGCCGGTGACGTATAGTAAGGACGTAGAGACGCTTGGGGCGATGTCGGTCGTTGCGGCCGACGGCCCCATACACGGAGGCGACGTGACCCATGGCTGGCCGGAGGAGACGGTTCCGATGGCGGTTCGTTCTGGTGGCATTGCTGGTCGCCTTGCTGCTCCATGCCGTTTTATTCGTGTCGGGCTGGTACGTAATAAATCGGTGGGGCCTGGGCGGCGACAAATCCTACCGGGTCCATGAGTTCAACGTGAACATCGAAGAGACGATTCCAAAACCGGGCGAGACACCTCGTCCGGACCATCAGATCGTCACCATCACGCCGCCAAAGCACGAGCAAAAACCGAGCAAGGCACGATTTTTCAGTGAGTTCGACTCCAAGGTAAAGAGGGAATCCAAGGCGCCAGGACGCAAAGCAACCAAGGTGCTGACCCAAGAATCAGCCCATAGGGTCGGCACCGGTCGTCGTGGGCCATCCGGACCTCCGGCCCCATCCTCGAACCCGAACCAGGGAACCGCCACGGTTCCTCCGTCGCCACTGGCCATGAGACCCGGGCGCCAGACCCGACCTGGTTTGGAGGCACCACGCCGTCCTGGTGAGAATCGTCCCAAGGGCGGTCGGGTCGGACATCGCCTGACGCGGAAGAATCTGGCCCTGTCGGATCGGGCCCTAGCCTCAGCCATTGGGTCCGCCTTCCCCGACGCACTCAAGAACGTCCCCGAGGGGGCAAAGACCCTGCTCGATACGAAGCGCTGGCGCTTCGCCTCGTTCTTCAACCGCGTCAAGGGCGCGGTGGCACAGCAATGGCAGCCGGGAAAAGTATACCGTCGGGTGGACCCGACCGGCGAGATCTACGGGGACGCCTCTCGATTGACCATCGTCAAGGTTTGGCTGTATCCCGACGGGCGGCTCAAGAACATCGTGATCCAAAAACCCTGCGGCATCGATGCTTTGGACGACGAGGCGATTCGAGCCTTCAAGGCGGCGGCACCGTTTCCAAATCCGCCGCGGCGTCTCGTGGATTCGCATACCAGGCTCATCTCGTTCCGTTTTGGTTTCATGTTGGAGATCACCAAGGGACCGCTGTTCAAGGTGTTTCGCTACCATTAGCCGCGGCATGACATCTCAGCCAACGACCCGGTCGATTCCATTGCAACGGCGCTGGGACATCCCAAAAAAAAGCTGCCGGTCCATTGGTAATCGAGGTAAACTCGCTTTGAATTTTTTCGGCCGACCACGGAGGTTCCACATGGCGAAGACGCAGACCGATGTCAACAAGTTGATTGCTGAAATCGCAAAGAGGCAGAATGTCGCCGAGTATCAGGATTTGCACTGGCAAGGATCTTTTGCAGACTATCTCGAATTGGTTTCACAGAACCCGGCAGTCATTCGGACGGCATTCCAACGGATCTACGACATGATCCTGTCCTATGGGCAGGAGGAATACATCGACCACAAGAAAAAGATCGTGGTCTACAACTTCTTCAAGGACGAACTCAATCAGGGTAATGACGCCATTTTCGGGCTGGACATTTCCCTGATGCGGCTGGTAAACGTGATAAAAAGCGCTGCCCATGGTTACGGCCCCGAACGCCGTGTCATCCTGCTGCACGGCCCCGTGGGAAGCTCCAAGTCCACCATCGTCCGACTCCTCAAGAAGGGTCTAGAGAATTACTCAAGAACACCAGCAGGTCGTCTGTTCACCTTCGAGTGGGTGCTTCCGCCCGAACTCAAGCACATTTCCGGTGGGATCGAGCATTACGCCTGCCCGATGCACGAAGAGCCGCTCCACCTCATTCCCGAGGACCAGCGGGACCAGGTGTTGTCGGATCTCGTCGCCAATCCGAGCCGGTACAAGTATTCCCTACACGTAGAGGGAGAACTCGATCCGTCCTGCCGACAGATCTATCGTGATTTGATGGCCCACTACAAGGGGGACTGGTCCAAGGTGGTGTCTCACGTCAAGGTGAAGCGCCTGGTGATGAGTGAGAAAGACCGCGTGGGCATCGGCACGTTCCAACCCAAGGATGAGAAAAACCAGGACTCGACCGAACTGACAGGAGACATCAACTATCGCAAGATTGCCGAATTCGGGTCGGACAGTGACCCCAGGGCGTTCAACTTCGATGGCGAATTCAACATTGCAAACCGGGGCATCGTGGAGTTCATCGAAATTTTGAAGTTGGACGTGGCGTTCCTCTACGACCTGCTCGGAGCAACGCAGGAACACAAGATCAAGCCGAAGAAGTTCGCCCAGACCGATATCGATGAGGTCATCATCGGGCACACGAACGAGGCCGAATACCGAAAGCTCCTCAACAACGAATTCATGGAGGCGCTCAGGGACCGGACCATCAAAGTTGACGTTCCGTACATCACGAGGTTTTCCGAGGAAACGAAAATTTACACGAAGGACTATGCGACCGACAAAATTCGAGGCAAACACATCGCGCCACACACGCTGGAAATGGCAGCCATGTGGGCCGTGCTGACCCGACTCGAACAACCCAAACGCAGCGACGTCACGCTGCTACAGAAACTCAAGCTATACGATGGCAAGCTGCTGCCCGGATTCACCCAGGACCACGTCAAGGAATTGCGCAAGGAGACGACCCACGAAGCCATGGAAGGAATCTCGCCCCGGTACATCCAGGACAAGCTCTCCAATGCCCTGGTGTCCGAAAAATCCGAGGGCTGCATCAACCCGTTCATGGTTCTTCGAGAGCTGGAGAGTGGCCTGAAGCACCACAGTCTCATCACGTCCGAAGAAGAACGCGAGCGGTATCGCGAACTGCTATCCGTGGTCAAACAGGAATACGAGGAGCTCGTAAAAAATGAGGTGCAACGTGCCGTCAGTGCAGATGAACGAGCCATCGAGACGCTGTGCGACAACTACCTGGAAAACGTCAAGGCCTATACCCAGGAAGAACGGGTCAAGGACCGGTACACGGGTGAGAGTCGTGAACCCGATGAGCACCTGATGCGTTCCATCGAAGAAAAGATCGACATCGCCGAGAGTCGCAAAGACGATTTTCGGCTGGAACTCATGAAGTACATCGGCGCCTTGAGCCTGGAAGGGAAGAAGTTCGACTACAAGAGCAACGAGCGACTCCGGCGTGCATTGGAGCTCAAGCTATTCGAGGATCGCAAGGATGCCATCAAACTGTCGAGCGTGGTGTCGTCGGTGGTGGATCGCGAGGATCAGGCCAAAATCGACGTGATCAAGAACCGGATGATCCGCCAGTACGGCTATTGTGAAATCTGTTCCACGGATGTCCTGAACTACGTGGCATCCATCTTTGCCCGAGGCGACGCCAAGGAATAGCAGGAACTCATGGCTGAACGCATCGACATCGACCGAAGGCGCTTTCGCCAAATCGTCCGGGGCAAGATCAAGGAGAACCTCCGCAAGTACATCAGCCGCGGAGATCTCATCGCCCCGAAGGGCAAGGATCGCGTCTCCATTCCCATGCCCCAAATCAACATTCCCAAGTTTCGCTATGGAGGTGAAAAGGGGGTCGGTCAGGGCAAGGGCGACGTGGGCGACCCCGTTGGCGAGGGAGACAAGGGACAGGGCAAGGGCAAAGCCGGCGAACAGCCCGGACAGCACGAACTCGAAGTGGAATTCACGGTCGAAGAACTGGCGGCATTACTCGGAGAGGAACTCGCCCTGCCCAACATCCAGCCCAAAGGCGTACACCAACTCGAAACGATCAAAGAACGCTATACCGGAATTCGGCAGACCGGGCCCGAGTCGCTGCGTCACTTCAAACGGACCTTCAAACGGGCACTGAAGCGGCAGATCGCATCGGGGACCTATCGACCAGAGAGTCCCATCATCATCCCGATCCGCGAGGACAAACGATATCGTTCCTGGAAGACGGAAACGCTGCCTCAGTCCAATGCGGTCATCATCTACATGATGGACGTCTCTGGCTCCATGGGGGACGAGCAGAAAGAAATCGTTCGAATCGAATCCTACTGGATCGACGCCTGGCTCAGGACCCAGTACCGAGGCATCGAGTCCCGCTACATCATCCACGACGCCAAAGCCAAAGAGGTGGACCGGGAGACGTTCTTTCGAACGAGAGAGTCGGGGGGCACCATGATTTCGAGTGCCTACAAGCTCTGTCAAAAAATCATTCTGCAGGACTACCCGGCAGGATTGTGGAACATCTACCCCTTCCATTTCTCGGACGGGGACAACTGGTCCGGCGACGACACGTCGGTCTGTCTGCAACTTCTGGACAAAGAACTTTTGGGCCAGGTCAACATGTTCTGCTACGGCCAGGTCAAGAGTCCGTACGGATCGGGGCAGTTCATCAAAGATCTCCGGAAGCAGTTTCCCGAACACGACAGTCTCATCACGTCGGAGATTCGGGACAGGGACGCCATCGTGGACTCCATCCGGGATTTCCTGAGCAAGGGAAAATAAAAAGGGTGTTCAAAATAGCGTTGCCAATTTGGGGCACCGAGGCCCCCGTCTGGCACGAAACGACGAGGGCACGTGCTGGCAAAAGCACGCAACCGAGGAGCTACAACGCCAGACAGGCTGGATCGCGGTCCCAAATGACACTTTTATTCTGATCAGCCGACTCATGGGGCTCGCGGTCGATTGGTCAGTGGTCACGGTGGTCACCAGGGCCGATGCAACCGAGGGCTGGACCGACCCCGATAGCGTGCTTATGTTTTGCATGTCGAACACTCGCCATGATCCGGCCCAGTCGGACAGGATCGCCTTCGGGCTGTGACTGGTGACGATCATGAGCCGGAATATCAGGTGTCTTACGATGCGACAAAGAATTGCCCCGACATCGAGCACGGACATGCTCGTGAATCGGGGTGGCTCAGTAAGGAGTGACCAGAATGGGATCGAAGCCCCAGGCACGCCAGGACCAGAGAAGCCAAAACAAAGGCCCCCTGCCGAACGACGCCACGTCGAACCAAATTGATTCGGAACGCGACGCCTATGTGCGGCTGCTCGCGGATTTCGAAAACTATCGACGGAATGCCGAATCTCGCTTGCAATCGTCCCGGCAACGGGGAGAAGATGACATGCTACAGCAACTCATCCCAGCGATTGCGGACCTGGAACAGGCGGTCCAAACCAAGACTCACGACGCCGAAGCCCTGCGCCATGGAGTCGATCTGGCCCTGAGAAAGCTGGAATCCATTCTGGCGGGCCTGGGCTACGAACGGATCAAGACGAAAGGCCAACTCATGGACCCAACCCTCCACGAGGCCATCGCCGCCCGACCGGCGCCTAAAATCCATGGAACCATTATCGACGAAGTCACCCCAGGTTACCGGCGAAATGGTCGTCTGGTGGTAGCGCCCAAGGTCGTGGTGTCAAGCGGGCCGGCGGGACCGGCCGACGCAAAAGGAGGTGATCCCAGGTGAATCAGGACCTCTATGACGTGCTCGGTGTCGGCAAAGATGCATCGGAACCACAGATCAAGAAGGCGTACAAGCGTCTGGCCAGAAAGTACCACCCGGATCTGAACAAGGACGACCCCAAGGCAGAAGAACGGTTCAAACAGATCACCGAAGCGTTCGAGGTCCTGGGGAATCCGGACAAGCGAAAACTCTACGACGAATTCGGTCCCGTGGTTCTCAGGCCCGGATTCGACCCGGAACAGGCCCGTCAGTACGCCCGCTGGCAAGGCGGTGGAGCCTCGTCCGGCTCGGATTTTCACCCCTTTGGCGACGATGGACAGCAGATCCCCTTCGATGATCTGTTTGGTTCCATGTTCGGTGGCGGCTTCTCCCAGGGCCGCCGCCGCCAGACGCAGGTCCGAGGACAAGACGTCAGGGCCAGTATCGAACTGGCCCTGATCCAGGCCCTCAAGGGAGGCAAGGTCGACCTGACCGTCCAGGTCCCACAACCCTGTCCGAATTGTCATGGCACAGGGCGCACCGGGCAACCCAGGGTCTGCCCCGCCTGCGGAGGTACGGGCAGGCGAGCACTCGGAAAAGGGATGCTCAACATCCAGATTCCCTGTGACGAATGTGCAGGCACAGGGCAACTCGCCGGCCCACCCTGTCCACGTTGTGGCGGCACCGGATCGATATTGAAGCGCCAGCGACTCAAGGTGAAGATTCCGCAGGGCATCAAGGATGGGGACACCATTCGTCTCTCGGGCAAAGGACGCCCTGGCATGAGGGGTGGCGGAAATGGTGACCTGTACCTCCAGGTCCACGTACGCCCCCACCCCTGGCTGCGTCGGGACGAAGACGATCTCTACATGAAACTTCCGGTCACCGTGCCTGAGGCTGTTTCCGGTGCCTCCGTTGAGGTCCCCACGTTGGACGGCACCGTTCGGGTCAAAATCCCCCGAGGATCGAACAACGGCCAAAAGCTGCGCCTCCGAGGCAAAGGCGTTGCGAAGAAGTCGGGGGGGGGAAAAGGCGATCTCTTCGTGGAGCTCTCCGTCGTCCTGCCAGACGGGGGAAACGACGATTTGGAACGCATTGCCCAATCCATGGCGCCATTTTACACTTTGGATATTCGACAGAATCTGTCGCTGTAGGCAAGCATCTCCAACGCATCGTCTCATCTAAAGCGCTATTGCACGCCCACACGCATCGGCCATCTTTATCGCTGTCAATAGCGCACAACTACTATCTACACAGTCATCCACACTGTTCCTGTAGAACTGCGTCTATGCGCTTCTAGACGGATGCTCCGGTCCCGCTCCGAAGAAAAACATCTGGAGGGCTTGACCGCGATGTGCTCGTGATTAGCTTGTTTATTGCGAAACAATGGATCGACCGGTCGATCGAATAGTGCAGACAAGAAAGGAGGTTTGCCATGCTCTACGGATGGGACACTGCGGATCTGTTCGGTGAACTGCGTAGGATGCAAAGTGAGATGGATCGGCTCTTCCACAGGGTTGGCTCCACCACAGGGACCTCTGGCGTCTTCCCGCTTGCAAACATCTACGACGACGGCGAGGTCTATCACATTCGAGCAGAACTGCCCGGCGTGGATCGTAACACGCTGAACGTCACGGTGACGGGAGACCAGATCACCATCACCGGTGAGCGAAAGCCTGAAATTCCTGAGGAAGCGAGCTATCATCGTCGTGAGCGGGACCACGGAGCGTTCAGTAGGGCGATTAAGCTTCCAGCCGTCATGAATGCCGACGGGGTCAAGGCCCTGTACAAGAACGGGGTGCTCGACGTCCTCGTTCCAAGGGCGGAAGAGGCGAAGCCTAGGAAAGTGGCGGTGGAAGGCTGACCAAGAAACGGGAGGTGTCATCATGTCCAAAAAGAAGGCATTGGCCGTAACCGAGAAGCGGGCGATTGACATGGCTTCGGGCGAACCAACCCAAAACGGGCTGTTCTTCACTCCTCTGGTGGACATCTACGAGACGGACGAGTCCTTGACGTTGGTGGCGGACATGCCAGGGGTGACGAAGGGGAACCTGGACATCGACCTCGCTGAAGGAATCCTGACGATCACAGGGACGGTTCCAGTAGGCGAAGACATGCCACAGCTGGCCTACCAAGAATACCAAATCGGAGGGTTCACGAGGAAGTTCCGAGTCGGCGAGGCCATCGATCAAAGTGGCATTCGGGCGAAACTGGAGGACGGTGTCCTGAGACTCGTTCTACCCAAGGCCAAGAGCCTCAGGCCAAAGAAAATCGAAGTGGAAGTTGCGTAAATCGAGGCCCAAGACGTGCTATCGGGGAAAAAGGGAGAGATCCAATTCGAACGCAGCCGCTGGATGGGACAAACCAAAATGTTCCAGAACCTCTGGATGGATTTCTCCCAGATGCCCGATGGGACGCCCCGATACAGACACGATGCCGCAGCGGCCATCGAGATAGCAACCGAGCGACGCATTTGCAAAACTCGGATCCCGGCCAAGCTCCACGAGTAACTGCTTGCACAGGGATCGTGCATCGGCGGCGCCGGCCTTGGAATCAATCAATACCGCAGAAACCACGAGGTGCTCACGGGCGCCAGTTTCTGCGGACTCATCCAGATGGGAGGTCGGACCAACCTCGAAGAGCTTCTGAGGCAACTCCCGATTCGTATTGTGGGCGAGGGTATCGAGCAGACCCGGCAGAAGCGAGAGGCGAAGCATGGTCTGTTCGGCGCTGATAGGATTTTCCAGAATCACGGCGTTCGGGTCCTCGTCGAGCCTCATTTTGATAAAGGCTTCCTGGTCGGACGTCAGGGCCAGGGTCATGACCTCCAGAAAACCGAATCCGGTCATGACCTGACGGACGTCGGCGGCACGCTCCTGCTCCGGATCCGGTGCGCCGATGGTCAATGTGGGAACGATGCTCGTCTCGATGTTGTGGTAGCCGAACGCGATCGCCACATCCTCCATCAAATCCCGAGGATGGATGATGTCGCTGCGGTAGGCAGGAATCACCACATCGATCCGATCGTCTTCGGTCACCTGGGTGCGATGACCCATGCATTCGAGGAGCCGAACCACGTCGTCCCGATCCAGATCGATGCCCAGAAGGGATGCCGTGGCCTGAGGGTCGAGCAGCATGGTCGCCGGGGTCAAGTCCGGCGTGTCGATTTCATGATCAGGATAACGAACGGTCACCTGTTGCACTGCCACGTCAGGCTGAAGTTCCTTGATGGAGGTCACCATGACGGCCAGAGCCTTGTTGACGATGTTCTGGTTCGTTCCGGTCACGTCCATGAAAAATCCGCTCGTGGTCTGACGGACCCGGGTCTGCTCACTATTGATGATTGGAGGCATGGACAGAATCCGCCCCGTGGAATCCCGGAGAATCGGATACCGCCGAAATCCGTCCAGCAGCTTGGCGAATGCCACGCCCTTGGGGTGCTTTTCGAGAATCTGAGCCGGGGTCATCGCCGAGTCTGTCTCCTCGGGATTACAACCGAGCGGAACGAAAGTCAGTGCATCCGGTTCGACGGATGTGTACTCGAAAGGCCCCGTGACGGTATCAAGGTCGTAGACACCGATGGAGGCATGCTTGCGATCCCGACCGAGCGCCCAATGGAGATTCTCCTGGAGCTTCATGACCACCTTGATGAAGTCGTCGTCCAGAGTGATCCCGGAGACCATGGCCGCGGCAATGGCGGGCCTGGGACAGAGATCGGTCTGGGTGGAAGGATCCACGGTCACGCTCTCGGCAGGCGGCTCGATGTCGTACTCCTTCAGTCCGACCCGATGGCCCAAATATGCGTTGAGGGTTCGGGCGAGGCCGCCTGGATCGAACAGGTCCGGTCGCACCGCAAGCAGCTCCATACGAAGGACCTCGGTCGAATCGAGTTCGGCCATCTGGTCGGGATGGTCCTTGAACGAGAGACCGCAGCCACCACACAGCACGGGAGGTTCTTGGGTTTCGGTGATCTCGGCGATATGCCCGCAACGGTTGCAGCGAAATCGCCTCAGGATGGCGAACCCTTCCACGTCGCATCCGAGATGCTGCAGGTGTAAGATGAGGGTGTCCCGATCCATCTTCTCGATCAGACCCTTCTCTAGAAGGTCGACGGATATTCCAATTACCGGCATTGCGGAGTCTCCCTGATCCATTGAACATCGGACAGCACGGTCTGCCGAATGTCGGACATGTCGTAGCGGAACATGGCCAGGCGTTCCATCCCGAGGCCCCAGGCCAGAACCGGAACGCGACAGCCTTGGGGCTCGGTGACTTCCGGTCGAAACACGCCCGCTCCGCCCATCTCGACCCAGTCCTTCCGTTTTTCGTGCCAGACGAATACCTCCACTGAAGGCTCGGTGTACGGAAAGAACGCAGGCCGAAATTCGAACTTGTCGAAGCCCATCTTCTCATAGAATCGACGCAGCGTTCCGAGTAGCGCGGCGAAACTCGCGTGCTCGTCCACGATGATCCCGTCAACCTGGTGAAAAACGGGAAGATGTTTGTAGTCCACCGTTTCCCGACGGAACACGCGGCCCACACAGAACACCTTTCTGGGCGGATTCGAATCCTGGGCGAGGGCCCGGATGGTCGATGCCGTCGTGTGGGTCCTGAGCACGGCACGCTCAGCCCGCTGCACCTTCCAGGGAATGCCCCAACCCTTCGATCCGGTGTCGCCGCCATCAACGTGGGTCCGCCGCACGCGTTCCACGAGGTCGGACGACGGAAGTCTGCACCATGCCGGACTGGACACGTAAAAGGTGTCCTGCATTTCCCTTGCAGGATGGTCCTGGGGCTGAAACAGCGCATCGAAGTCCCAAAAAGCTGATTCCACGTAGGGGCTGGTCACTTCACTGAAACCCATTTCCAGAAACACACGTCGCGTTTGTTGCAGGACACGCTGGAAGGGGTGGCTCTTGCCCGGAATGACACTGTAGGACTCCAGCTCCAGATTATAAGGTCGAAAACGGACCTGCTTCCATTCGTCGTTCTTGAGGAGATCGGGCGTCAGTTCATTGACCTCACGGAGAGAGTCGATGCCCGCCTTCCATGCGGCTTTGCCTTCGGTGGTGGCCTGGGCGGTGCGCCGCACCCTCTTCTTGGTCTTGAGGAAGCCGCCGCGCTGTCCCAAAAGATCCAGTGCGGCATCCAGATCAACGCCTCGTTCGCGCAATTCCGACCCGGTCGCCCGTTTCACCTCAGCCAGGGTACGGACCAGTTGTTCATCGGCTCCCAGAGTGTCGTCGAGGTTTTTCGCCAGGTCTGTTGCCACCACGAGACGACCTTCCTTGTTCGCCCAGCCCTTTTGCTTGAGCCAACGCAGACTCTGACCAACGATTTTTTGGTCCATTCCCGCGGCTTCGGGAAGAGCCGAAATGTCGGTCGATCCGCCGGCATCCACAAGTGCCTTGGCGACCCGCCGTTCCGGAAACACACCGTCGGAAAACAGCTCACCGGCTGGGCCGAGCTGGAATTCCTCGTACTCCTCCTCGTGCAGTTCGACCCAGCCCTGTTCAACCAGTCCTCGAATGGCCGGATCCACTTTTGCCTGGTCCTGGTTCGTGGCGCCCGCCAACTCGGCGATGGTCACCGGCTTGGATTGCTCGCAGAGGTACTTGAATACTTCATAGGGTCCTGCCGGAAGACTCGGCATATCCACCTCCATGGCTGCACATCAGGTCATTTGGCGACGCGGCCGGCACAGCCTGGTCCTTTGCCGCAAAGCGACGGCTGGATTATATGCGGGCTCCTTCGATTGTCACGACGATTATTTTGTGTAACATATATGGGGCGTAAAAAGGAGCTGTCCAGGTTTCCTGATCAGCCGGTATGCGCAAGGCGGGTGGTCAATGGCTCGAAAAGCTTTGGTGGTCGATCCGGATCCGGGAGTGGCGAAACAGGTGGCGCTTTTTCTGGCAGGGCGTGGTTTCCGCACGGAATTCGTCCTGCCCGACGATGTGGAAAGCGGCCGAGTCTGGATCAAACTGTCAGATCCAGACCTTGTGCTGCTGATCGTGGATCCTACGGTCGCGGGTGGCCGCGGCCTCGACGTACTTCGAGACGTGACTCGCATCAATCCGTCGGTGGAAGTGGTCGCCATGGCCGAAAGCCGCACAGCGGAACAGGTGATCCGTGCATTCCGTTCCGGAGCGGCCGACTTCTTGTGCAAACCGCTCGATATGGACGAACTGGCCCTCGTGGTGAGTCGGATCGACGGTCTCCACCAAACCTTCAGTCAGTACCTGGAGTATCGACGGGCCATCGAGGTCTACGATGCCTGCCGTAGCCTGTCAGCCTGCTTGGACGTGGACGAACTGTCGCGGTTCGTTCCGGATCTCTTTTCACGTCTGTTGAACACGGATGGAGTTCTGGTGCTCCTCGACACGAAGGAGGGGGACCTGAGGCCCGTGGTACGAGTGGGCATCGACTACTCGCAGTCCCAGTGGTACATGGAAATCATTGCCTCCATGGAATCGCCTCCCGAATCGGGAACGGCCCAGGATCTCGCCACCCTCGGATTGAAGGGCCCACCCGGCATGGAGGACAGCCATGCCCTCGTCATCCCTTCGCTGGTGGAAAACGCCGGTCTGGGCGTGGTGGTTCTGATTCGACGCCAGGAGAAGGGATCGTTTACCGGGGACGAAGTGACCGCCGCCCTGTTCTTGGGGCGACAGACGTTCGTGTCCGTACGTAATGCCGAGGTGTTCAGTCACGTCCACAGTCTGAACTACGTGGACGACATGACGGGGCTGTACAACCATCGATATCTCCAGGTGATCCTGGACCGCATGGTTTCCCAACCCCAAGGGCAACCCTTTGCCCTGTTCTTCATCGATTTGGATCGATTCAAGACCGTCAATGACCGGTACGGCCATCACACTGGGCGCCAGGTGCTCATCGAAGTTGGCAAACTCCTCGGGCGGGCGACTCGGGATACGGACGTGGTGGTTCGTTACGGGGGCGACGAATTTGTGGTGATTGCCGTGGAGATTTCCTTGCCCGACGCCACGGCTCTGGCGGAACGAATCCGCACCCACATCGAGCGGCATCGTTTCCTGGCACGCGAGGGCAAAAACGTCACCTTGACCGCAAGCATCGGGATCGCCCAGTATCCCGAGCATGCCACCACGTCAAAGGCGCTGCTGGAGCTGGCCGACCTTGCCATGTATCGCGGCAAGAGTCTGGGGCGCAACTGCGTCTACACGGCGGACAGGCTCGAACCACGCCCCGTAACGGGCGAGGTGGAGATTGATGAGTTCAAACCGAGTCCAGAACACTTCGAAGACGGTTGAGGTCGGGGGCTACTGTCGAACAGCGTTGAAATAGATGTCTCCGTGGACGTCGTCTGTCCTGGTGTCCACCCAAACGACGTACCCATCCGTAGCACCATCCGTCATAAGTCGCGGAGAGAAGGACTCGGCCGATCCAGGCGGACTCGCTCCATCAAGGCGGACATCGGCCGGCTGAAAGTTGAGCCCGCTATCCAAGGAATAGTTGAGGTAGATATCCCTCAGACCGTCCCGGTCGTCTGCAAAAGCGACGAAGACCTTGCTGCCTCCCGACGCCAACTGAACGTCTGAAACGTATCCCGGACCGGCCGAAGCCCGAACCGACGAACGAATCGTGGCACCGTAGTCGATCGAGCTTGCGACTCGGATCATGGGCAGCCCCTCACGAAAGTCCTGCCACGCCATATACAAGGTCCCCGTCTGCCCCAAGGCGAAGCTCGGTTCGTACGAATTCGCGTCGCCCTTGTCGCTGTCCACCTGCCGGTCAGCGAGCCAACTCGTGCCGTTGTCCACCGAACGTGCAAGGTAGATGTCCGAGTAGGGGACTCGACGCAGGTCCTGCCAAATCACGTAGACATGTCCGGCTCCGTCCGTGCCCATTCGCGGATACTTCGACGCAGCCGCTCCGGCCGCGTCCGTATCGAGTCGAAGGTCGGAGGTGCCAAACGTCGCCATGTCATCGGTTGAATTCAGATAAATGTCCGCCGCCCCATCCCGCTGGTCCATCCATGTCACGAGAATCCGACCCGACTGGCCGATGGCCACGCGGGGCAGTGAAGCAAGAGCATGGGTCGGATCGGAAGGCACCTGGTTCACTCTGAGAGGCGATGTAAAAGTCTGGCCATGGTCGGAGGATGCGGCAAGATAGACGTTGTGTTGTGGATTCGTATTGCCCGATCCCTCCACGAAATCCTCCCAAACCACGGCCACTCGGCCGGCTCCATCAGCAGTCAGGTCCAGGTTGAGTGAATCCACGTTTCCCGTGTCCAGTCGTTTCTCAGCATCGAATGCGGCACCACAGCCTGCGGCCCTTCTGAAGTAGATGTCACGGTCTCCACCCGTACGAAAGTCCGTGTATACCACGTACACCCAGCCACTCGGATCGGCGAACACGCGTGGCTTGACGCTATCGGACGAGCCCGTGTCCAGACGAAGGTCGGCACTCCAGGTGACCCCACCGTCCGAAGAACAGGCATAATAGATGTCTGCGTTGCCGTTTCTCGTGTCCAGCCAGACGACGTACACGTTGTTTCCATCGGCAGCAAGGTCCACCTGGATGGAGTTGGCTGCGCCTGGATTGCTCGTGATGTCCAATCGTTGGTCCGTTGAGTCTTCGGTGACACATCCCGCCAGGTCGGTGGTACTGTCGCAGTCGTTGTCCAGGCCGTCACAGACTTCAGCGGATGGGTCTACATTGCCTTCACAGATTAGGTGATGGTTGGTGCAGGCGGTCGTGCCGTATCGACATTCACCCGTGTTCGACACGCCGCACTGGACGCCGACTCCCTGTGGGTCATCATCCACAAAGCCGTTGCAATCGTTGTCCTTGCCGTCGCAGATCTCCGGCTGGGGATCGATGGCACCCTGACAGATTACCTGGCCGTTCGGGCACACGGTGACGCCCACCTGACACTCACCCACGGAACTGCCGCACAGGTCGCCCGTGTCCAACGTATCGTTGTCCGGCTGTCCATCGCAGTCGTTATCGACTCCATCACAGATTTCCGGCTGCGGGTTGATGCTGCCCGAGCAGACCAGGATCCCGGACGAGCAGGCCCATGTACCTTGCTGGCACGCTCCCTGATTCGTCCCACAGACACCGCCCGTATCGATGAGGTGGTTGTCCGCCACTCCGTCGCAATCATCGTCGAGGCCGTTGCAGGTTTCGGCGACCGGCCCCTGCCCACCCTGGCACAGTGGCTGTCCGCCTTGGCAGACCATGGTCCCTCGCTGACATTGCCCAACGCCGGTGCCGCAGGGGCCGCCCACGTCCACTGGCGCGTTGTCGGTTACGCTGTCGCAGTCA
Organism: Deltaproteobacteria bacterium; assembly: GCA_021162935.1. Classification (GTDB taxonomy): domain Bacteria; phylum Myxococcota_A; class Polyangia; order HGW-17; family SLPX01; genus JAGGXR01. Next base: position 34,271 of record JAGGXR010000102.1, read on the forward strand.
TTGTCCTTGCCGTCACACACCTCCACATGGTGGCCGACACCTCCAGAACAGATCAGAATTCCAGATGAACAGGCCCACGATCCATGCTGACATTCTCCTTCATCTCTACCACACGAGCCACCAACATCGGTCAGGTTGTTGTCGGCAACGCCATCGCAGTCGTTGTCAACGCCGTCGCAGACTTCTGTGCCACTGTTCGTCTCGGTGCAGGTGTATTCGCATCCGTTCCCCGGAGCGTTGTCCAAATTCACATACCCAGGCTTGCAGGAGATCAGGACGCAGCTTCCCAAGACACAGTCCATGGTGGCGTTTGGTGCCGAACAGACATGACCGCAGGATCCGCAGTTTGCCGGATTCGACGACGTGTCCACGTTGTCGTCGATGCTCCCATTGCAATCATTGTCCAGACCATCGCAGATCTCCACGCCTCCGTTGGTTGCAACGCAGGCGTACTCGCATCCGTCGTTTTCGTCCTGGTCCAGATCCAGAAATCCGTCATGGCACCGGGTCAACCGACAGTGGCCCTCTTGACACTCGGAATCCGCGTTCGTCAAGGCGCATGCGGTGCCGCACGATCCACAATTTGACTCGTCATTCATCAGGTCAAAATCTTCGTCCGTCTCGCCGTCGCAATCGTTGTCCAGACCGTCGCAGAGTTCCTGGCCCCCATTCGAGGGCATACAGGCGTATTCACATCCGTCAGACATGTCGTGATCCAGATCGATGTAGCCCGGAGCACAACCCTGGAACACGCACTTGCCCTGCTTGCAGTAACTGAAGCCGCCCGGAACCTGGCAAGAATTCCCGCAGGATCCGCAGTTGTCCGAATCCAGGGCCAGGTTGAAGTCTTCGTCGGTCAGTCCGTCACAGTCGTTGTCCAGTCCGTCGCAAAGTTCTGTGCCGCCGTTGGTGACCTCGCAGGGTCCTGCATCCACCTTGTGGACCCCGCTGTCGTTCCTTTGGGGTGAGTATCCGTCGATGTCCTGGAACTGGTATGGATTCATGTTGCAACCACCCAGGATGAACACGGTCGCAACCGCTGCGACGAGCCTTTTACGTCGTTTCCAAACCAACGCAAACAGGGCCAGCAGGACGAGCCACAGGCCCTGGCCGGATTCACCAGCCGAGTCACAGGAACAGCCGCCCCCACCAATGGCCAACACCTGCTGACCTGACCTGCCGGGAACGTAGTCGGATGGGTCCTGGCACTGCCCTTCTGTGCAGGTGCCACCCAAAGGGCAGGTGACCTGCGCGCAGGGATCGTCCACGCATTGGCCGTCGCTACAGACGCGGTCCTTGCCGCAATCCACTCCACTGCAGGGATCTGGTTCACAGACGCCGTCCCGGCAGCGGTTGCCCCAGCCGCAATCCTTGTCGACGCAGGGATCCTGACTGCAGATGCCGTCCTTGCAGCTTTGTCCCGCCGAGCAAACCACGTGCTCACAGGTGTTCACACATTCACCCTGGCGACAAAACTGGTGATCCGAGCAGGTGACCTGGGCACAGGGATCATCGATACAGGTGGCGTCCCGGCAGACCTGGCCATCGGGGCACCCAAGCCCATAGCAACTGTTCTCGATGCACTGGCCTTTTTCGCAAATTTCGTCGTCCGTGCATTGGACGATATCGCACAGGTCCACGCACTGACCGTCTTGACAGATCTGCCCTTCTGGGCAGGACACGCCGTAGCATGCAGTCTGCACGCAGTAGCCGTCCTGACAGGCCATGCCGCCCGGGCATTGAAATTCGCCTTCACTGCAAGAGATGCGACAGGCGCAGTCCACACATTGTGAACCAGGCGGACAGAGGTCTCCGTTGTCGGTCTGTCCATCGCAATCATTGTCGACGCAGTCGCAGATTTCCGACACGGGCCCCACTGCGCCATCGCATTGCAGGGCACCGGCGATGCAGTGGATGGCGCCCAAAGAACAGATGCCTTCGTTCGTGATGCCGCAGACACCACCACCTCCCGGATCGTCATTATCCACGACGCCATCACAGTCATTGTCCCGTCCGTCGCAGACTTCTGGCTGCGGTCCGATGGCCCCCTGACACACGAGTTGCCCCCCGATGCACTGATAGATACCTGGCCGACACTCCCCTTTGTTCTCTCCACACGGACCGCCCTCGTCCACAGGATTGTCGTCCACGACACCGTTGCAGTCGTTGTCATTGCCGTCGCAGACTTCGGGCTGCGGCCCGATGGAACCCTGACACACGAGAGCGCCGTTGACGCAGACCTCGATACCGGTCTGGCACTCTCCCACGCCGCTGCCACAAGAGCCTCCGGCATCCGTTGGATTGTTGTCGGTATGGCCGTCACAGTCATTGTCCAGGTTGTCGCAGACTTCTGATTGCGGCCCCACGGCACCCTGGCAAATTGGGGCGCCGTTCGAGCAAACCATGGTGCCCGTCTGGCATTCCCCTTCGTCCTTGCCGCAGGTACCTCCCACGTCGATGGGGTTGTCGTCGATGGCGTTGTTGCAATCATTGTCCAGGTTGTCGCAAACCTCAGGTTGCGGCCCCACGGCTCCCTGGCAGGTCAAGGCACCGTTGCTGCACACAGTCGTTCCATGGCTGCATTCTCCCACGTCCGTGCCGCAGGTGGCCCCCTCGTCGATGGGGTTGTTGTCCGTGTCGTTGTCGCAGTTGTTGTCGATGTTGTCACAGACTTCGGGGGATGGTTTGACCTCTCCTTGGCATATCAAATGGTGTTGGTAGCAAACCGTGACACCCTGCTGGCACTGGCCCACGTTCGAGCCGCAGGGTTGGCCGTCGTCGGTGAGATTGTCGTCCGGAGTTCCATTGCAGTCATCGTCGAGCCCGTTGCACGTTTCGGGCTGTGGTCCGACTTCCCCCTGGCAGACCAGATGGCCGTCCGTACAGACAGTATGCCCCGTGGAGCAGGTGCCCACGTTCGTGCCGCAGGCGCTTCCCTCGTCGATGAGGTTGTCGTCCGTGGTGCCATTGCAGTCATTGTCCAGGTTGTCGCAGATCTCAGGTTGCGGCCCCACAGCTCCCTGGCAGACCAGGTGGCTGTCCGTGCAAACTTGGATGCCCTGCTGACATTCTCCCTCGTCCGTGCCGCAGGGGCCACCGGCGTCGACCGGATCTTCGTCGGTCTGGCCGTCACAGTCGTTGTCCTGCCCATCGCAAATTTCCGGATTCGGGACACAAGGCGGCGTCAACCCCTCGACCAAGAGGGTCATGTCGGTGAAGTCGTTGTCGCCACCTCGAAACAGATCTTCGAAGGCGAAGTAGAATCGGTTTTGGTGCGCCTTGGACGTAAAGACCAGGAAATGGACGTAGTCGCCATCGCCGTTGAGTTCGGTCTCCGTGTAATACATGTGACCGAAAAGATCCGGCGGCGTGAAGTCGCCGCAGTTCACATGTGGGCTCGATGTGTTGCCCTGAGGCGTGATGAGGTAGAAGCCGATGAAACCGCCATCCCAGCGTCCGTTGTCGAACTGGACATCGAAGTCGATGTCCGTGGCGTCGCCGGGTTCATTGTTGACAGGGCTGCAGTCGAAAATCACGTACAGGTGGTTCGGGTCTCCGACGTTGTACCAGCCGAAGCTGTTCTCGTATCCCGCCTGCTCCTGGATGTCTTCGAAATGCACCGTCCGCCCGGAGCCATATTCCGGAGGCAAAAAGATCTGTGGAAACAAATAGGCGTCTTTGGTGGCATCGAGATAGTTCGGATCGTTTGGATTCGAAATCCCTTCGCTCGTCTCCAATTGGGTTTGAAGGCTGTTGGTGGTGGGGACGATGGTGCCATCCACTTGACTGACCGTCGCCCGAGCGCTCAGGTCGAACAGGACACCCGAGGCAACCAGAACAACGGTACCAGAAATGATGGCAACGAGACGTAAGGAAACGAAACGTTTCATGGCTCCTACTCCTGTGATTGGATCCACAATCGTGGGGTGTCGATTACGAGGACGCTCTCATCCTTCGGCCATTCGGCCCGAACCCCAAGCCGATCAAGGACCTCCTTTACATCTTACACCAACCCCCCTCGTTGTCATCGACTGAATCGCCGACTCACAGAGTGTGACTCATTCATTGACTGGTGCAAGGATGGCTCCTAAAGTAGCAGCCAGAATCTCGCCGTTTGGAAAGAGGAATCGCAATGGAGCGTGCAAGACGGGTGCTCGTGGTCGAAGACTCGGATGCAATGCGTCACATCGCCTGTGACGTGTTGGAGATGGAGGGCTTCGAAGTCCTTGAGGCAGTCAGCGGATTCGATGCCCTCAAGCTGCTTGCTGCCGAGCAGGTCGACGTGGTGGTGACCGACATCAACATGCCGGACCTGACCGGCCTGGAACTCATCAAGTTTTGTCGCAGCGATCCGAAGCGAAAAGACATCCCGGTGATCGTAATCTCGACGGATTCATCGGCGGCCGACAGGGAACGGGCCATCAAGCTGGGAGCCAACGATTACCTGGTCAAGCCCTTCGAACCGGATGATCTGGTGGCAGCCTGCCGTCGACGCATCGATGCCACGACAGAGACACGAGGCGGCGATGAGTGAGGGCACCGGAAAACTGAGCCTATCTGAATTCTTGGTGGAGGCTCAAGAAATCGTCGAAGAATTTGGGCATTCGCTCATGGAACTGGACCGGGCGGTTGCTGCCGGCACAGCTCCCCCACCCGACCTGGTCAATTCCTGTTTCCGTTCGATCCACACACTCAAGGGTCTGTCGGGGCTGTCCGGGGTGGAGTCCATGGCGAGGCTCTCCCACATCATGGAAGATGTCCTCGATGGTGTCCGCATGGGCCGGGTCGCGCCCGAGCGGGGCATGTTGGATCTGTTGTTCGAGTCATCCGAACTGCTCCAAGCCATGATGGCGGCAGCCAAGGGTGAGGTGACAGAGCCGGTACAGCAAGCCGAGTCCCTCATGGCGCGGTTGCAGGCGGCGGCGGCCCAAGGGCCCTCGTCTGACCGTAAGGCGATCCTGTCCGGATTGGATCCAACGCTTCTGGACGTGCTCACCGAATATGAAGAGCACCGGCTACGCGAAAACGTTTCATCGGGCAAGCATCTGTACGTGGTTGGGGTGAACCTGGACATCGTATCCGTGGACAAGGATCTCGACGCGGTTCGGGAGGGACTCCAGGGATTCGGTGAGGTCATCACGTACCTGCCCGCCGAAGGGGCGCTGGACGACAGCAAGTTGGCCCTCGAAGTCCTCTTCGCCGGCGACGTAGAGGCGCAGGTAGTGCTCGAAACCGTCCAGGCCATCGACCCAACCGCGCAACTTCGCAAGTTGAATACAGCGCCGCCTCGTCCGGCACCGCTTCCCCCCGAAGCCCCCGAAGTGGAATCCGCCGCTTTGGAAATGTCTCTCAAGAGTGTTTCGGCGACGGTGCGCGTGGACATCGGAAAGCTCGATAGTCTGATGAACGTGGTGGGCGAATTGAACATGAGTGTTTCAGCCCTGACCGAGTTGCTCACGTCGGACGAGGATGCCCACCAAAGCCGGAGCTTTCGCCACCAGATGTCCAAGACGCAACGAACCCTGCAACGGGTCGTGGGGCACCTGCAGCAGCGCATCCTCGACATTCGTATGGTGCCGGTGGAACGGTTGTTCCAGAAGCTTTCCCGAGTGGTTCGAAAGTTGTCTCGTAGTTCGGGCAAACTGATCGAACTCAAGATGATAGGCGGTGACACGGAACTGGACAAGCTCATCATCGAGGAGCTATCCGACCCGCTCATGCATATCATCCGCAACGCCGTGGATCATGGCATCGAAAAACCGGACTTCCGAGTCCGGATGGGCAAAAACGAACAGGGGACCATCACGCTCAGAGCCCGCCAGCAGGGAAGCCACGTGATCGTCGAAGTCGAAGACAATGGGGCGGGCATCGACCGAGCAGCCGTGATTCGAACGGCCAAAGCCAGCAACCTCATCGAGGAGCCGGATGCAAGGGACCTGTCCGACCGGGAAGTGTACAATTTGTTGTTTCGTCCTGGATTCTCCACCAACACCGATGTGACCGAAGTTTCAGGCAGGGGGGTGGGGCTGGATGTGGTCAAGACGAACCTAGCCAGGCTCTCGGGAATCATCGATATCCAGTCGACGCCGGGTGCCGGCACCACCTTCATTTTGACCCTGCCCGTCACGCTGGCCATCATTCGCGTGCTCATGGTCCGGGTTACCGATGAACTGTATGCGGTTCCGCTCAATGCCGTCATGGAGGCGGTGGCGATTCAGCCCGAAAAGATTCGGATAGTCGGTCGACGTGAAATCGTGGATCTGCGAGGCACGACCCTGCCGGTTTTGCGACTTGAGGAACTCTTCGATCTGCCCCGTTCTGCCCAGCCCCCCCGAGACGCCGATCGGCAGTTCATGATCGTCGTGGGATTGGCCCAACATCGTGTGGGACTGATCGTGGATGAACTGTACCATCAACAGGACATCATCATCAAACCGCTTGGAGCCACGCTGGAGGATGTGCGCGGAATTGCCGGAGCCACGATCCTGGGCTCTCAAAAGGTCGTCTTGGTCCTCGACCTTGCGGCTCTGATCGAAGACATTCTGGACCAGGCCCGAAATGCCGCCTGATCCCGAGTCGCCCGGTTTGGGCCTCCAAAGCCGCTCACACCGACAAAAAATGAGACAGGGTTTTCATTTTGACAGAAAGATAAGGCTCTTATATAGTCCAGGCAACGTTTTAGGTGTTAGCCTTGAAAGACGTTGCCCGCAGGGGCATTGCAATCAGGAGTAAACCGTCATGAAGATGCTCGCAGGCTATACTGCGGTCCTGGTGGCTGGAGGGTGCTTTTTCCTCGTCCTCATCATGGTTCTGGTAGGGATGGTCAAGGGGCTCATCGACAGCAAGAATCACCCAGAACCCATGGACCCACACGATTCGGATCCCAACATCTTTTCCGATCGGATTCCTGGTCTCGCGAAGACGGACATGACCCATTTCGAGGTAGGTTCTGTCAGGCCCACCATCGCATTCACCATTGCGGCCCTGCTCGGGACCCTCTCGGTCCTTGGATTTTCCGCCTATGGCCTTGCGCAGATGACGCAAGGCACCAAGACCACGGCCGCCATGCGAAACGAGGCCAAAGCAAACGCCAAACAGCAAAAGCGGGAGCAGGCCGGCGAGGTGGAACTGGGTGGAGACGAAGAAAACACCCATCACAAAGCCGGTTCCACCTTCGATATCAAAGCAAAGTAGCCACTTCCCTTACTCTCCTTCTTTTTTTTCCTCACCTCCATTGAGTTCTGCGGAAGCTGAAGCTCTTCAGGCCATCGTGGATTTGTGCAGATACATGGCTTTCTGGACGGAAGCATTTTTCGATCAAGCCCCAGGGTGGATACAGCACTCCGCAAGTCGAAGACTGGATTTTTGTGTCTCTCACCGTGGGCGGACGGATGAGGCTAATGCTGGAAGGACGACTGGACCGGGTTGAGGTCTCGTGCAAGGACGGGACGGGACGGGAACCGTAGCACTTTTGGTTGCTTCGCAGCGATGGACGGGCTCACCGGTCGTCTGGTCTCGACCACAGGCCGGGCGCTTGCCCGCTCTTCGTCCAGTTCATCCAGAGCGGCGTCGAGTCTGGGCAGGACGTACTCCTGGGTGTATCGAATCATATGCTCACCCTGAATGGCATGGACGACCGCCCACTTGAGGGTGTGGGGTGCCGCTCCGAAGCTCTGCCGCAGAAGCCTCCAGAAAAGCCTGCGATGAGGACTCTTGAGACCGATTTTATACAAGGCGTTTGCGAAATCTTTGATATCCGTCACGCCCGCCAACCCCCCGGTTGGGAGACGACCGGCTTCTTTGATGTAGGCCTCACATCGCTCGTAATACGCCTTGGGGCTGTAGAGATCCGCCATGAGCTGACGGTAGCCAACGAGCAGGGCACGTTCGTCCATGATCGGAACAAAATTGGACCGGCCGAACTGGTCGCCCGACGTGGAGGCACGCAGTCTTCCCTCTTCTTCGAGGCGCCGCCACAGGGCTGTTTCCGGCAAAGCGATGAGGGGGCCGATCATGGCCAGTGGGATCGGATTCGACTGGATGAACGATCGCTGGATTTCAAAAATTTCCGGACCGTCCGAGTCGAACCCCACGATGAATCCCCCCATCACCTCCAGGCCGGCCCGGGTCATGGTCGCGATGGCTTCATTGAGATCGACGGCCAGGTTCTGCTTTTTTCCCGCCTCTGCGAGCGCCTCGGCCGAAGGGGTCTCGATCCCCACGAACACAGATCGGAAGCCAGATTGGATCATGGAGCTGGTCAACTTTGAATCGCGAGCCAGGTTGATACTGGCTTCGGTGTAGAAGTCGAAGGGGCGGCCGTGGGTTTCCTGCCATGCGGCGATTTTCGGCAGAAGGCGCCGGACGGCCTTCTTGTTCCCGATGAAGTTGTCGTCCACGAAAAAGATACTGCCTCTGAAACCGAGGCGGTGGATTGCATCCAACTCGACGAGGATCTGATCGTCCGTCTTGACACGCGACGCGTGGCCGAAGATCTCAACGATGTCACAAAACTCACAGTGAAATGGACAGCCCCGTGAGTACTGGATGGACATGGTCGTGTAGGCCTCGATGTCGAGCAGATCGAACCTGGGGACCAACACTTTGGACATGTCCGGATGGGTCTGTGGTGCTGCCAAGACATGCGGCAGCGCCTCCGTTCCATCAGGAGTTTTACTCCACAGAGCCGAGATGGCCTCGATCACGTCTGTCTCGCGCTCCTCGATTTCTCCTTGAACGACGAGATCCGCCTCGTCGAACAACTCGGGAGACGTCGTGGGGGCGGGGCCACCGATCACGACCGGCCGGCCCAGGCGATGGGCCCGAGCGATCACCTCCCGCATGGAATCGAGCTGAAGGAGCATGCCGCCCACCAGGAGGACATCCGCCCAGAGGAGATCCCGGTTGTCGATAGAGACAATGTTCAGGTCTACGAGCCGCAGATCCCATTCGTGCGGGAGGTAGGCCGCCAGGGTAACCAGGCCGAGCGGCGGCAGGGATGCCTTTTTCCCAATCAGGGAAAGGCTCTCTTGGAAACCCCAGTAGGTGGTTGGAAATCGCGGGTGAACGAGAAGAATGTGCTTTTTCATGGTTCTTAGAATGGCAGGAAAATGTCATGAAATTGTCATGTTCTTCCATTTTTTTCATGGGGGCCATGGCAACTGACAGAAATGGTCGAAGGACAGGTCGAAGGACCGGTCGACGAAACACGTACCCCAGGGATCTGCTGGGGGTACGCAGTCAATGATGGGATAGATGACAGAATGAAGGGGAGGAAAAAGCGAGCCGTCCCTACTGAGACATGCTATCGACGAATTCCTGATTGCTTGCAGTCTTGCTGAGCTTGTCCCGCAGGAATTCCATGGCGTCGATGACGTTGAGCGGGTGGAGGAGCTGGCGCAGGATCCACACGCGGTTGAGCACGTCGGGAGCCAGGAGCAGCTCTTCCTTGCGTGTTCCGGACTTGTTGATGTCCAGGCAGGGGAAGATCCGCTTTTCCATGAGCTTACGGTCGAGGTGGATCTCGCTGTTGCCCGTTCCCTTGAACTCCTCGAAGATGACCTCGTCCATTCGGGAGCCCGTGTCCACCAAAGCCGTGGCCACGATGGTCAGGCTGCCGCCCTGTTCCACGTTCCTGGCGGCACCGAAGAAACGCTTCGGTTTATGAAGCGCATTCGAGTCCACGCCGCCGGACAGAATCTTGCCCGACGGGGGAACGACCGTGTTGTAGGCCCGGGCGAGCCTCGTGATGGAATCCAAGAGGATGACCACGTCCTTGCGGTGTTCCACGAGGCGTTTCGCCTTCTCGATGACCATTTCCGCCACCTGTACGTGCCGCGATGCCGGCTCATCGAAGGTGGAGCTGATGACCTCGCCATCGACCGACCGAGCCATGTCCGTGACTTCCTCGGGTCGTTCGTCGATGAGCAGGACAATGAGGACCACGTCCTGGTGGTTGGCGGTGATCGCGTGGGCGATATCCTTGAGGAGCATGGTCTTACCAGCGCGTGGCGGCGAAACGATGAGACAACGCTGCCCCTTCCCAATGGGGGAAAGCATATCTACGATTCTCGTAGACATATTCTTCTTGTCAAATTCGAGATTCAGCTTCTCATCGGGATACAGTGGGGTCAGGTTGTCGAACAGGATCTTGCCTCGCTGGGCATCCGGCGGCTCGAAGTTGACGTCCTGGACCTTGAGCAATGCAAAGTAGCGCTCGGAATCCTTGGGGGGCCGAATCAGACCGCGAACGGTATCTCCGGTCCGAAGGCCGAAACGACGGATCTGCGAAGGCGACACGTAAATGTCGTCTGGCCCCGGCAGATAGTTACAGTCGGGCGCTCTCAAGAAACCGAATCCATCGGGAAGGGTTTCCAGAACGCCCTCTCCGTAGATCTCCTTCTTTTCTTCGGCCCAGCTTTTCAGGAGTGCGAAAACGAGATCCGAACGCCGCATGTTCGGGGCATCGGTGATGCCGGCAGTCTGAGCCATCTCAGTGATTTCCTTGATGTTGAGTTTTTTCAGTTCGCTCAGGTCCATGAGTCTCCTCTTTGCATCGTGCGCTGCGGTTCGAAGGTCTGGCGAGGACGAAAACGGTTCGTTCAGACGTGCAGACTTTTTCGGTTTGAACCACGAACCAGCATGCGGAAGGTGGGTACGGTGCCTATTGACGTTCCTCTGTTTTCTTGATTCTTGTTGTTTTTCTATCTTGTGACGCAAAAAAAGTGTTGGTGAGTCTTTTCGTGACAAATATTAGCTTTGAACGGATACATGTCAAGGATTTTTAGCGGTTTTTTCATGGAGCGAAATAAATGAGAGTACATGCTCATGTCCACGGATTGGTGCAGGGAGTCTCTTTCCGCTATTTCGTGCTTTCGGCGGCAAAAAGGCTGACGGTGACGGGATGGGTTCGCAACCGTTCCGATGGATCGGTGGAATTCGTTGCAGAAGGGCCACGCGACGATCTCGACAGCCTGATCGACGCCTGTCGTAAGGGCCCCCCCATGGCCCGGGTGGATCGCTTGGATGCGCAATGGGAGAACGAGCAGGCTTCCATGTCGGATTTTCAGATTCGATTCTAACGGCGGCGCCTCAGCACAAAAAATAGGCCGGCAAAAATGAACGGCAACCAGGGCATTCGGCTCGACCCCGACGCGTGGCAGGCACAGCCGCCACCGCCCGAGGCGCTCACGCTGAAATCCTTGGGCCCCACCTGTCCATCACCTACCGCCGCATCCAGGACGGACGCGTCCCTCTGATTCGGGCCACCGTCCCGGCCCGTTCCCGAGTCAGAAACCCCGCCATCCTGTTCCACTGGCTCGCTCGAAACACATTGGCCTCGTTCGTCACATTGGCTGCCCGACGGACAGACGATGAGACGACACGGATCGTCGATACAGGAGCCATGACGGCAAACCCGACCCGACCCACACATGACTCCACCGCAGGGATCCTGAGCACATTGGC
>JAGGXR010000066.1 GCA_021162935.1 Deltaproteobacteria bacterium
ACTGCTCGTCGTTCGTGGTCGCCTTGCAGGAATCACAGGCCGCCAGATCCTCTTCGCCGCAGTCCACCTTGCAACACGTCTGGAAGCAGTCGCAGGTCGAACGACACTTCTCCTGCATGTCGAGGGGCACCTTGTCGCAACAGGCCTGACAGCTCTGTTGGTTCTCGTCGCAAGCGTTCGTACAGGCGGGTCCCCCATGCGTCCTCCCCCCCGACGGGTGACAAGCCGACAGCACCGACCAGAGGGCCAGACTCGCCATCACAACCAGCTTCGATGTCTTCATGGTCCCCACCTCCTTGGCCAACACCACGTGGCAGCACCAACCATGTCACAGGACGAGCCTTCTCATGTCTCGCACGACGCCCATCCATCCTCGATTTCGCCCTTTGATAATACCATCGATTGCACGAAACCAAAAAGGGACGATGATGCCGCCGAAACGAACGAAAGGGGAGGCTACTGGCAGGACACGCTCAACGTATAGTCTCCCCATGCAGAAACGTAATAGAACTCCACCACGAAGTAGTAGGTCCAGCCGGCGTGGGCGTTGAAGGTCACGTCTTCGGCGGTGCTGGTGCCATTGGAAATACCGATACAGAGCTTTGGATGACAGGCGCCGCCCAGAACGATCAGGTCCAGGTCATCGCTCGAATCTGAAATCTGCAGGTGCACGGTCACCGACTGGTCCGCCGTGACCTGGAATTGATAAATGGTGTCTCGCTCCGTATAGCTCAACCCTGAGCAGTTGTACCCAGAAACGTGATCCGAGCTGGATTCGGAGTCTGAATCCGACCCACCGCAGGCGATGGTCTTCTGTTGGGTGCATTGGTTCTCCCAGGTGCAGGTCGCGCTGCATCCGTCGCCGGCCGTGGTGTTCCCGTCGTCACACTCTTCGGTGCCCGCCACGGTTCCGTCTCCGCACACCGAGGCATCGGTGCAGGCGCTCTCATCCAGGGTGCAGTCATCCTTGCAGGTCAGGGTGCCGCCGTCGTGACCCAATCCCTCACAGGTCTGATTGCCCAGATCCGTGCCATCACACGACTCCGTCCCTTCCTTGATACCGTTGCCACAATCGAAACAGCCAGACTCGTCGAAGATACAGTCGTCTCCGCAGGCCAGGGTTCCGCCGTCGTGGCTCAGTCCCTCACAGGTTTGGGAGCCCAGATCCGTGCCATCACACGACTCCGTCCCTTCCTTGACGCCGTTGCCACAGCCGAAGCATCCAGTCGTGTCGAAGGTGCAATCGTCTCCGCAGGCCAGGGTGCCGCCGTCGAATCCCTGGGACGCACAGGTCTCTTCGCCCAGATCCGTGCTGTCACACGACTCTCCCTGGTCGATCTTCGCGTTGCCGCAGCCCTCCACCATGGAACAGCCGGACGTGTCGAAGGTACAGTTCCCCGTGCAGGCCAGGGTGCCCGTCACGAACCCCTCATCCTTGCAGGACTTGCCGAACAGGTCCGTGCCATCGCAGCTCTCCTGGCCCTCGACCACGCCGTTGCCGCAGGACGGACCCTGACTGCATCCGCTCGTGTCCAGGATGCAATCAGCCGAGCAGGCGAGGACCCCGGTCACAAACCCCTGGTCCTGACAGGAATGACCGCCCAAATCCGGCCCATCACAGGCCTCTCCTTCTTCCAGCACAGCGTTGCCACATTTGGGTGGCTGCGGCTCGACGGTTGTCGGGCTCTGAGCGCAACCGCCGATCAGCGCAACCGAAACGAGACAAAAAAACACCGACGTCCGCCGTGCCCCATTCATCACAGCCCCTTCCCATATGCATTCGCGAGGCCGTGACCAGTTTCCCCGGGCCTTCCACGACCAGCGACCTCCGCGAAACGAACCGCGCGCAAAGAGCGCTCCATCCAACCCGAACCGGGCAATACTTTATCACAACCGGCCCCGCTCCTGGTATCCTTTTGTACTTTGACTTTCCGTTCGGGCCCCGTCGAAGACTCTTTCGAGAAACGCCGCGCTACCGCGCTACTTTGCAGCCGACGCTACGGAAAACAACTCTTGAGGAATAACACCCGGCACCTTGGGGCGCTGGATCTCGATCCCACGGTGTCGCCCCCCGTGGAACCACTGCACCGGATCGAGGGGCACTGCCCCCCTGCGCAGCTCGTAGTAGCAGGTCAAAGGCTCCTTGCGATCCCGGCCTGGACGTCCTCGCACGGCCCCCAGGACGGCGCCCCGCCGAATCCGCTGTCCGATTCGCACCTCAATCCGGGCCAAATACCCGACCACGGACAGAAAACCTTCTCCATGGTCGATCATCACGACATGACCGAATCCGGGAACCGGCCCGGTGAACCGCACCGTACCCGCCGCCGGCGCCCGAGCTTTCCATCCGCGTTCAGCACCGATGAGCACACCGTGGCTCCGTCTGCCCGCCCTGGCCAGACGACGGTCCATGCGCGGCCGAATGACGATCCCAGGCACGGGGCGGGCCAGAAGTCCCTTGCGTTCTTCGAAACTGCGCCCCTCGTCCCGAACCTTCTCCTGCAGGTCCGCCACGGCACGGGCAAGGCGCCTGGCAGTCGCGTCCCAGACCTCGCGACTACGGTGCCGATGTTCCTTCCGCCTGAGTAGATCGCGAAACTCCTGGTTGAGCAGGGCGAGGCGTGCCTGGAGATGATCCCGCATGGCATCGAGTTGTGCCTCTCTGGTGATGGCCTGACGCAGGGTCGCCTTGGTGTCGTTCTGACGCTTCTCCAGATCCGCCAGGACCAATTTCTCCGACTGCAGTTCCTTCATCCGATGCGCGATGAGCAACGCCATCTCCACCCGACCGTCACCAGGAACTTGGGCGCGCCGGTGGTCCATCAACGGAACGGACTGCCAGCCGTCCACGAGCTTGTACAGAGCCCGATACCAACGCGCAATCTCAGCTCGACGCCGCTCGATTCGCTTGCGCTGGGCTTTGACTCTGACCCGTCCCACGTCGATGATTTCCAGGGCATGGTGCCGCAAGCCCCTGGCCGCCCAGAGTTCTGACACAGTCCCTTTGATTTCCTTTTCGGTCTCGCCGATGAGCCCAAGAACCGCAAGCTCGGCTCGCAGATAATCCTGAACCACCGCATCCGGCCCTGGATGCGGCAAGGATCGACGTAAATCGTCCTCCTGGCTCCCCGCCTCTGTCTTGAAACCCGAGCCGCGACCAGCGCCCTGCCGGGCCGCCTGCCGGCCCGACGCGCCGAGGTCTGGTCCGACCGGTGCACGACCCGAGGCTGCTCGACCAGGATTCGCCCGTCCCCGGCCAAAGGCTTCCACCCGGCCCGTCTGTCCATTGGTCCGGCGATGGAACCCTCCCGCCCGTATCGCCCCATCGACGGATCCGAGGGCGCCCGATCCACGAACGCGGTCCCTGTGCAGTCCAGTTCGAAGCGACCAGGACGTTGAGGCGGACGCAGCTTGCCACGAGCCGCTTCTTGCACCAAAACCCGACGCTGCATCCATGTCGCCCAAGTGCTTCCAATCGAAGTCGGAAGACAAAAGGAACAGCACGAACAGCATGAGCCCGGCTGCGACGAGCCACAACAGTGAACGACGAAACACGACATCCTCCGTGAGCGCAACCCCTGTCATGAGGCCGGCGCAAGACCCACTCAAAAACGCCCCACCCTCAAAAGGGCGAGGCCGCCAGACAGACCAGACACGATCGATCCGGACGAAACGCCGACCCTGGACAGGTGGCAAATCCCGGCCCGGACCAAACCGTCACGTTCGGCCGATCGCTGAACCGCGGCGCGGCTTCATGACCGTCCGACCCGCACCAGGGTGAGGCGTCCTCCGATGAGCGCGGCCAACACCGTGGCGCCGATGGCCAAAGCGACCGTGGACCAGGGTACCAGGGACGAAAACCCAACCTTCAACCAGGGACCGGCCAATTCGGCCAGCTTGGGCGTCATCATGACATGAAGGCCGTACAGACCGGCAAGGCCGAGCAGGCCGCCAGCCAGGCTGCTCCACAGCGCTTCCAACAGGACCGGCGCCCTGGTGGTCCAGCCCGGAGCCCCCAACACTTTGAGGATCTCCGCATCCTGCCGAGCCGCCACGTGGCCGAGCCGTACGGTCATGGCCACCACGTATCCACACACCAAAAGGGTCAACACGACCACCACCCGGGCCACGTAGGTCAGCACCCCGGCAAGGCGATCCATCTTCTTGTGCCACTCCTGGACTGTGCGCACCTCTTCGATGCCATCCAGGGTCCGGCCCAGGGTCGTCAGCCGTTGCTGCGCCCCGATCATGACCGACCGCGCCCCACGCAACCGCACTTCGAAGGACTCGGGCACCCATTGAGGCTCCACGCCGACCAGCAGGGAGGCATCGGCCTGGAGATTCTTCTTGAGTCGATTCAAGGCGGCCCCATGGGAAAGATACCGGACGGAACGGGATCCGGGAATGCGCTCCAACGCCTCGCGAATCCTCTGGCGACCGGCATCGGTAACGTTGGGCTGTAGGTACACCGCGACCACGGCGCCCCTCGCCCAGGACTCCGCCCGCCTCGTGACCTGACGGCTGGCGATCCAGATGGTGCCAGCCAGGACGAGTGAGAGGGCGATGCTGCCCACGGCCAGTAGAATCGAAATCGGTCTGCGAATGAGACCTCGAAACGACTCCACCAGACAGAACGCAAACAGTCCCAACGTCTTACTCCTTTCCTTCTGCTTCTCTTCTGCGAACTCGTCTCCTCGGTGCGCATCGAACCGGACGCATGCCGCCCTTTGCCTCTTCGCACGGGTCCGATCCGACCCGCATCACTGGCCTACAGGGCCACGACACCCGAAACCGAAGAGTCGTCACCCCGGCCCATAGCGGATCGCTGCACATGGCCGCCGTCCGACCACTCGACGGACAGATGCCCGTCCCGCAACTCGGCCACGTCGTCCGCAGGAAAGGCCCCAGAAGCCAACATCTCACCCGAGGCAACCAGGACCGTGGCACCGGAACGAACCGTTCTGGCCAAAAGATCCAACACATATAAGGAATGTCTCGTGTCGAGATGCGCCGTAGGCTCGTCGGCAAGAATCAGGTCTGGCTCCGCCACGAGTGCCCGGGCAATCACGGCAAGCTGCCGCTCACTCGCCGCCAACTCGCCACACCGCACCTTGAGGTGCGCCTCCTCCAATCCAACCAAGCGGCAGGCCTCTGCAGCCGCAGCCGCAGCCCGACTCGGCCACCAGCCCTTGATGCGGAGGGGCAGGGCCACGTTGTCGACCACGGTACGGTCCTCGCTGAGTTGCAGATCCCCAAACACGTATCCAATGGAGCGACGCAGACGCTGGAGGCCACGTCGGCCCAGTCGCAACACGTTTCTGCCTTGCACCACGATCTGCCCCGAATCCGGGCGTTCCAACCCATAGAGCAGATTCAACAAGGTGGTCTTCCCCGATCCTGATTCGCCCCGGATCAGAAATGCTGCCCCACCGGGCACCTCCAGGGCGACATCGCGAAGGGTCCAGTGACGGGCTCGATACCTCTTGCCAAGATTCGAAACCCACACAGCGGTCCCTGTTCGCATCTTCGTACCCATACCACACCTTTTCTTCGGCAGCACAATCGGAACTTCCCGAAAAACACCGACTTGCGACACTCGTCACAGGTGGGGCGCATCGGAGCCGCCCCTCTTTCAAGCTGTACCACAGAGCCGTCAAGGCGGCAAAAAACGCCGCTCTTCATGCGCCCTGCTTCCGTTCCTGAAAAAACCCTGCTATGACGAACCGAAACGCAAAGGAGGAAACGCATTATGTCCGATCAAGGAACATTCGAACGCATTGAAGACTCTTCGGAACAAAGGATGTTCGGCCCGAGAGCCGTGCTCGTCTGCGGCCTGACAGCCGAAGAACAGGAGACCATGGCAGCCCTACTCGCCTCCTTCGATGACCTGCCCCTGTCGGTGGCTGGTCCGGACGACCTGGACCGCCCCGTCGGCGACCTGCTGTCCCGCCCCTCGGGCACGGGCGTGGGGCAAGACTCCACCCTGGCTCGTGCGATCATCCTGTCCGGCCTGATGCACCGAGAACTGCATGAAATCATGCAGGCGTACAAAAAAACAGCCCTTTCGCGTCCTCTGTGGGCAGCTTTGACCCCCACATCCAAGGCCTGGCCTCTCAAGGACCTGCTCGCAGAACTCAACGCAGAACGGACTGCTTTGGACAAACGCTGACATTTTCCAGGCCTTGAAACAAAAGAAGTTCCTGCTTTCATCATTTGCGAACCACGACAGACAGAGAAGAACAAAACATCCGATCGCGCAAACACTGATATAATGCCGACTTGGTGATGTTCGCAAAGAAGCTCTACAGGTTACACCGCTCAACAAGCGGGCATGCCAGCCTCAGCGTTTTTGGAACAGACGACACCATTCTTTCCGATCGACATGATCCACAAGCCCCCATTCACAAGGAAACACAAATGCGACAAATTTTCACCCTTGTACTATGCACCTTTGCACGAAAGGCACTGGCAACTCACCGTATTCAGCCCAGTTCCAACGTCATTACGCGCCAAATGCCTATTTTACAAGGGCCTGCGATTGCACACCTTCAAAGAAAACTTTTGTTTTTGCCCCTGATTCCAAATTCGCGCAAATTTTTTCTCTTTTGTTCTACGACTGGATGCCCAATCTTTGAACAAGGAGATACGTCCGCGAAGTTGCACGAAAATTTCTGCTTTGTCCACAGTGTTGTCCCCATGCAACCCCCACCATATGTAGCGAGGAACACGACACGACCCACAACATCTTGATGCAAAACTTGACAGAAACGCCGTCTCGCAATACCACCGTCAGTAGCTCCCCACAACGACGTGGGTTTGAAATTCTGGCCTATCAGAATCACGGGGATTTCTGTGCCTGGGCTTGACGAAAGCGTCTCGGATCGCCGGGCGCAGCAACGGGATGCAAGAGACGGACTCAGGACAACAACGACGGCAATCAACGGATGAGGACAGCTCGATCGAACCTGGGACAGCCCACTGAATGAGCGATTGGAAGCGGCGGGAACGCCGCGGGATGAGATGAGACCAACGAGGAGAATGCCATGGAAACTGTGACCACCGAGCAGGAACGAACCATCGAACAGACCGGCCGCAGCACGACGCAACGACAACGTCTCGGCATGCCCATTCCTCGCTACTACACCACGGCGGAACGACATCCGTACGAGGAAGTGGAATGGGAAACACGCTCAGCAAGCATCGTGGGACAAGACGGAACGGTCATCTTCCGACAGGACGAAGTCGAGGTTCCGACGACCTGGTCTCAGACGGCGACAAACATCGTGGTCCAGAAGTACTTCCGAGGCGCCCAAGGAACCCCGGAACGCGAAACCTCGGTCAAACAGCTCATCGACCGCGTGGTGGACACGATCACCCGCTGGGGCACAGAACAGCATTATTTCAAGTCGGAAAACGACGCAACGACCTTCAACTGGGAACTCAAGCACCTCCTCGTCCATCAAAAAGCCGCCTTCAACAGCCCTGTCTGGTTCAACGTGGGCGTCCAGGACAAGCCGCAATGCTCTGCCTGTTTCATTAATTCGGTCCACGACACCATGGATTCGATCCTCAACCTCGTCCACACCGAAGGAATGCTGTTCAAGTGGGGCAGCGGCACCGGGACGAACCTGTCCACCCTGCGCTCCTCCAAGGAGAACCTGGCAGGCGGCGGCACTGCGTCAGGTCCTGTTTCCTTTATGAAGGGCTACGATGCGTTCGCCGGCGTCATCAAATCGGGAGGCAAGACGCGCCGCGCCGCCAAAATGGTGATCCTCAACGTGGACCATCCGGACATCGTCGAATTCGTGCAGTCCAAGGCCCTCGAAGAAAAGAAGGCCTGGGCGCTCATCGAGTCCGGCTACGACAACTCGTTCGACGGAGAGGCCTACTCGTCGGTCTTCTTCCAAAATGCGAACAACTCGGTCCGCGTGACGGACGACTTCATGCGGGCCGTGGAAAACGACGACCACTGGCACACGAGGGCGGTCACCGATCCATCTCAGGTCCTGGGAACATACCGAGCCCGCGATCTCATGAAGATGATCGCCGAGTCGGCCCACCAGTGCGGCGATCCTGGTTTCCAGTTCGATACCACCACGAACAAGTGGCACACCTGTCCGAACTCCGGCAGGATCAACGCATCGAATCCTTGCTCGGAGTTCATGTTCCTGGACAACAGCGCCTGTAACCTGGCGTCGCTGAACCTCAGAAATTTCCAGACCGAAGATGGCGAGATGGACGTAGAATCCCTGTCTCGGGCGGTGGACCTGATGATCCTGGCCCAGGAAATCATCGTAGACAATGCCAGGTATCCTACTGACGACATCTCGAAGCACTCGAAGCGTTTCAGGCCCCTCGGCCTTGGCTATGCGAACCTCGGCGCCCTGTTGATGAGCCGAGGGCTGCCTTATGACAGTGAACCCGGACGCGCCTACGCGGCGGCAGTCACCGCTTTGATGACCGGCAGGTCTTACCTGCAGAGCGCACGGATGTCTGCCACGGCCACCGGGCCGTTCCCAGAATTCGATAAGAACCGTGAACCCTTCATGGATGTGCTGCAGCAGCATCGAGACCACCTGGAAAAAGTGGATGCGGCCCTGGTCCCCTACGAACTCATGCAGGCGGCTCGCGAGGCATGGGCGGCGGCAATCGAGGAAGGAGCCAAGCACGGTTTCAGAAACGCTCAGGTGACTCTCCTCGCCCCGACCGGCACCATTGGATTCATGATGGACTGCGACACCACCGGCATCGAACCCGATATCGCCCTGGTCAAATACAAGCAACTCGTCGGTGGTGGCACGCTCAAACTCGTCAATGGATCGGTGCGATCCGCCCTCCGCCGCCTCGGCTACACGGAGATGCAGATCGAGGACATCAGCGGCTACATGGAGGAAAAGGACACGATCGAAGGGTCCCCGCACATGCGCGAGGACCATTACCCAGTGTTCGACTGCGCCTTGCGACCGAGGAACGGCACGAGAACCATCCATCACATGGGCCATCTCAAGATGATGGCGGCGATCCAGCCCTTCCTGTCCGGAGCCATCTCCAAAACGGTCAACCTTCCATCGGATGCCACGGTGGAAGACATCGAAGATGTGTACATGGAATCCTGGCGGATGGGGCTCAAAGCCGTGGCCGTATACCGGGACGGCAGCAAGCGGACCCAGCCGGTCATCCTGAACAAGAAAAAGGCGCAGACCACGGGGACGAGCACCACCACGACCGAAGAAGAATTCACCCCGGTGCGGCGGAAGCTACCCCAGAACCGAATGTCCATCACCCACAAGTTCGAAGTGGCGGGGCACGAAGGCTACCTGACCGTCGGCTACTACGACAACGGCGCCCCTGGTGAAATCTTCATTCGGATGGCAAAGGAAGGCAGCACCATCTCGGGTCTGATGGACTCCTTTGCAACGGCCATCAGCCTGGCTCTGCAGTACGGCGTCCCCCTCAAGCTCTTCTGCGACAAGTTCATCCACAGCAGGTTCGAGCCGTCTGGTTTCACAAACAACCAGGACATCCCCATGGCGTCTTCGTTGATGGACTACATCTTCCGATGGCTCGAACAGCAGCATCTGCAGACCCGGAAACATCCTCTGGCGCAGAAGATGTCTCCAATCCTCCATCACCAGCCTGCGGACAGCCTGGCCAACCCATCCTACGAAGGCCAGATCATGGAAACGGCGGGCGAAATCGCCATGCTGGAAGAACCTGATGCCGGGATCGAAGAAACTATCGAAACCTACGTTCGGGAAACCGATGCACCGGCCTGTCCCGTCTGCGGATACATCATGGTGCGCAACGGCTCCTGTCACAAGTGCATCAACTGCGGCGCAACTTCTGGCTGTAGCTGATCCGTCACCGTGCTGCGATCGTTTTTTTCCTCTCTGACCGAATCAGTCGACACCGCGCCAAAAAACCTAAAGAACTGGCAAAGCACTAAAAAACGCACTATCTTATGCAGGTGTTGTTCAAACTCGTCCAGGCCCAACGCAAACCATCTTCGCTATCGGGCAGGACAACCGCAATCGACCAAAGAGGTGACCTGAGTGCTCGAATGTCCCACCTGCCATCGACTCTATGAAGACGGTCAGACCACCTGCCCCGACGACGGGTCGCCGTTGATTCGGCCGACGGATCCCCGAGCAGGAACCGTCGTGGACAAGTATCGCCTCATGGGTCCAATCAGCAGCGGAGGCATGGGCAGCGTCTACCGAGGCGAACACGTGCTCATCGGCAAGGACGTCGCCATCAAGGTGCTCAGGAAAGAGTTTCAGAACCACGAACAAATCGTCCGCCGATTCCTCATGGAGGCTCGTGCAGCCAGCATGATCCGCCATCCGAATATCGTGGACGTATTCGACTTCGGTGTGACCGTGGATGGCTGCTCATACTGCGCCATGGAGTACCTCGAAGGCCCCAGTCTGGCGGACGTGCTCGACGAGCAGGGAGCCTTGCCCCTGTATCGAACGGTCAACATCCTCGTCCAGGTGACCAGGGCGCTCGCATCATGCCACGAAGTGGGAATCGTGCACCGGGATCTCAAACCGGAGAACATCATCCTGACCCCACGGGAAGGACGACGCCAGCTCGTCACCTTACCGATGCAGGACGAGGACGATCTCGTCCTGGAAAAGGAGCCTTTCTATGATTTCGTGAAGCTCCTGGACTTCGGCGTCGCCCAAGTCCAAGAACTCACCGCCGCCCTGGACGAGGAAAGTCGTGCTCAAGGGATCATCTTCGGCAGTCCGGACTACATCTCACCAGAACAGGCCTTGGGTCGAAAAGTGGATCATCGCACGGACATCTACTCCCTCGGCGTCATCCTCTATGAAATGCTCACCGGCGACATTCCTTTCCACGGCGACACGGCCCAGGAGGTCATCCTCGCCCATGTGCAGACGCAGCCCACTCCGCCGAGCGACCTTCGACCCGACCTGGACATTCCCCCAGAAGCAGACAAGTTGGTCATGGCCGCCCTGGCCAAAACACCCGAGCATCGCATCTCATCCATGGCGGAATTTCTTCAGGGACTCAAGCGATGCCTGGGCAAGACCCTGTACCGACGCGACCTCCACCGAGCCCTGAGTCGATTCGGAGACGCCGTCCGTCCGCCGACCCCCACCAGCGAAGACACGGACGAGAAAAGTGCCCTGCGGCACGAAATCAGCACCTTCTTCCACGAATCACGCAAGAAGCCTTCCCGGGTGTCCATCGAGGCCATCCCGGATGATGTAGAAGGCCCCACCGAAGAACTCGACGAACTGAAACGACTTCTCAGAGAGGACTGACGCCCCTCCACAGACCGACGAAAAACCAACATCGAGCAGCTCACCACAAACGAAGCGCCACCACCTCGTTGTCCCGGTACCCCAACTTCAACGGCGCCTCGGTGACCAAAACCAGACCGTCGGTCGTGGGCTGGAACGAACCGAGTTCAAGACCCTTGCCCTGGCCAGGCGCCATGATGACGCGTGCAGTGCCGTCGGACAAACGAATGGCGAACAGACGACTGCCCTTGCGACGACTTCCCGGCACCTGCCGAACGGAGCTGGCCGCCTGCCCCTCGCCATGTGGCTCCCCAGTCGCCGCCACGAACAGGTAGCCCGATGCCACCACAGGAGTCCCAACCAACCGGTCGAAACACACGGTCCATGGGCTCTTGCCGTCCTTGGCCGCGATGGCCACGACGCATTGCCCCACCTCATCGGTGGTAACGAAAAACCGGCCTGCAGCCCGCACCCAGGCCACCGGCCATCGACGCTCACGCAAAACCGGCGAAGGCAGCCCGCCCGTTTCCTTGCGATGCACGTCCTTGCGCCACAGGACCTTTCCGGTTCTTCGGTCCAAGCCGATGTAGGAACCAACATACTCGGCAGGCTTGTACCGATGCTGGATCCCAATCACCATCTGGTCATCCAAGGAAAACAAAGTGGACGTGCGACGCAACTTGGCTAGCACCGTTCCCGCGGCACGATCCAGCACCAGGAGGTTCCTATCCGTCCGTACCATGAGGCGACGCGCATCGGCAAAGGCCACCGGGCCTTGATTCTTGGCCAAAGCTCCCGCAACCGGCTTGGCCAACTTCGATCCGGGACCAGCGCCATAGGTCACCTTGCCCGCTGCGTCCACGAGAAACACCTGCCCGGAACCGAAATGGGTCACGTCCTGGTTCTTGACCGCCCGACGCCAGAGGATCCTGGCGTCCGACAGGGCCACGGCCATGAGCAGATTGCCTCGTTCGAGCAGGGCCGTCTGTCCGCTGACGGAAAAGAGGGCCGTGCGTCGATCCGGGCGACCGGGCTGGCCAAACTCACGAAGAATCTTGCCGTCTGTCGGACGAATGAGTCGGATGTTTTTTCCAACAGCGGAAAACACGAGGCGCTTCGACTTGGTCCCTCCAAGCACCACGGGAACCTTCAGATCCACCTCTCCCGCTCCTGCTCGCTTGGCCCTTCTGTCGGGACTCGGCTTGCCCAGACGCAGCTTCCACACAATCGAACGACCGGCAGGATCCAGCCCGATCAAGTAGAACCGATCCAGGTTGGGTTGTGGCTGGTGGGTGCGCACCACGAGCACGATCCTGCCCTGTGCTTCGCCCACGACGGCCTTGACGCTGATGCGAACCCCATCGAGGAGCTTGGGCATTCGCCACGTGGCTTTCCCCGTGGCCGCATCCAGGACCCAAATCTTCGACCCGGTCACCGCCACCACGTGGCTCCCCGCCGCTTGGACCGTCCGAAGACGATCCCGACGAGACCCCACGGACTGCTGCCAGGACAGAGCCCCGTTCGCATAGGCCAAGGCCATGACCTGACCACCGCTGCGGCAAACCAGCCCACCTGTCATGCGACTGCATTCCCGAACCGAAGGGACCTGGACCATAGAGAGTTGCTTGCCCGTGTTCCTGTCCAGGGTCACGAGCCATCGTCTCTTGCCCGCGTCGGTCGTCAGCACCACCAAATGAGTTCCATCGGGCCATATCCACCGTCTCAAGGTCTTGCCCTCCAGGGCAGCCTTCCAGGCAGGACGACCCACGTCCGATCCGGCCTGCCCAGCCGACTTCCAGGCCACGAGCACGGTGATTCGCTGCGGATCGGCGTATCCGGTGGGCACGAGCAGCACGCGATCGACCCAGGGGAGATGCATCACGTGCCGTCCCAGCTCGTTCTTCACGAAGAACCGCCAGGCCAGGCGACCGGCCTTGGGGTCGATCATCTGGAGTTCGCCTCCATCCCGTCGCGTCACGAGGATCTTGCCCTCGATCCCGTCGAGAACAGTCTTGGACTTCAATCCAGTCCGCACCCCACCATGGCCGGCCCCAAGGGCAACCTGTGTCAGGTCCATCGAACGTGTTCGTGTGCCTGAAACCGGGTCCAACAGTTCCAATCCCTGGCCGTCGCTCACCGCCATTTTCCCAGAAACCCTCGCGACCCCATGGCGTGAAACCACGGTCCAGAGTCGGGTCCCGGTCTGTGCATCCAGCGCCGTGACCCTGTCCCTGCGGCGCTGGTAGGCAAACACGGTTTTTGCGCCCACCTGGTCCACCGCCCAAGACAACCCCCAAGGCACGCCCCGTCGCACCAGGGCCGGCGCGATCAGCGCGGGCGCCTCCCACATCTTCTTCCCAGATCCGAGATCCAAGGCATACAGCCCACGGGGCACGCGTCCCCTGGTCGAGACCTCCACGATCCCGACCTTGCCGATACTCGCAAGTGGCCGCAGCCGGCCCGCATGGGCCTGACGCCAAACCACCTTCGCCTTGGGCCAGTCCTTGACCGCAACCTTGGTCACGCCTGTCTTGCCCTTGTGGCCCTTGGACGTCTTCCCCCCCTTCGAACACCCGGCCCAGGTCCACGACCCAGGCAGGCAAAGGGAGAGCACGGCGACCGGCAGCCACGGCATCACCCCGAGGCGAGCCCTCCACATGGACCAAATCGTCCTCATGGATCGACCGCGGCCAACCAGGAGATCACGGTCCGAATCGTGAAAAATCCTACCCTCTGACCAGATACGATGGGAGTTCATCATCTGCCTTTCCTCGAAAGTCACATTCATGATGGCATTCGGCGCAACGCATCACCACGGGCGCCGGTAGCCTCGTCCCCTTGACCGACTCGACCTCGACCAGGGCCCGATCCACCTCGGCCTTTCGGCCCTCGACCACAAAGGTCACCGCCCCAAGCGAATCCGCCAGCCCCCCCGCAGCCACGGCCGTCACCTCGACTGGAGCCACCGTGGCGAGCGCCTCCCGCTCGGTGATCACCTTCGCGCCCACGAGCGGCATCATGCCCACCCTGGCCCCGATGCTGCGTTCCAGCCGATCGATACCCAACAGGCGAGCTGATTCCAAAACCGACGGGATCAGTTTCTCATATCCCACAGGGGTCACCACGGTCCAACCATTAGCCAGGAATCGAGCGAGCAGTCGCCCCACGGTCCCGCCGTCCCTGGCCGCCATCATCACCCCAGCCATTCCGCTCGGGTCCACGGCATTGGCCCCCTTGACGAGCACCTTGGGCTCATCGGGAAGCTCGAGTGCTTCGAGGGGCATCAGGTCCACGACCTTGCCCCGACGCAGCACCATATTGGGCAGACGTTCTGAGCGTGGCGTCACGCACAGAACACCCCGGGCCACGATGCCAGCCACGAACCTGGATTCGTCCACGTCCTGGCCGGAGCAGGCTCGTGCCACCTGGGAGGCGGTCGACCCCACAGCAATCACCAGCACCCCGGTGTCGAGTGCCTGACGGACCTCCGCCACCCTCGCCACCGCCCTGCCGATGAGGCGCTTCGACTCATCGGGCGTCAATGTAAACAAGGCTCTCATGGTTCCTCCTGATCCACTCTGTTCCGTCCACCCCTCCCGACCAAGCACGCCTCCCACACCTTCTGCAGGCCTACCCGAACTGCCTCACAAAGTCCAGGGGATGGCACGCCCACGGAGGTCGAACCGATGGCTCGGCCAAAACAAACGACCGCTGTTTCAAAGACAACTGCCATCCGCCCAAAATTCTTCCAGAACTTTTCCCAGGGTCAGGCGTCGTTTCTATTGTGCAGAAAAAATGCGAAGGACGACAAGACCAGGTTCCAATCCTTCGTATTCTAGTCTGGATCACGCAATCAGACGCTCTGGAGGACGCCATGCCCGCAACACAAGCCAACCCAGACAACTTGAGAACCCAACTCCTCGACCTCGCTCTGCCCCTGTCACGCTGGCGCCGAACCGCCGTGGTCCTGGCCAGGACCGGCCCGACGCTCGCCGGCATCATTCTCGTCTCCATGATGGCAGCCGGCGTCGCCGCCCCAAGCTGGCCCCTGGTTCCCATCGTCTGCGGCCTGGCCGTCCTGTTCCTGGGCGCACGAATCGCCCAAGCCATTCTTCCCGCCAGCCGACAGGCCATCATTGATGGGCTCGGTCGAACGGACCACCTCGCCGGACTGACGAGTGCGGCCCTCGACCTGACCGACGACATCGAAGCAACGGACGGCGGGAACGAGCCAGGGACCCATCGTCTTGCAACCCCGAGGGCCCAAGCCCTGGCACTGGCCCACATCGAGCAGACCCTTGCCGCGCTCGAAACGGCACGTCCCACAAAAATGCTCTCAGCCGGGCTGGTGGACCGCCTCCAGATCACCGCCGTGCTGCTCATCTGCGCCGTCTCGGTTGCTCTGCTGTAACGCCCCCTCGATCATCGCGCCACATCACCCACGCTCATCGAATCGCCCCCTTCCGCCTTGCTATCTCGCTGTTCATCCGCATGAATCGGCCAACGCCCCATCCTCCATTTCCATGGTCAGACGCCAGGTGCCCAAGACGATCTCCTCCCTACTTCTCCATGGTCAGACGCCAGCTGCCCCAGACAATCTCCTCCCTACTTCTCCATGGTCAGACGCCAAGTGCCCCCGCCCCACAGCCCCGCGAGAATCACGCTGCAATCGTCTCCGGCGAACGCAAGAGTCCAGATGGCGCGACTGGGAAAGAGACCATCGTTCAACTCCTTCCAGGTCTGGCCACCGTCACTGGAACGCAACAACCCGTAGGTGGCGTCCTGGGGAACTGCGTCCACGGCCGCATGGGCCACATAGATCACGCCGGGACGATTCGGGTCGAGCAGGAGACCGGTCACCACGGCGTTCCGACTGGGCAGATCGAGGCGTTCGACCGTGGCGCCAAAGTCCGTGCTCCGATACAGGTCGCTGTTGACACCGCCGAGATACAGGGTTCCTGCCTGCGATGGAGAGGCTGCCATTCGAAGAATCGGCACGTTCGAAAGCCCGCCCACCTGCCAGGTGGCGCCGCTGTCGTGTGACACGAACAGATTGAGACTCGCCTGGTAGATCACGTTTGTCTGATCCGGATCCACGGCCACCGCCGAGGTGCCGAGGTCGGACAGCAGGTCCCAGTCCTGGCCATCGTTCTTGCTCAAGTAGAGGCCGTCGACCGCATCCACCTCTCCTTCGCGCGCCCCAAGGGCAGCCAGGACCCAGCCTGGATGACCCGGGTAGGTCAGGATCTGATTCACGATGAGATGACGATCCTGGCTGACCAACACCGGATTCCAGGTCTGTCCTCCATCAGCGCTCCGATAGAGCCCTTCGTCCACGAACCCCGCCAGGATCACCTTCGAATCACGAGGCGAAATCCACAACCCGAAGGCGACATCCTTATCCAGTGGCAGCAGGTTCCAGGTCGAGCCGCCGTCGCTCGTCTGAAACAACCCAGGAGTGCCGCTGTACAGTTCGGTGGAGGACACGAGCAGGTGGTTCGAATCCTGTGGATCGACGGCGAGTGCCAGCCCATCGGTGGCCAAAAAGTTTCCCGAGACGCGGCTCAGACTCGCCCCACCGTCCTTGGTCCGGTACAGACCATTGCCAATGGTGCCCAGCAGCACGTCGGACGAATCGGCCGGATCCACGGCCACGCTGAATCCATACTCCCCCTTGCCTGCCGCCCATTCCAGATCGCTTCCCGCCTGGATCCAACGCCAGCCTCCTGGCCCCACCTCGCGTCCCTCGAAGAATCCATGAGGACACCAAGCTGCCACGTACAGGACATCTCCTTGGGACATGGTGTCCTGCGCCAGGGCCAGATGCGTCCAAGCCATGGATGGAATGTCGGGCGTGGCATCTTGGGTACCCATGGCGATCTGGCGCCAGGCCCGCCCCTCGCCATCCGCCTTGAACACGGAACCAAAAAAGAACCCGACGTAGAGGCTCGAGTCCGAACCGATCATGGAACTGACGGGCAGATGGGCGTCCAGAATGGACCTCCATCGGTCGTCTTCCAGTCGATACACCTGGCCCGAAGAGCCATCAAGCTCACCTGTTCCAGCAAACACATTTTCCGGGTCCGAACCGGCTACCGCCACGGCCCAGACATCCTGCTCCTGCAGCCCGGTACTGAAATCCGACCAGGTCTGGCCGCTGTCGTCACTGACGAATAGGCCTGTTTCCGTCCCGATGTACATCCTGCCCGTCGCAGCAATCGCCATCGCGTGGATCCTGGTCCAGGGCGCCTGACCCCATGCCTGCCATGTCGTGCCGTCATCGGAACTCTTGAGCAGCCCGCGGTTGAACTCGGAAAATCCATAGATCACGTTCGGATCATCGGGGTCGAAAACGAATCCATAGACCGACGTCTCGGTGGGGCTGTCCGCCAAGACCCAGGTCTGCCCGTCGTCGTCGGAATAGTACAGGCCGCTGTCATCGTCACCGGACACGAACAGCCGACCCGAATTCGGATCGAACGCCACGGCGGCAATGAACCCGCCGGTGGGACCAACCGGTTCCCACTGATACGACAGGGCGGCGTCGCCACCGTCTCCTGCGTCCCCGCCCCCGTCCGTGGCACCGTCTATGAAGGAAGCGTCCGCGTCCGGCCCGGCATCATGCCGGCCACCTGCCGAATCGTCGCTGCAACCAACGAACCGGAATGCTGCCAGACCCAACGCCGCTGCAACGACAATCAATCGAACCCAACCGCGCGCAGCCGCGCCCGGATTTTTCACCCGAACCGCTCCCTTGTCTCGCCGCAAATCCGATCGATCTCTTCGTCGTTCCATGGTCACACCCGTCCTGCCTGCTTCATTTCGTCACTGGTCCGTCCTGGCCCCAGTATGGGCCAGGCAGGCTCTCGACTCAAGGAGAACGCCCCCCTTTTTCTCGAATCAATAACGAACGTTCGAAGCATGTGGAACAGACTGGACAGAACCGAACGATGGGACCATGATCCACTCTGTTATGAAACGTCTCCTTCTAATCGCCAACCGCGCCATTGTCATGGCCACGATCGGTCTCGCCGCAATGGGCTGCCGCAGCCGTGCCGTGGGCATTCCCATGACGGGTGACAGCGGTGCCAACCTCGGCGACGGCGGCGGCGACGGGGCATTCGGATCCGATACAGGCGATGACGATGGAGGCGGCCCCTGGTCGGACGGCGGCTCTCAGAAGGTCGTGGGCACCAACCTGAAGTACGATGTGGTGGTGGTGGGCGCAGGCACCGGAGGCGTTGCGGCTGCCATCCAGGCGGCTCGACTCGGAGCCAAAGTGGCCCTACTCGAAGCATCGGACTGGGTGGGCGGCCAGGCTACGGCCGCTGGCGTGGGATCAATGGACGAACGAGGCTGGACAGGCCCCGTCGGCATCTATGGCGAATTCCGAAATCGAATCGTGGCGCATTACACAACCCTGGAAAAAACGGCAAACACCTGCTACTGGAATGCCTCGACTCTGTGTTTCGAACCGGTAGTGGCAAAAACGGTTCTGGAACAGATGCTGCTGGCCGAACCGGGCATCGACCTTTTCCTCCGCATCAGGCCCGTTGCAGTGGAAACCGACGACGAGGCGGCACGGACCACTGTAGTGGCGCTCGAAGCAGAACAGACCACCCAATCCACGACACGCCAGTACCACTTCGCAGCGCCGATGTTCGTGGACGCAAGCGAATACGGAAGTCTGATCGCTCTGACTCCCACCATACTGCGCCTGGGCAACCAGGAAACCCCGGATCTCGACGAAACCGCCTGCGTCCAGGCTATGACGTACACCATGGTCATCCAACGCTACCCGAACGGCGTGCCCGACGAACTCCAAATCCACGCTCCCCCACCTGGATACGACGCATCCGTCGAAGGGGCCTTTGCCTCGGTGGTGACCCGTCATGGACACGACTGGCTCGATGCATCCGGTGGCTATGCGGACTACGGATCCTATCCTGTGAGCTTCCAGACCCTGGTGGGCTACCGGGGCATGCCCGACTCGAGCAACCCAAGAACCTACACATCCTCTCAGCCCACCCGCATCACCAAGACGAGCCTGAACTGGCCGAACCACATCCACCTGTCTGTCTCGGATATCACGAACGAAGGAGCCAGACGACGGGCCGTCTGCGCGGCAAAACTCCGAACCATCCAGTTCCTCTATTACATCCAAAGCGTGCTGGGACGACACGATTGGTCCGTGGCGAGCGACCAACAATACGACACGACGTACAACAGGCAGGAGGCCTGCCCCGAAATTCCCGACGAACTCAAGGCCATCGAACGCCGGATGCCGCTCATCCCCTACGTAAGGGAGGCTCGCAGAATCGTCGGTCTGTACACCCTGACCGCGTCGGACATCAATCGGGAGAAGCCTGCCGAAGGCGGGCCACCTCGGACCGTTGCCAACTTTTCCACCACGCTCGCCACTGGTGATTCCGCCATCGACCTGCATAGCTGCCACGCACTCTCAGACGTGGAGTCATCCCTGGAAACCTGGGCCGACGTGTCCAACCGGAACCGGGCCGGCCTGTTCCAAATTCCTTTCGGTACCTTCATTCCCGAATCCGTGAATGGCCTCGTGGTCGCAGAAAAGAACCTCTCGGTGAGTCGCCTCGTCAACGGCGCCATCCGCCAGCTCCCGGTCACCATGCTCACGGGTCAGGCCGCCGGCGCCTTGGCGGCCCTGGCCGCCCTACGCGACATCCAGCCACGCGATCTCCCACCGATCCTCGTCCAGTCCATTCTGGCCCGTGCGGGCAGCCGCCTCTCACGATTCCGATTCGACGACGTGCCACCGGACAGCCCATCCTGGTGGGCCGTCCAACTCGCCACCACCTACGACATCATGGAGGGCCGCGGTGACGGCATCCAGTCAGATGGCCAGACAGGCTCCTCTGCGACCACCGATTGCTTCGGCGTGGGACAAGCATTGACCAGGGAGCAGGCTGCCGTCCTGCTCTGCCGACTCGACCGGCTGGACCGCGACGACCCACCGGACGTGCCCTCGTTCCAAGACGTTCCCCTGTGGCGCTGGTCCTACGGATTCGTGGAGGCCGCCCAAGCGGCTGGGCTCATCACCGGTTGCGAGCCGGGCCGGTTCTGCCCTGAATCCCCGGTGAGCCGGGCCGACGCAGCGCTCCTGATCCTGACCGGCCTGGGCATCCAGCCCGACGACAACGCCACGTTCGACGCTGCCCGACCAGGAGACGTCGCTGAATCCGACCCACGGCTTGCCTGGATCCAAAAAGCGCTCGCGTTGCGCATGATGACCCCCTGCGACAATCAGGAGGGCGCCTCGAACCCAATCCGATTTTGCCCCGAGGAGCCCATCCTGCGCGAAGACGCCGCCGCCGCCCTGGCCGCAGGCCTACTGGCTATCACAGAATCCCCGACAACCAGTGGAGCAGGTTCAAGATGAACTCAGGATTCTGCCTGGCCTTGGGGTGCCCCAGACCCATGGCCCGGCACCGCCGTCGCACCGTAGGACGGCCTGCCTTGGCATGCATCGCTGCACCAGCCCCCGCAGAAGCCTGCGCCGTTGCGCCCATCGATACAGACACCCCAGGCACCGAGGGATGTCTGCGTCTTCGGCATTGGACCTGGGCCGTAAACATGGCGGCCTCGCCGAACAGAGCGAGCCGGCCTGCGCCGACATGGGCGACGGCCCCCTGCCACCAGCCAGTGACGTTCACCCTGGGCGTCTTGGGCGAAAAACGCCAGGCAACGGCGGGCTGAAACGAGACCACCGAAGGGCCGAACAGGAGCAAAGGGGAAAAATGCACCGGGCCGGACACGGCATGTTTCAGGCGCGCCATCGCCTCGGCGTCTCTGGTGAAGGCCTGACCGGTGAAGGTGGTTACCTGGTCGACGAACTCGGACGCATTCCTGCCCCGGGTCACGGCATGATCCGCCAAGGTTCGGTCCCTGCGGCGAAACTCGAGGATGCCTTTCCGTCTCGTTCCACCCTGCATGGCAAAGACGAATCCGTCCAGGAAGTGTATCCCGAAGGCACGGGCGAGGCCCGCCGAGGAACCGGAAAAGGGCATGTGGTCGGCGATGAGCAGGAGCCTGCCGCCTCGAATCACCCACTGTCTCACCGCGGCGATCTCGTCGCCCGAAAAGGCCGAATGAACCGGCCGTCGCCAGTGATGCACGTTCTCGGCCGCCAGCGCATTGGCGATCACCAGGATGCCGCAAGACTTGAGTGACGATGACGAAAAGGCCTGGCGCAGGGAGCGGACCCGATAGCCGTCCAGACGCGCCAGGTCGCAAAAGGCCCGAAAACGGCCAGCGACTCTGTGGTAGTCGTGGTGCGCCTCGTCGAGGCACAACACAGGGCCCTTGCCCGATGGATATGCAGGGTGGGTCACGGCCGGCACGAACCCTCGGTCGGCTCGCTGAACCACGCCGTCGTCCTGTCTGGATGCGCCTGGTTGCCGAGGGAAAAGCAGCGCCTTGCGGTTGTCTACCCCTACCCGTGGCCCAGTGGCCTGGGTGCTCTGTACGCTCCTGGTGCCACGACCGGGGCCGCAATCGTTCGAGAACGAGACCATGACCAGCACCAGGACCAGGCATGCCGCGTTGAGCCCCCCGATTGGAGAACGTGTGCCAACGCCTGGTGCAGGCCGCCTCGCGGACAACCAAGCAATGGGCCGTATCTTAGAAAAGCACGACATGGCCCGAAAAGCTATCCCTTGACCCCGCCAGCGGTCAGACCGGACACGAGGTGTCGCTGCAGGACGTAGAACAGGGCCATGACAGGAATAGAAACCAGGATGGCGCCAGCGGCGAAGGCGCCCCACTGGGCCGACTTGTCTCCCACGAAGTGCTGGAGCACCACGGGAAGGGTGTAGGCGGCCTCGTCGTTCAAAAACGTTTCAGCCAAGATGTATTCGTTCCAGGCGGTCATGAAGGAAAACAGGGCGGTTACGGCAATGGCAGGCCGCGACAGAGGTAGGACCACGTGCCAAAATAGGCCCATCCTGCTCGCCCCATCGATCCGGGCGGCCTCTTCGAGTTCCTTGGGAATCGTGTCGAAGTAGCCTTTGAGCATCCAGACGCAGAAGGGAATCGCCGTGGTGGAATAGACCAGGACCAAGCCGGCCACCGAGTTGAGCAACCCCAGCTTGTCCAGAATCACGTAAAGTGGAATGAGCAGCAGCGTGCCGGGAAACATCTGCACAACCAAGAACATGGCCATGCCCGACTTCTGACCGGGAAACCGAAATCGACTGAAAGCATAGGCAGCGGTGGCAGCCAAAAACACGCCAAAGATGGTGGTGAGGCCCGCAACGACCAGGGAGTTTAGCACCTGTCGGCCGAACAGCCAGTGGCCGTCGAAATCCCGGGCCGTCACCACCTTCTTGTAATGCTGGCTAGTCACCTCGGTGGGGATCGGATTGAGGGAAAGGCGGAAGCTGTCGCCCGGGGTGAGCGACTTGCGGATCACGAGCAGGACCGGAAAGAGGGTGGCCAAAGTGAAGGTCATCAGAAACAGATGCGTCAGCAGCCGCGTGGCGAGCTTGCGTTTCATCATGATGCACCCTCCCGCGCTTTTCTGGTCACCCGACTCGTCAGATACGTATACCCAATCAAAATAACGAAAATGAGCGTGGCATAGGCAGCCGCCAGGCCGTAACGCTCATACCTGATGAAGGCCCATCGGTACGCCTCGGTGATCAGGATGTCGGTGGAGCCGCCAGGCTCGCCACCCGACACCAAATAGATCACGTTGAACATGTTGAAGGTCCAAATGGAGCCCAGGATCACCGCCGGCAGCAGGGCCGGCTGAATGAGCGGCCAGGTGATGGTCCGGAACATGGTCCACTTTCCGGCGCCGTCCACCTCCGCTGCCTCGTAGAGATCACGAGGAATGGACTGCAACGCGCCGAGGCACACCACCATCATGAAGGGAAATCCGAGCCAGGTGTTCGTCACGACGTTGGCCGTAAACGCAGTCCAGAACGAACTGAACCAGGACACGGGAGACAGACCGATGAGACGCAGCACCTGGTTGACGGCTCCGTACTGCTGGTGGAACATGCCCTTCCACATCAAGGCGGTGATGTAGTTCGGGATGGCCCAAGGAATAATGAGCAGCATGCGATAGATGCCCTTGAATCGGAGCAGCGGGTCGCGAAGGAGCAAGGCGAGTGCCAGGCCGATGCTCGTATGGAGCATCACGTTCACCGTGGTCCACAAAATGGTCACGCCGAGGGTGAAGTAGAAGTTGAGGGGATGGGTCAGAGGCGCTCCGCCGCCCGAGAGGATCTCGATGAAGTT
This sequence comes from Deltaproteobacteria bacterium, assembly GCA_021162935.1. GTDB lineage: Bacteria > Myxococcota_A > Polyangia > HGW-17 > SLPX01 > JAGGXR01. The sequence goes on from JAGGXR010000066.1 coordinate 23,550, forward strand.
GTGCAGGCCCACGAACTGGAACTTACCCTCGCAATGGTTGAAGAACCCGAGCGTCAATCCAAAGATGAAGGGAACGAGCACGAGCACGAGCATGCCCAGGACCGCCGGAGTGACGTAGAAATACGCCACATGGTGCTCCCGAAGATTACGGGAGGTGCGGCGGCCCCAGCCCAGATGCCGCCCCACCAAAACCAGCAAGGTCACGACCAGGAGGAGCACGACCACGACCAGGGTCCAACCAGCGAACAGGTGAGCCGCCCCCTGGCCCAGCAGATGCGCCGTGCTCCAATGCTGCGCAGGATGGAGGGCTGAACGAGCGACCCCTGAAAACCACAGGCTGGCTCCCAGCCAGAACAGGAGGCCGGCCGCCCAGGTTCCTACCTCCTGCCGTCCTCTCGGCTTCCAAAGCCAGGCGATGAGCGCAAGACCAGGCAGAATCAGGATCAGGAGCCAAAGCCCGGACGGCCAGACATAGCCTCCCACGGCCGGCTTCGCCTGCAGGAGCAGAATCGCATCCGACGCACCGGCCGACTGCCAACCAGGCACGGACAGCACGATGGCGCAGCCCACGCGCTCGGGATGGCCGGGGCGAGACGACCACCAAACGAACGGGGTCTTCGAAAACCGGGCAGCCCACGCACTCGTGGACCGGTCGTACATGGCCTTTGCGAGCCGACGTGATGCAACATCTCGGCCGGATCGCCGCAACGGCCCTTTCGCGAGCGCCTTGGATGAGGACGCCACGAGATACAGGGGGGCCACCACCGATCTGGGCGATGAAGAAACATCAGCCGAACCAGGCGTCGATGCACGGGCCAAACCCGACGTTGACGAATCGGTCGAACCAGACCAACGTTCCACGGAAGGAGGTGCCCTCGTGCCGGTCGGCGTCGGAGACCCTGAACCCAAAGAAGCCGTGGCGCCTCGGCCAGCCCGATCGTCCGATGCCACGACGCTGCGTCGCACCACCACGACCCACTGACCAGCCGTCCCGGACCAACGCTGCAACCGTGCATCCAGGTTCCGACCCTTGGCCGATTCGATGTCATGGGCCAACGTCCGCGCTCCATGGAGCAGGACCTGCTCATTGGCCTTCTGTACCGCTGGGTTCACCACACGAAGGGCGGCGATCCACAGGAACAACGAACCGAGACCGGCAAGAAGGAGGTAGGCGGCGAAACCGTTTCGCCAAATTTGGCCGATTCGCTGCTTCATGGCTGCGTCCTTGCGGCGGACCGATTCTGGCATCCCTTTTCATGCGCCAAAAGGCAGGAGCCCAAAAACCTTCCGACCTCCCAACGAGCCTCTTCGAGCGCCTTGCGAGGAGACTTGCCACGGGCAATCGCGGCGGCCAGTGCCTTGCTGTAGGGCCTCCACACGACGCGCATCATAGGCGTAGAGGGAGTCAGCCTCGCTGTTTTCCTCTGCTGCACGAAGGCCGCCAGAACAGGATCCCGCTTCACGACCCGACGGGCCACGTCCCGATCCACGGGCAACTGCCTCGCCATTGAGAGGCGAAATGCCGAAGACCGGCGTGACGTCAAATACTTCATGAAGACAAACGCCGCCTGTTTATGGCGACAGCGCGAACTCATGAAAATACCCTCGACGGACAAAAGTGGGGCAGCCGGTTTGCCTGTCTCGGACACGATGGGCAGCACGGCGACTCCATAGTGGAGATGTCGAGCGCCCGCCAGGCCGCTCAGGAACCAGGGACCTGAAATGGCCATGGCTGCTCGGCCGGACCGGAACAGGGTGGTCACGAGTTGCCCGGTCACCTCGGGCGGCACGATGCCATGCGGGCCGGCCAAACGACGGGCGAACTTGAGGGCAGTAATTGCCTGGTTCGAAACGATGTCGGGAGCGTAGCCGCAACCCTTGCGGCGAAGCATCCGTCCCCCGAATCCGTAGAGCCAGGGCGCATGGAAGTAGACGTTCGTGGCCTGATACACGAGACCATAGCGACCTTTGCCCCGATCGGTGAGCCGATGCCCCATGGCCAATAGTTCGTCGGTGGTCCTGGGTGGTCGCGGAACCAGATCCTTGTTGTAGAACAGAGCCACACTCTTATAGGTGAGGGGCAACCCATAAAGCGCCCCTTTTGCCGTGAAGGCGTCGAGCGTTCCTGAAAGAAACCTGCGGGCCATGGAAGGATCCACCCAAAATCCGACGGGCTCGATGAGACGCTTGCCCGTCCAATCGCCGAGGCGGTCGTGCGCAAAGATGAACAGGTCGGGGCCCTGGCCCCGAGGAATGGCGTTCGTAATTTTCTGGGGAAGATTGTCGAAGGAAACCTGGAGCAAACGAACATGCATGGACCCGGGCAAAGCGTTGTACTCGCGCACAAGTTTTTCCAGGGCCTTCTGCTCCAACCCAAAATAGGAATGCCACAGCACGAGTTCCGAATCCGAACGGGCCGAACCGGCGCCGGTGAACTGCGCGGCCACCAGAAGGGCCACCAACAGCGCCCCCATCAACACCGTACCCGAAACGCCGCGCTTGCGTCCCGGCTCTTTGATCGTATCGTGCCCAGATCCTGCCACCCGCTACGACTCCTTTCCCACTTCGGTCGGGGCCGCGTCTTTCCAATCGTATGCACGATCGAGGCTTCGTCCCGACTCGACGTCGAACAGATGCACCTTGTCCGCTGACATCACCAGACGAACCCGGTCTGCCACCCTGGCTCCATGATGCGTATCCACCCGAGCCTGGAGCGCACCGCAGGACGAATCCAGGGTCAAGAACACCTCGGCGCCCATGGGTTCACGCACCTCGACCTCGGCCGCCAATCCAGACGCCTCGGGACCAGAGACGATCACGTCCGAGGGGCGCACCCCAAGCACGGCCCGCCGACCAGTTGGCCCATCGAACCGATCCCCGAGATCCAGATCCAATCCATCGGCATGGACCACGAGCCCGCTCGACCCACTGGCCGAGCCCTTGCTCACCTCCACGTCGATGAAGTTCATCTGCGGCGTTCCAATAAACCCGGCTACGAACAAATTTTTGGGCCTCTTGTACAGGTCCAGCGGAGCGCCCACCTGCTGGACGCGACCTCGGTCCATTGCCACCACGCGGTCGGCCAAAGTCATGGCCTCCACTTGGTCATGGGTCACATAAACGATGGTGGTGGACAGCTTGCGATGCAGCTTGGCGATCTCGCGCCGCATCTCGCCCCTGAGCTTGGCATCCAAATTCGAAAGGGGCTCGTCGAACAAAAACACCGAAGGCCGCCGCACGATGGCACGCCCCATGGCCACCCTCTGTCTCTGTCCTCCACTCAATTCCTTGGGTCTACGCCCCAACAAGTCGTCGAGACCGAGGATCTCGGACACATCCTCGACCCGCTTTCGAATCTCGTCACGAGGCAGCCTGCGCAGCTTGAGTCCGAACGCCAGGTTGTCCCACACTGTCATGTGCGGATAGAGCGCGTAGGATTGGAACACCATGGCGATGTCCCGATCCTTGGGCGCCACATCGTTCACCTTCCGCTCCCCAATGAGCACATCCCCGGAACTGACGAGTTCCAATCCGGCAATCAACCTGAGTGTCGTCGTCTTCCCGCAACCCGACGGCCCGACGAGCACGACGAACTCCTTGTCGGGGACCGTCAGGTTCAACTCCGGTATCACAGTATTGTCACCGAACCGCTTCGTCACATGCACGAATCGAACTTCAGCCAAGGATTGCTCCTTTCACCTATTCTAGTCCGTCTTCTTCATCAGTCCGGATGCGTTGCCTTTGCGCGCCGCATGAACTCGATGGGGCCGAGCCGGAGGTATCCGACGACAGCCCCGGCAGCAACGCGCCGTGTGAAGATCTCCCTTGGGACCGGCCACCAGACAGCGCAACGTGGGCAGACCCGCTGCCCGCACCTCGATCCGATGGGGCCAGCCAGCGAGCCCGCCGAACCAGCACCGCAACCTCGTCCCGTTGCGACGGCAGTCGTCCGAGCGTCGCACCCCGTCTACGAACACCTCGGCGCCACTCGCCGCGTCGTCGATCATGACGGACCACACGCCCTTTCCACCGGCCGACTCTACCAAAGTCGGTCGTTTCGTTCCAGTCCCACAAGCACCCAGGGATGCTCCCACCAAGAGACTGCCGAACAGGAGCCAAAACGACCCAAAGCAGATGTTTGCTGCCCGGTTTCCCATCCTGCCGCTTGTCAGGTTCTCATCCGTCATCATACCCTCTTTCCATGTCCAATATCGAACGTCCCTGCGACACACCTCCGCCTCATTCGAACGGCGCCCATGCCACCGACACTCTTTCGAGGCCTCGACGGGCGAGGCCTATTATTTCCTTTTTCGAGCCTCTTGGGAACCAGATTCATCCCCAAAGAAGGTCCGAAAAGGAGGTCCGACGTGGGTGAAGCCGACAAACTCCCACTCAAGCCAATATTCAACGGGTCGGTCAGCGTTGAAGCGCGACCGGAGCAACTCACCGCTGCGTCCGAAGCGCCGCTTTTCCGTGAGATCGACGAACGCCTTTCGAGCCAGCGTTCGCGGGCTTTCATCGTTGCATTGCGAAGCGGATATGAATAGCATGAGATTACGCATATTAGGGATGGTCATCGAGTGGCTGCTGGCGGAAACGGAAAAAATGAAAAAGTGCTGTGCGCATCTGACCCATCGAGGGGTGCTGATCCTGTCCGGGATCATGATGACTTGGGCGCGCCCAGCGTTGGCCGCTGCTCCTTCGGAGCATGGGAGCGGGTCTGTGGTGGTCCCAAAGGCGGAATCCCACCTGCCCCATGATCGGTACGTGTTTCAGCACTTCGGGGGTGGGGTACCTTCCTCTGTGAGCCTGGCGTATGAGTTGGGGTACGGCACCAGGGAGACTCGTTTTTTCGGAAACAAAGGTGTCGAGCAAGGAGTTCGCGCGAGATGGAACGTGACCTCCTGGCTCACGATGGAAGGATATGGCGGTTTGCTTCTGGCCCCTGCGGAGCCCGCCCGTCCCGGCGGCTCGGTGATGGCGCTCGCTCGCCCCCTGAATCAGGCTCGATTCGGAGTGGATCTGCACCTGGGCGCCGGATATGCATACGATTTCCGGGGCGACCACGTGCTGCGTTTCATGCTGGGGCTTGGTCGCCGTTTCGGCCGGGTCCGCACGACCATATCGAGTCTGATCGAGGTGCCGCTGACAGGAGACCGGGATGCGGCCGATCTGATGGTCGCAGCTTCTGCCATGGTTCCGCTGACTGACTGGTATGCGCAGGGTGTCGAGTTCGGGGCCGAGGACATCGAAGGTCTTTGGGATCCCGAGGAGTCGGAAGGTGGCGCCAGATTTTTGCTCGGTCCAACGGCGCTGTTTCATGCCTGGAAAGGGCTCGTGGTCCGGCTGAATGCCTCGCTCGTCTATGCCTATGTCGCCAATCGATTCGTGGCTCGGACTCCGCCCTTCGGAATTTCTGCCAAAATGTCGGTCGGCTACAGTTTTTGACCCTTAGGGAAAACGTGGGATTAGGGAATAGTTGAACCATGCATGACACCAAGAGACCAACACACGACTGGTGGCTGCCATCTCATGCGCAGCCACTTGCGCACCGACCCAAGGTCTCTTGTCGCCTCTTTGCGAGGCGGGCTGATGCGGCGTTGCTTTCCAGCGTCGCGTCACTGGCCGCAATCATGTGGTTTCTGGTGCCATCGTCTGGATGTGATCGATCGAATGCCACGCACGAAGAAAGAGACGCTTCTGCCACAGATTCCAAAGTCACGATGGACGTGCGAGAATCCGACGCCGATTCACGGGACGCCCATGAGCCCGAGGCTGGTCCACAGGATGCGGCTCCCATCGACGGTAGCCTTGCAGACGCATATTTCTCCGACGGATCGACGACCGCCTGCGATCCCGCTGCTCCGGGAACGGGTCTGGTCGTCCACTCTGCCCCTACATTTTCGGTCGCCATCTCTGCTTCGACGCACACGTTCCGCAGCCTGACCAACTATGGCATCACCCACTATCCGGACGGAGCGGTTTCCTTCGTGCAGACAGGTTCCGGCTGGCAGGCCTACCTCGCCGCTCGTGCGTCATCCTACCGGCTGACCGGAGCGTCCCCAACGAACCTGTCTCTCGACCCGACGAATCCGCTCCTGGCTCCGACCGGTCAGTCACAGGACCCTCATGAAGACTACGCCGGCATGACCTCCGTGTTTGCTTGCGGCGGCGCTCTCGTCGCCTTGTTCCACGCCGAGTACCATGCCATTCCCGTCACGCCCACAGCCTCCTGCCCGGCACCGTACCACGCCTCCATGGCTCGGGCCCTTTCTGCAGACAACGGAGCATCCTTTGCGGTGGGAACCCCTGCCTGGGTCCTAAACTCTTCGGGAACCGCGTCCTATCAGGCGACCAAGTGCGCGTACGGCGCTGGTGGCGGCTCTGTGTTCGATCCCGGAGGAGACTACCTGTACATGTACTCCTTCGACTGGGACGCCTCGCCCCAGGGTATCTACCTGGCGCGCACCTGCCGATCAGATTGCGGTGCCCCGGGCACGTGGAAAAAATACAATGGCGGATCTTTCTCTTCGAACGCTTTGGCTGCAAACTTCCTCCAGTCATCTGGACCAGCGACCGCCATCATCCCGGCGGGCGGCGGCAAATTCGACGCCTTTCAAACCGTGAGCTACAACAGCTACCTGGACTCCTATTTGATGGTTGTGGCCACCGAGTCGGGATTCGGGCTCCGAGTGAGCGCCGACGGAATCCATTGGGGCGTACGTCTGGACATCCTCGGGCACGTGACCGCGTCGGACGTGACGAATCGCATCCTCTATCCGACGCTCGTCGACGCGAATACATGGTCCCGAAACCGAACGGGACGCCACCTCAAGCTCGTCCACGCCATGGAAGCCGACGACCTGGGGCATCATGGATCACATCGGGCCTATCTTGCGGACCTGGAACTCACCCTGACCACGGATCACCAGACCGTCACCTACAATCGGCGGATCCTGGCCCGATATGCAGAGTCCCACAGCCCCTACGACCACTGGTGCACCACGACATCCGTCACGGGGAGTTACACGTTCGAGGGCAACTTGGGCAGGCTGGCCGCCAACTCCATCCCCGGCACCAATCCCATCTATGACTGTCTCATGGGCTCGACGGATCACATGGTGAGCCGTGCCAGCACGTGCGAGGGAGGAACGAGCCTGGGCGTCATGGGGTTCATCTGGGCCACGGCGGGCACGAACCGACACGCCATCTATCGATGCTCTCGGATCACCTCGGAAGGAAAGAGCGATCACTTCGTGAGCATCGACTCCGGTTGTGAAGGTACGAGCGGAGAAGGGCTCCTTGGCTACGTCGAATAGGCATCTCACTCGCCACCGGGCTTCAAACCCAAACGGTTGAAGTCAAAAGTTGAACTCGGAGATTCATCATGACGTCGTCACGATCGACCGCACCACATCTCGTAGCTGCCGGTGCCACCCTGGTCGCCGTCTTGGTCATTACCAGATCGAGCACAGCGGCCGGGCTTGGACAGGCGTCGGCTGTGCCTGGGTCCCGATCGCGCGGTGCGGCCCGGCGCGCAACGCCGTCGGCAGGCAGCGTCCGACTCCGACTCGACCTCCAGCGCATCGCCCTCCACCTCTGTGTGGGCATGAACGCGGCACGGACCAAATCTTCCATTGCCGGTCTGTTCGACGGACGTCTGTTCTCGGCAAGCCTCATCACCAAGATTGCAGGGCACCTCTTTGAACTTCGGCATCGATACGGCCGCTGTCGCACGGCTGATCCCCAATCGGCCACGCAGGTGTGGCTCGTGCTCAAAAGGGCCCGGATCCTGCTGACGCTTTATGTGAAGCACCAGGCGATCACCGGGTTCTGGTTCCGCCGGACCATGGTCATCGATGATACCCTGGCACGCGTGGCCGCAGCATTTCGAAAACTGCCCGGCCGTATCTCTGTCATGGTCAGGCCTCGAAACAGACGCCCGCTCCTGGCTCTGGCGCCGCAGACATCGTTGGCCGTGGGATCGAGCTTCAAGCTATTCGTGCTACGTGCCCTGCTCGATGCCATCCACAAACGAACTGCTTCGTGGAAGGAAGTCATCCCGCTCCGCAAGAATTTGATGTCCCTGCCGTCGGGAATCTTGCAGACCTGGCCGCCACAGACGCCCGTGACTATCGCATCGCTCGCCGCTCTCATGATGTCGAGAAGCGACAACACGGCCACCGATCATCTCATCGTCCGCCTGGGTCGGCGTGCAGTGGAGCGGGTGGCGGGGCGGCGCAACCGGCCCTTCCTCACCACGTCCGAGATGTTCAAGCTCAAGAGTTGCTCGCCTCGACTCAAGGTCATCTCCGCTCGATTCCGCCGCGCCGGCCAGACCAGCCGACGCCGACTCCTTACAGAGCTGGATCGGTCACCGAATCAAGGCGTCGGCGCGCTGTGTCCCAACGGCCACGTCGGCCAACTTGAATGGTTCTTCACGACCGACGAGTTGTGTCGAACAGCCATGATGCTTCGAGGCCAAAAACTGCTGACCATCAACCCGGGCTTGGCTGACCGCGGGGCCTGGCGATTTGTGGGCTACAAGGGGGGATCGGAACCCGGCGTGCTGAACATGACCTACGTTCTTCAGAATCCCACGACTGGAACCTGGTTCTGCGTGAGCGCCACATGGAACCATCCCGGCCATCGGCTGAACAAAAGCATTTTCTACGATCTGGTTCGACGCATCCTGGCCATCGTGAGACGCCCTCCCATAAAAAATCGCGCAGCCACCGGACGCATCCGCCCCACCAAAAGACATTGATTGGCAAACGGCACGATCCCAGATTCATGATTTTGGATTGCTGCCGATTGGACTATACTGATGACACGAACAGAATCACAGGAGTGGCGAGGACCTTCACATTGAACCGACGGTCAATCGAGCACCAGGAATTGGTGTCTGGCCGGGACCCAAGCAACGAATAGGTCGCGCGGATGGATTCCTGACGGGAGGGAACAACCATGAATATGATAGGCCAAAGCTCGATGACAAGGGGGTCGCAACGCACGGGCGCAACGCCACATGAGCATGCATCATGTCTGGATGCACTCCGAGTTTTGTTTCTCGGGGGCCTCGTGACAGCCGGGGTGACCCTCGCTGCCTGCGGAAGCCACCACACGAACACGACAACGTCGGACGCAGGACAAGGGGATGGGACAGCCACCTCGGACGGATCTACCGTTGATGGCGCGCCCCACATGGTAGACAACGACCACGACGGATACGGGGCGAATCTGGGCGACTGTGACGACGACAATCCCGACGTGCACCCGGGAGCCACTGAGGTCTGCGGCGACAACGTGGACAACAACTGCAACGGCATCACGGATTCGGACTGCTACAACCCATGCGAGGTCCACGAAGGCGATGAAGACGGCGTGGTGCCCTGCACGAAAAAGGCGCCGCCGGACAGCTTCGAACCCGACATCCAATGGACCTGGTCCGGTCACGATGCGGAAATATACAGCATCGTAACGCCACTGGTGGCCAACATGACTGACGACGACGAAAACGGGACCATCGACCTGTGCGACACGCCAGATGTCCTCGTCGTGGCCTCACAGGCGTCGGGCACCATGCACACCCCCGGTCACGTCTACCTGTTGGATGGAGCCACTGGTGAAATGGAACTCCAATTTCCCACGGCCGTGGACCATACGGTGACGCCTGCCATCGGTGACATCGACGGAGACGGGCTGCCCGAAGTGGTCACAGCGGATACAGCAGGCCACATCCTGGCCTTCGAGCACGACGGAACCCTCAAATGGACCTCCACGGCCACCTGGTCCGAGGCCTACTCGGGCGCTATCGCCCTGGCGGACATGGACGAAGACGGCGACGTGGAAATCATCGCCGGTAACATGCTCTTCGATCACGACGGCACCTTGCTGTGGACCGCATCCGAGCCGGCCGGCTCCTGGTCAGCCACCACGGCGGCCGACCTGGACGGCGACGGTCAAATGGAGATGGTGCTCGGCCATGCCGCTTTCCATGCGGACGGGAGCGTCGCCTATGTCAATTCGGAAGTCGATCCCGGCTATCCCCAGGTGGCGGACATGAATAACGACGGTCAGCCGGAGATCCTGGTCACGAACCGCAACGGCATCTCCTTGCTCGCCCACGACGGCACCACCATTTACAAGAACATGCGGCCCACGAACGCTGCGGTGGGCTACACGACCTGGATCCGACCGGCCACGATCCACGACTTCGACGGCGACGGCCAGCCGGAATTTGCGGTCAGCTCCGCCTCCAGCTATGCGGTCTACAAGGCGGACGCCTCCATCGTTTGGCAGGCTCCCGTGTCCGACCAGAGCGGCATCGCCGCGGGAACTGCCTTCGACTTCCTCGGAGACGGCACGGCCGAAGCCATGTACGCCGACGAGCACCACATGTTCATCTTCGACGGAACGGGGCAGGTGCTCCTCCAGATCGATCGCACGAGCGGAACCCTGAGCGAGTACCCGGTCGTGGCCGACATCGACAACGACGGGTCGGCGGAAATCGTGGTGGTCTCCTGCCAGTACCCGAACGAACCCGCGTCTCCAACGGTCCAGGTGGTTCGCGACAAGGAGGATCGTTGGATCCAGGCACGACGCATTTGGAACGAACACACCTATCACGTCACGAACGTACGCGAGGACGCCACCATCCCACAACACGAAAAACCGTCCTGGAAAGCGCTGAACACGTTCCGCACCAATGCCCAGCTCGAAAACGGCGGAACCTGCAACCCGGTGGTGCAATAGAAATGACTCGTGCCGCCCCCAGCAGACGATGCTCCTGAACCAAGCCGCACCATGCAGGTTCTGATCCTCATCGTCATCGCTGCCCTCGCCTTCGCCCTGAACCGAATCCACCCTGGCGCAGATATGGGTGCACGGCTGACTCTTGGCTTCGGTTTCCTCGTCCTCGCCGGATACCTTTCCGGTGAGGTACTCGCCAAACTTTCGTTTCCAAGAGTGACCGGATACCTGCTCGCGGGGCTCATCTTTGGCCCCTACGGCTTGGGCATGCTCGATGTCGCCGTGGTCCACAAACTGAAGCTCGTCGATGAACTCGCCCTGTGCCTCATTGCGTTTGCTGCGGGCGGAGAACTCAAACTGGACCGGCTCAAACACAACGCTGCCGCGATTGGCTCCCTGGCCATCGCACAATTGGTTGCGATCTCGGTCCTCATGATGACGGCGTTTGCCCTGCTCGGCCGCCTTGCGCCCTTCGGCGCCCACATGACCACGATGCAACTCCTGGACATCGGTGCCATGATGGGTCTTATCGCCTACGTCACGTCCATTGCATCCACCATGGGAGTCATCCTCGAAACCAAAGCATCGGGTCCCATCACCGACACCGTGCTCGGCACGACCATCGTCAAGGAACTCATTGCCATCGTTCTCTTCACCATCGTCTTGAACCTGAGCCGTCCCCTTTTTAGCGCCTCGCACGGATCGGGTTCCATGTGGATCATGCTCGCCGAGTTGCTCGGCAGCCTCACCGCCGGCCTCGTGCTTGGTCTGGTCGCCTTCGTTTACTTCGAACACGTGGGCAAGGAACTGGTGGTCTTCATCTTCGGCTTTTCCTTCGCCATCATCATCACCGCGCATCTCCTGCACTTCGAAATCCTGCTCGTGGCCTTGGCCGCTGGGTTCGTCGTTGCCAACTTCAGCCCACACGGAAAGGTATTCCTCGAAAGCCTGGAACACGCATCCGCCCCGGTCTTCATCGTCTTTTTCTGTATCATCGGCGCCGATTTGGATCTCCAATCCATCGGCGGCATCTGGTATCTGGCCGGCACGCTCGTCGTGCTGCGGGCGGCCGGCCTGTGGTTCGGCACCAAGGTCGGTGCGACAATCGCCCAGAGCCCAAACCAGGTCGCAACCAAAGGATGGATGGGATTCGTGGGCCATGCCGGGCTGAGCTTCGGGCTGGCCAGCATGCTCGCAAAGGCCTTTCCTTCCTTCGGCCCCCACGTCATGAAACTCGCCGTGGTCTGGATCGTGCTCGACGAACTCATCGGGCCTCTTGCCCTGCAACGGACCCTGGGAGCCACGGGAGAAACAATGCCGACCCGCGTTCGCCAGAGCCAAACCAGTCCCGTGCCGGACTGACTACCACCGAAGATATGCCGGCCCCGCAGTCGTACAACACTCCCTCCAGCGTTTACCGTTGCTTTCCGACCCGTGGCTGCTAGACTTAAATACTTACGCAGTCCGTTGCTTGCCGGAGTTCTTCCATGACTACAGGAGCTGAGATCCAAAGCAACGCATCTCTAAAAAAATCACTGGGGACCTTGGACGTGTTCAGCATTGCTGCGGGTGCGATGATAAGTTCCGGCCTGTTCGTCCTGCCTGGTATCGCCTTTGGGTTGATCGGACCTGCCTTGATCGTTGCATATGTGCTGGCGGGTCTGCTCATGGTGCCGACCATGCTGAGTCAGGCGGAGTTGGCAAGTGCCATGCCTCGATCGGGTGCGAGCTACTTTTTCGTCGAGCGGAGCCTCGGAAGCCTCATTGGAACCTTTGCCGGACTTGCCAATTGGTTCTCCATTTCACTCAAAGCAGCTTTTGCTCTCATCGGGATTGGAGCGCTGGGCACCTTCCTCTTTCCAGGCCTCGGGCTGTGGGGAACCAAACTCGTTGCAATCGCTGCCTGTGTGGGGTTCGGCCTCCTCAACGCGTTGGGGGCCAAGGATGTGGGCAGATTCCAGGTGTATCTGGTCTTTGGACTTATCGCCATTTTAGGTCTGTTCGTCTATGGCGGATCCCAACATCTGGACGCACAGTCGTTCACTCCATTCATACAGTCCGACTTGCGGTCTTTGTTTGCGGTGACCGGAATGGTATTCGTCTCATTCGGTGGATTGACGAAGGTAGTAGACGTGTCGGAGGAAGTCCGCAATCCGGCAAAGAGCATCGTCCGAGGTATGTTTCTCTCCTTCATCGTCGTCAACCTGCTCTACGTGCTCGTTCTGATCGTAACCGTGGGAACCGTCCCTGGCGGCGAACTCGCCGGCTCCTTGGTCCCGTTGAATCTGAGTGCGGAGAGGACCGTTGGGCGAGTTGGTTCCATTGCCATGACGATCGGTGCCTTTCTGGCCTTTGCGACCACTGCGAATGCGGGCATCCTTTCGGCTTCGAGATCGCCGATGGCCATGAGTCGAGACGGACTGCTGCCCAAGGTGCTGTCGAAAACCAGCGTGCGGTACGCCACACCTCTAATCGCTATCTCGGTGACGGTCGCGTTCATCGCGGTCGCGATCGCTGTGTTGCCGTTGGAGTCGCTCGTAAAGACTGCTTCGACGATGATGATCGTCATGTTCACGCTGGTAAACGTGGCTCTCTTGGTGATCCGGGGTTCGCGGCTGATGGCCTATCGTCCGACCTTTCGCGCTCCGCTCTATCCGTGGCTCCAGATAGCCGCCATTGTCGTTTACGGGTTTCTCATCGCGGAGATGGGATGGATCCCACTCGTTATCACTGGATCCTTTGCGCTCGCGGGTCTTGCCTGGTACGTCGGGTACGTGTCGCGCCGGATCGATCGGGAGTCGGCCTTCATTCATCTCGTAAGAAGCGTCGCAGCCGAGCGGATCCAGCGATCGGGCTTCGAAAATGAACTTCGCGAGATCGCGCTCCAGAGCGACCGCATGGTCTTGGATCGATTCGACCGTTTGGTGCAACAATGCCCTATTCTCGATATCGATGAGACCGTTGCCGCCAACGAACTTTTCCAAAAAATTGCTGAGGTGCTCGCTCCCAGAGTAGGCAAGGAGATGGACGAACTCTACGAGCAGTTCTTGGCCCGTGAGCGCGAATCGAGCACGGTGGTCGAGCCAGGCCTGGCCATTCCACACGTGGTGGTAGAAGGCGAGAACATCTTCGAACTCGTGCTCGTACGCTGTCGCGGTGGAATCGTCTTCAGCGATCTTCATCCTCCGGTACGGACGGTGTTCGTGCTCGTCGGATCCCCAGACGAACGGAATTATCATCTGCGAGCGCTGATGACCATCGCCCATGTGGTCAGACATGCAGAGTTCCGGGAACGCTGGTTTCAGGCGAAAAACACTGAACAACTCAGAGATGTGGTCCTGCTCATGGAACGGGAAAGAGGGCGGACCGACCACTAGCTGCACGTTCATGAAACTCGCCGTGGTCTGGATCGTGCTCGACGAACTCATCGGGCATCTTGCCCTGAAACGGACCCTGGGAGCCACGGGACAAACAATGCCGACCCGCGTTCGCCAGAGCCAGACGCATCCAGTGCCCGACTGACTGCTACGCGACTCTCCTATGAAACCATCCGTATCTGACCGAGCATGACTTTGGTGGAAAAGTGGGGGATGCCAAGAGCTTAGAAATTTGGAAATATTGAAGGGGCGCAGCTTTTGTAATCTTCTGATGAAGATACAAAGAAGAAAAAAAACAATCCGACCCGAGACAAGATACCAGTTTATCGAAGAATTTGTAGAGCGCTTTGATGGTCATATCACCGCGTCATTGCGAGCGGTGATTGTGGCGCTGTTTCGCGCACGGTCAGCGGTTGTGGGTCGTGTGGCCGCTCAGCTTGTGGAGTTGACCCATCTGACCGGTCACAGAGGGTTCATCCAGCTCAAGAGCTCCAGAAATCGCATCTGGCGGCTCCTGCGCAACGAACGACTGTTGGACATGGACCTTGCAAAACAGCTTCTCAAGATGGCGGTCAAGGCCATTGCGGGCCGCCACCCGATAATGCTGCCAGTGGATTGGAC
>JAGGXR010000165.1 GCA_021162935.1 Deltaproteobacteria bacterium
ACGGATTACCGAATCCTGCGCTACCGCGATGACTACCGAGTCTTTGTCAACAGCCCACACGTCGGCGAGGCCATCGTCAAGTTGATAACTGAAGTGACGGCGGACCTTGGCTTGAAGCTCAGCCCCATACGGAGAAAATTCACACAGATACCCAACACCGGCCACATGCAAATCTGGCTGCAGCGTGTGACATTCCCCCTCGACAGGGATATTAACTACGAGGAGACAGTCTGCAGGCTGGTAGCAGGCAATGTCACGCGCCTGTGGAATAACGACTGGATTTCGTCCGCAGACCTTGTAGACGCCGTGAACGCCGGCAAGATCGTGAATACGAAGATTCGTGACGAGATTGCGCCGGTCGTTCCGATGGCCGAAGTAGAGTTGTTCCGTTCCGGCACGGCAGAGGGCTATTACTGATGGCAGACATCAACCTGACACAAGCCGAGGCGGATGCGTTGATGGCGATGGAGAAGCACCGCGCGAGCGAGGAGCACGCTGACTTCCCGATGGGCGGGCAGTCGGTGGTCCTGCCGCTCCAGTCCGCCGACAGGCGCGAGCAGTTTCTACTCGATCTGAGCCGGGGTCGCATCGACCTGATCAAGGTGAAGATGCAGAACCGGGGACGCCAGGTTTTCGTGCTGGTGCGCCTCGATCTTGGCGGGGCGCCGCATCGCAACCCGGACGGCGAGGAGATTCCGGTGCCGCACCTGCACGTCTACCGCGAAGGATACGGCGACAAGTGGGCTATGCCGGTTCCGGCGAACCGGTTTCACTCGCTCACCGACGTTTGGACGACGCTCGATGACTTCATGCGTTTCTGCAACATCACGTTGCCGCCGCACATAGAACGGGGACTGTTCACATGATTCAGGAGATTCAGAGCCTGCTCGATGCGTACCACGCCTGGCTCAGAGACAAGACCGCTCTGCGCCAGATCGATCAGTGGGTCGAGATCACGACGCCCTACCTCGATCGGCACAACGACTACGTGCAAATCTATGCCAAGCGGGCGAATGGAGGGTTCATCCTGACGGACGACGGCTACACGATCGAAGATCTGGAACAAAGCGGCTGCAAGCTCAAGAGCCGCAAGCGTCAGGAGCTGCTGAAGATGACGCTCAATGGGTTCGGCGTCCAGACCGACGGCAAAGCGCTTCAGGTCCACGCATCTTCCGATAACTTTGCGCTGCGCAAACACAATCTGGTGCAGGCCATGCTAGCTGTGAACGATATGTTCTATCTGGCCGTGCCGATGGTGGCGAGCCTCTTCTTTGAGGATGTGGTCGCCTGGCTCGATGTTCACGATGTACGCTATACGCCCAAGGTCACGTTCACCGGCAAGACCGGATACGATCATCACTTCGACTTCGTGATCCCGAAGTCGCGGCAGCAACCGGAACGGATCGTCCAGACGATCAATCGGCCAAACCGCGATACAGTGCAGGCGGTCGTGCTGTCGTGGGTCGACACCAAGGAAGTGCGGTCGCCGGGCTCGCGTGCCTACGCGCTGCTCAACGACTCGGAGCAAGCGGTTTCACCGGCCGTCGTAGACGCTCTGCGGAGCTATGACGTCAGACCCGTGCCCTGGAGCCAGCGAGAGGGCGTGCGGCAGGAGCTGACGGCATGATCTCTCTGGACCAGATCACCGCCTGGGCCGCGGCCGGGGAATCCGAGACGTTGGAGTTCAAGCGCACCACGGGCCAGCGACGCGAAGCCGCGCAGACGCTCTGTGCGATGCTGAATCATCGCGGCGGCCGCGTGCTCTCCGGTGTCGAGCCGGACGGGCGCGTCGTCGGCCAGCAGGTGAGCGACCACACGCTGGAGGAAGTGGTGCACGAACTGGGCGAGATCGATCCGCCGGTCTTCCCGACGATCGACCGCGTCCCCGTTGCGAGCGGGCGCGAGGTGCTCGTCGTGGGAGTTTCGGTGGGCCAGAGTCAGCCGTACTCCTGCCGCGGTCGCGCCTACCGTCGCGTCGGCGCGACAAACCAGGCGCTGTCGCGGGAAGAGTACAACCGCGTGCTCATCGAGCGGCTGCACGCGGAGTCGCGCTGGGAGATCGAGCCGGCGTCGGGCTGGTCGGTTGCGGACCTCGACGAGGAGGAGATCCTGCGGACCCTGGAGGAAGGCGTCCGCATCGGTCGCGTGGGCGAACCGGGCACCCGTGACCCGGAGTCTATCCTGCGCGGCCTGGGCCTTATGAAGCGGGACGTTCTTTTGCGCGCTGCGGTCGTGCTCTTCGGTCGGGCGGACCGGCTGTTGCCCGACTTCGCCCAGTGCCTCCTCCGCGTGGCGCGCTTCCGGGGGACGGAGAAGGGCGAGTTCCTCGACAACCGGCAGTTCCACGGCCACGCGTTCGATCTTCTCCAGCGGGCGCAACGATTTGTTCTGGACCACATGCCGATCGCAGGCCACTTCGAGCCGGGTCGCATGGAGCGCATTGACGAACCAGCATACCCGCCCCTCGCGTTCCGCGAAGCGATTGCCAATGCGATCTGTCACCGCGATTACGCGAGCGGCGGGAGCTCCATCGGCGTTGCGATGTACGACGATCGTTTGGAGGTGACTTCCTCCGGGATTCTGCACTTCGGCTTCACACCGCAGGCGCTCTTCGAGCCCCACGAGTCCCGGCCCTGGAATCCGCTCATCGCCAACGTATTCTATCGGCGCGGCATCATCGAGACATGGGGGCAGGGGACGCTCAGGATGGCCGCTTGGTCGGAAGAGGCGGGCCTGCCGAAGCCCGAAATTCTGGAGATTCCGGGCGCGGTCGTGGTGCGGTTCCGCGCGAAAACGACGGGAAAAACGACGGGAAAAGCGACGGGAAAAACGACGGGAAAAGCGACGGGGAAAGCGACGGGAAAAGCCCACGAAGTCGTTCTGGCCCTGCTCGCTGCCGAACCGTCGCTCACCATCCCGGAGCTCGCCCAGCGAATTGGGAAGGGACCGCGTGCAACGGAGCGGATGATCCGCACGCTCCGGGAGGCTGGGAAGCTCAGGCGCATCGGCCCCGCCAGGGGCGGTCACTGGGAGGTGATCGAGTGAGTTCCTTCACCGAGTCCGTCGTCGAGCAGGCCGCTCTCGCCTGGTTGGAGAGCGCGGGCTGGACGGTTGCCCATGGCCCCGACACCGCGCCGACTATGGCGAGGTCATAACTATGGCGAGGTCATATTGGCGCGTCGGCTGCACGATGCGCTGGCGCGGCTCAGTCCCGCCTTGCCGACGGACGCGATCGAGGAGGCATTCCGCAAGCTCACACGGCCCGAGGGGGCCGACCTGATCCAGGGGAATCGGGCCCTCCACCGATTACTGGTCGAAGGGGGTGACCGTCGAATACCGCGACCCCGATGGCGCGGTCCGTGGCGCGCAGGCGTAGGTTGTCGACTTCGATGCCGTGCAGGCCAACGACTGGCTGGCGGTGAACCAGTTCAGCGTGGTCGAGAACAAGCACACGCGTCGGCCGGATCTCGTCCTCTTTGTCAACGGCCTGCCGCTGGTTGTGCTGGAACTCAAGAACGCCGCCAACGAGGATGCCACCATCTGGACGGCCTTCCAGCAGCTCCAGACCGACAAGGCCGCGATCCCGGCGCTTTTTGCGACGAACGACCTGTTGGTGGTGTTCGATGGTGTCGAAGCTCGCGCCGGGACACTCATCGCCGGTCGCGATTGGTTCGAACCCTGGCGAACGATTTCCGGGGAGGCCCTGGCCGACGCCCACGTCCCTCAACTCCAGGTGGTGACCGAGGTGCTCCTTGCGCCGAGGCCTCTTCTGGACCTGGTACGCGATTTCATCGTGTTCGAAGACAGCGTCGGCGGGAACATCGCAAAGAAGATGGCCGGCTACCACCAGGAGCTGAAGTCGGCGCTCGCCACGTATATCGAGAGCGGCGGCACCGGGCGGACGGCCCTCGACCAGGATGATGCCGTGGCCGTGATGCTGGAGAAGTACGATGTCTGCAGCGGCCTGTTCCACGACTTCGACCGGTCCAAGTGGATGGTCGGGAGCCCCCAGGAACGGCTCGGACTGCTGCCGTCAGCCCAGGAGCACATCCTCGTCCAGGAGAACGGCAAGGATCGCTGCATCCGCGCCGTCCGTGAGCTGTCCCAGGCCTTCGCGCTGGCGGTCCCGTACGAGGGGAGGCGCTGCGCATCCGCGACGACGTGGCCGTCTTCCAGGCGGTGCAAGCGGTGCTCGCCAAGAGCAGCCCTGCCGATGCTCGCCCGGAGGAGGAGCTGGGTCACGCCGTGCGCCAGATGATCTCACGCGCTGTCGCCCCGGAAGGTGTCGTGGACATCTTCGCCGCGGCTGGGCTCGACAAGCCTGACATCTCGATCCTCTCGGACGAGTTTCTGGCCGAGGTACGAGGCATGCCTCAGCGAAACCTGGCCGTGGAGCTGCTGCAGAAGCTGCTGAAGGGCGAACTCAAGACGCGCCAGCGCAAGAATGTCGTGCAGGCACGCTCCTTCGCCGAGATGCTGGAACGGACGATCCGGAAGTATCAGAACCGTGCCATGGAGGCGGCCCAGGTGATCGAGGAGTTGATCCAGCTCGCGAAGGAGATGCGGGAAGCCAATGCGCGCGGCGAGCAACTCGGCCTGACCGAGGACGAACTCGCTTTCTATGACGCACTGGAGACGAACGACAGCGCGGTTAAGATGCTCGGCGACGAGACCCTGCGCGGCATTGCACGCGAGCTGGTTGAGACGGTCCGCAACAATGTGACCATCGATTGGACCCTGTTTGTCACGAATCGTCTGACGACCAGATTTGTCCGGACTCGTCCGTCTGGCTGCCTTCGGGGCTGTCTGCGCGGTGGGTTCTGGCTGGATCGACTTCCAGCGCGGATGTGTCCGTGGTCGACGTCAGAACGCCTGCTGGGTGGCAATCATCAGGTCGAAGGTTCGAAACGGCGTCAGAGTGTAGGCTCCGTCGATGCGGAGGACCGCCTTGAAGAAAGGCACGAAGACGACGCGAAGTCCCGCTCCGATCGCGGACAGCAGACGCCCTGATTCACTGGTCGCGAAGTGGGGCGAGCCAGCGATGGTTCCAAGATTGGCGAACAGTACGCCCTGCCAGCGTAGAGTTTTGCCTCTCATGAAATGAAAGATTTTGGCCACGATGGGAAACGCGGTGGCGATCAAACCGGAGCGATACTCGATGGTGCCAGCCACGAAGGAACGGCCGATGAATTGGGCGTACTTGAACCCGCGCAGACCGGAAAAACTTCCCAGGGTGAATTGATCGGCGAGGGTGCCGCCCTGCATGAAGCCACCTTCGACCCATGCTGCTAGGTTGCCTGCCCTCGGTCCCAAGATCCAATAGCCCCGAGCATCCCAAGAGACCTTTTGGTACGTGACCTGGGCTCCAAGGAGTCTGGTGCTGGCCGAGAGCCAAACGTTCAGGATGAGGCCCTGCATCATGTAGTTTCGATACGATGTCTTGCCCAAGGAGAGTACGATGCCCGATTCGGAGACCCGACCGTCGTTGGGCAGGTAGAAACGGTTGTTCGATGCACGGGCAAACTCGTAGTTGCGCCACAGGGCCTTCTGCCACAGACCGACGCGGGCCCAGACAAAGGGTTCCCACCGAATCATGAGGTTGACCCATCCACTGTCGATGACCAGGGTCTGACTCGGGTTCGTGCGTTCAACATAGGTGGTTCGCAATGAACGGGAGTAGCCGCCGTCGGCGTATAGGGCGATGGGTAGACCGCCGAGTCGGTCCATCTTGAAGTAGAGCATACCCGAGGGCTTGCCGTCGAATAGGACGAACATGGCGTCCAGCATGAACAAACGGCCTGCCAAGTTCACATCGTAGATGCCCGCGACCAGTTCATAGCTGCCTCCCCCTCGGACGAAGTTTGCGTAGGGTAGGAGCGACCACTTGTCCCGTAGATGGATGGTGATGTCGATTCCGTTGCCGATGCGTCGTATGGAGACCGCGATCTTCTCGAAGAGTTCCAGGTTCCGGATGCGGCGCATGTCCTCCTGAAATATGGTTGCGTCGAAGGGCTGTCCGGGGTTGGTGTCCAGGTAGTTTTTCAGGAGCTTCGGCTGCGTCCGCTTCAGACCAACGAAAGTGATGTGGCGGACGGTGATGCCGTCATAGCGATCGTAAGATGTCTTTTGGTGTCGGATACGAGAGGCCGCCGCCGCTGGCGAACCCGCCATGGCCGATCGTATCGAACCCACGTCGAGCGACAGGGTAAGCAACGGGGCGACCAGGAATGTGATGGGCAGGGCTGTCCCTCTGCGATGCTTCACGGTTCCTCGCGTGGGCGATGGCCCTACTGGGCCTGGAAGTGGAACGTGTAGGTGGCGGCAGCCGAAGCCGTCCAGTATTTTTCATTCATGTATCGATACGAAAATCCGTCGAAGTTCAGCCCTGGAACCTCGATGGAGTAGATGTGCCAAAGCATGGCGCCCGCGGGATAGCCGGCCAGGCCGTCCGCGGCGGATAGGTCCGGCAGACTGAACTGGGTCAGGTCACCGGATACATAGAGCCTCCAGAACGGGACGCCGTCTGGATAGGTGCGCACGAGCACCACATGCATGGTGGGCGCCGGTCCCTGTTCCATCCAGACCATGCGATGCGAACTGGGGGATCCGTCCGGCTCTGGATCCGTTGCCTGGGGAATGCCCAGGAAGTTGTCGAGCACGACCGCGTCCGGGTCATGGGGGGACAGGTCGGTCATGGTCAGCTTGGAGAACGGGTAGGTTCCGTAGTTGTACGCTTCAGCCACGACCTGGTACGAACCGCCTGCATCGGATCCCGTCAGGCCGGACAGGTGCTCGAATGTGAAGTCGGTGGTGGCGTCCTGCGTATCGAATTCGAGATCCTTGCGCACCACGTAGCCGTCGCCTCCAAGGTCCAGGAACATCCGAACGCGGTAGATGGCCGGGCCGGTCACGTCATCGAGTGGCGGAGGATCGGTCAGCCGGACGGTGATGGACTGGTCCAGCTTGAGGTCGATGTGCAGGTCCTGATCCAGGATTTGGCCGGGCGCTGTCACGAGACTGCGAGCAAATCCGATTGCCAACGGCGTGAACTTTTTCGTTTCATCGTCTTCGATGCCGGCCAGGGCATAGATGGCGTAGGACCCTGGTCTCGTGTAGATAAAGTACGAGTACCCGTTGGCACAGGTCGCATCCTCTCGGATGATGCCGTCCTGGCCCGGTTCGGGCGAGGTTGCGTTGATGTTCGACACGGTCTGATAGAGCTTGATGACGCGGGTCTGGCCCGGCCCTGGTTTTGGGAGGATCAGGTCCCATGCGCAAGGGTCGCCTTCCTGCTCGATGCCGCCGAACAGGATTCGGCCTGTGACCGCAGAATATGAGGTGCCTGGGAACGTGCCCGACCCTTTGGGTGGAACGTACGGTTTCAGGTAGGCGGTCACTTCGCTGGCGTCGAAGGCCACGAAGGAAATCCTCTCGTATTGGGGCGCGGCGGCGGTGAGCATCTGAGGCCCGGTCAGGTAGGGATCCGAAAAGGTGATGCCGCCCGTGGCGTCCGTATACCCCTGGTAGGGCGTTGTCGAAGAGGCGCCCAGGATCACGTACGCCCCTTCGATGGGTTCCATGGTGTAGGTGTCATAGATGTGGACCGTCAGTTCTCCCTGGATCGGTCCGCCTCCCAGACCGCCGTTGATGGGATCGCTGCCCGAGAAGTACTGGTAGGCGTCATTGACCGTGTAGGTCTTGTCCCCTGATTCGATGCGGGCGGAGACGGACCCTTCTGGGGCGGCTGGAGTCACGCCGGTCACCACCGTGGGGCTGACGACTTTGACCTGTTCGAGGCTCTGGCTTCCGAGGTGCACGGTCGTGTCCGCTCCGAACTCGGTGTCCTTGCCGATGACGCGTACAAAGGTGCCGCCCGCCGTGGATCCCGAACCGGGATCCAGATAAAAGCGATCGTAGGTGAATCCGTTTTCCAGGGCCGCATCGATGGCCTCGGGTCGGACTACCTTCACATCGACCGGTCCCACCTCGCCGCCGGGATTGACGCAGATGATGCGCGTCTCATCTTGAATCTTTGTCGTGGATGGGTCGGCCAGGTTGTTTCCGAAGTACACCTTGCTGCCGCCCACGAAGCCGATGCCTCGGATCGTCACCACCGTTCCGCCGTTGAATGGGCCGTGGTTCGGCTCCACCTGGGTGATTCGGAAGGTATGGTTCAGGCCTGCGTCCGGGTCGAAAACATGCGCGTCGGTATTGGGGTTGTTGTTGTTTTGTCCTGGTGAGGAGCTGCAGGCGGACAGAACGACCGCCAGCCACAGCACATGGAAGTCGCCTCTCCGAATCGATGGATGCTCCCGCCGGACCCACATCCGACGGATTCGCACCCGCCGGACCCGTACCCGCCTAGTCCCTGTGTCTGTTGTTGCGTCCATGGTTCGTTTCCCAACTCAAGTGATAGTCTGAAACATCTGAGCCTCGGGGTTCGACCGTCTTCGGTGCCGAGGCGCTCTATGACTCATCTCCTTATCGTACCCCATTGAATGGTGGGTTCAAGGTCTTTGAGCGCGGCGACCTGGACCGGGCCAAGTCCAACCAACCGAACATTTCGCCAGCAGACCTCACCGGAACGTCGCGGTTCGACCATCGTGAGTGTCGAGACGAACGTGTCCTGTTCCTCTGAGATAGGATGCCGGCGGGCCGATTCGTCTACAAGTATCTGGCCAGGGTCACGACACCAGGTCGATTCCTGTAGCCCTCGGCGCGGGCCGAGACAATGTACGAGCCGGACACATTGGGCCACGGTGCGGCTCGGTGGGGGACGTTCCGGTGAGGGGGCGCTATTCCTGGCATTTGCGGACGAACTCTTCGTAGAGTTCCACTTCTTCCTTGTTGCCGATCACGACGGGCACCCGCTGATGCACCTCGGTGGGCTGGATGTCCAGGATGCGCTGCTTGCCGTCGCTCGCGGTACCACCGGCCTGCTCGGCGAGCATCGCGACGGGCGCCAACTCATACAGGAGCCTCAGCTTGCCCTTGCCAGTTTTGGCGTCGGCCGGGTACATGAAGACTCCTCCGTAGAGCAAGTTTCGATGGAAGTCGGACACGAGCGAGCCGATGTAGCGAGAGGTGACATTCGCATACCGGCCCTGTTTGCTGTATCGAATGTGGTCAGCAAATTTTTTGGTGCCCTCGTCCCATTTGGAGTAGTTGGAGTCGTTCGAAGAGAAACAGTGACAGCGGTCCGGAATCCGGATGTTTTCGTGAGACAGAATGTACTCGCCAATTTCCGGATCCAAGGTAAATCCGTGCACCCCGCGTCCAGTGGTGTAGACGAACATGGTCGAGGATCCGTAGATCACATATCCGGCCGCCACCTGCCTGTGGCCCGGCTGCAGGAAGTCGCGCAGTTCGGGCTTGGGCCCGGTCGAGATGCGACGATGAATGGAGAAAATCGTGCCCACCGAAACGTTGGCGTCGATGTTCGAACTGCCGTCGAGCGGATCGAACATAACCACGTATTGGCCTTCTCCTTCATGACGTTCGAACAGGGTGACCTGTTCTTCTTCCTCGGTGCCGAAGCCTCCGATGGGCGGCATCCATCCAAGGGTTGCCTTGACCACTTCGTTGGCGAGAACGTCCAGTTTCATCTGCTCCTCGCCCTGGACATTGACCGCGCCTTCTTTACCCAAGACATCCACGAGACCGGCTCGTTGAACCTTCGATGAGATGATCTTCGTGGCGAGCCCGATACGACGGAGCAGGTTCGAAAAGACACCGCGGCTCTCGGGGTGCATCGTCTGCTCACGTGCAATGTGGCTCTCAAGCGTCTCAAAATCTTTCCAGCCGGACGTTATCATGATGTTCCCTCCAGTTTTTGAACAGTCAACCAACCGACGAGAGTATATCGCAAATGAGCGACCGATTGACAAGGGGGAGAATGGTCGAGGATTTTTGCGTTGGAAAAGGCGTTCGTGATCGTTTTCGTCTGGTCCTGTTGGTTCTGCCTGGCGGATCTTTTTCGGTCGGCTGGTTCGCTCAGCAAGTAGCTTACCAGGCCAGGTTGGTCGGGAAGGGGAGCATGGTTTGGATCTCCTGGGGCAACGATGTCGCCCCGTTTTCTGGACGTTCGTCATTTCCGTTCGGCGCAGGCCCGTCGTCCGACGGTGGGCCGTGCGGCGTGGCATCCAGCGTCACGGGCGGTAGGGGGCCGCGTCGACTCGCCACCTGCCACGTGAACGACTCGGACGCCAGACCGCTTGTTTCCAAGGATTTATCGATAGCCTCGTCGCTGTTGTTCACTGCGCTCCTGTGGGCGAAGATCACATGACGCAGGCGACTGTGGAGCACCTGCGCGAGCAGAGCCATGGATTGATCGTTGCTCAGGTGGCCCTTCGGGCCGGCGATTCGTGTCTTGAGAAAGGATGCGTACGGTCCGTTTCGCAGCATGGTCGCGTCGTGGTTTGCTTCGAGGATCAACGCGTCCGCCCCGTCGAGGTGGCGCAGGACGGCATCGTCATAGGTCCCGAGATCCGTGGCGTAGGCCAGCGTGGCCGCGGGCGTTTCGATGCGGAAACCCAAAGGGCTCGCCGCGTCGTGGCTCACCGCGAACGTGGAGATCTGCATCGGTCCCACGGCCATGTCGCGATCGGGCCGGACGATCTCGATGTGTCCGACCGTCGATTCGCCGAGAAATTTCGCTGTCCCCGGACCGCAGTGGATCGTCAGCTTGGGTTGGCGGGCAAGCAATGCGTCGAGGCCGCGAATGTGATCGCCGTGTTCGTGGGTCAGCAGAACGTGGCTCAAATCCGAAACGTTCAGTCCGATTTCACCGAGTCGCCGCGTCAGTACCCTGGGACCGATTCCGATGTCGATGAGCAGACGCTGTTCGCCGTGCTCCACCAAAGTGCAGTTGCCGTTCGAACCGGACGCAAGGACGCAGAATCGGGTGGGAATGACTGATGTCACGAGCAGAACCTCTGATTCATCCTGCTAGCCTCCTTAGGTCGTACTGGGCCTGTTGGGCGGCGACCTCCGCCGCTGCCGGCGAGTGTATCATGCCTTCTGCTTGCTCCCTACGGTTTGTTGCCCTGTTTGCTTCGTCTGGTCGTGGCGCTTACTCGTGGAAGCGCATGGAACGCATGGAAGAAGTGGCTCGCCAACCGATCCACCGTGAGCCTGGGCATGGAGCCGGTCGCTCGAGCCTGCGAACTTGTTTCTTGCTTGTGCGCACAGGATGCGATGGTACGGGGCGTGGTGGAGTCGGTGGTTCCTGACGGTCGTGGACGGCTCGTGGACCGGGCTCACATGTGCAATAAACAAGGAATGGAACCTGTGGCCTGTTGGTTGTTCTATGAGAATATTGGCTGTTGTACGAGAAAAACGAAAGCGGTTGCTGTTGCCACCGAGTACCAACTTGGTATAGTATGACACGATGTCTATGGACCTGCGGGTGGAGATGAAGCATCAGGAGACAGTGCAACCGATAGGTGATGAACCAAGGTTTGGTTTGTCCGATGGTGCCCGCAAGATTGCTGGGATGCTGTATGGCTGAAAGTCACGACGAAAAGAAATCGCAGCGCGCAAAGGGAAATGAAAGACTGGGGCCCATGGTGGTCACGGCCGAGGACTCGGTGGATGATTCCGTGACCCAGGTGACGGCGATTGCTCCTGCGGTGGGTCAGGCTTCCGTGTCGCGGAAGGCGTTCTTGGTGCTCATCTACCCTCCCGGGCCGAGCATGGGGAAGCGGTACGAGCTGACCAAAGAGACGACCATCATCGGCAGGGGGAGCGAGGCGGATGTCATCATCGAGAAGGAGTCGGTGAGTCGCCGTCATGCGCGGGTGATGCGCCAGGGTGGCAAGTACGTGGTCGAGGATCTCAAGAGCACGAACGGTACCTATTTGAACGATCTGCCCATCACCGAGGGCGTGCTCCAGGACGGTGATTTTCTCAAGGTGGGAAACGCGATCTATAAGTTTTTGAGCGGCGGAAACGTCGAGGCTTCCTACTACGAGGAAATCTATCGGTTGACCATCGTCGACGGGTTGACCCGCGCCTACAACAAACGCTACTTTGAAGAGTTCCTCGAACGGGAGATGGCGCGTTGTTTCAGGACCGGGCGTCCCTTGTCCCTGGTGATGTTCGATATCGATCACTTCAAGAACATCAACGACACATACGGACACCTGACGGGCGACTTCATCCTGAAGGACCTCTGTCGCCGGATTCGAAGGACGGTGCGTCGAGATGAGTTGTTGGCCCGCTACGGCGGTGAAGAGTTCTGCGTGGTGCTGCCAGAGGCGGAAAAAACGGGAGCCGTGGAGTTTGCCGAGCGGATCCGTCGGATCGTCGAGGAAGAGGCGTTCGTGTTCGAAGGCACGAAGATCCACGTGACCATCAGCCTCGGGGTGACGACTCTCGTGGGCGAGGACATCGGCCTGGCCGCCTTCGTGCAGCAGGTGGACGAGAAGCTCTACGAGGCGAAGCGGACCGGCCGCAATCGCGTGGTGGCCTGACGCTGAGGAGGCTGATCAGGGTACATTTGCCATCTGGAAGGCCGATCCACCCCGTCTTGTTTGTCGCTCCTTGGTGGCGTACCACCCGCCCGAAATTTCTCTGTTGAACGCACAGGAATCGAGCAGGGGAGGCGGGTATCCTGGGGACCCAGAGGCTTATTTCGGGACCCAGAGGCCGATGTTATTGGGCGCGACGAGTCGGCACATGAGTCCGTTGCTGTTGATCACGATACGGGCCCAGCGAGGGTCGGACAGGGTGGAGACGGAAAAGCGCGTTCCAGGTTCGAGCCAAAGGATCGGAAATGCGTCATCCATTTGGGCGTAGACGCCGAATCGTTGGGTTGCAACCTGGGAGCCTCGGATGTTGGCGTATCGTTTGGGCACGAAGGAACTGCCTCCCGTGTTGACGCCGTAGTATCCGTACCGGATGCGTTTGCTCGGGACCCATCCCTCGATCCGGACGTGATAGCCGTCGCCCACCATGATCTTGCGCCACTTGCCTGACATCTGTCGTTGACGGACGCGTGATAGGGCGGGAACCCGCGCGATGATCCGGCCGTTGGGCTTCGAGAAGATGGGGCCCGGCCTGACGAGACGGGTGGCGCCCGAGACGTAGCCAAAGGAGGATGCCTGCGTGGCGTCGGCGGTGGTGAGTTTCCTGGCGTCGATCCACACGAGTATTTGGCTGTAACCCATGATGTTTACGAGGGCGAAGTGTCCGCGACGTCGTACGACGTGGACGAGTATCCCCCCGCTGATCTTGCCGATGACGTCGGTATCTTTCGGCGAGCCGAGGACGTGCGTGTCCGAGGACACACGGAACCCCAGGGCCGCCATTGGAAGGTATCCCGCGACGTGGAGCGATCCGATGGTCTGGACGGGAACCAGGTTTTTTCTGGCGTTTCCGGTCCGTCTCACGACCGTGCCCGTTCTGAACCGACACAAAGGCTCGTGGCCCTGCGGGTCCGCCCAGAGCCACAAGGGGCGACCAGTCCCCCGACCTCGCCTGCTGCTCGGCATGGTATGGGTTCCCGAGGTGGCCGATTTTGGCACCGGCAGATAGGTGCGGACCACCAGATATTTTGCGCCTTGCGCTTGCCCTCTCGAAGGACAAAGGAACCCAACAGTCAGGACAACGATGAAAACGAATGGGTAGGATGTGTGGGTGCGAGTCACGAACGAAGATCCTGGATCACTTACCGGCGCAATCCGGGTCAGCCGAGTCGATGAGGCAGTCCTGGTCGTTGTCGCGACCATCCGAGCAAAGCTGCTCGGTCGGAGGGATGATGGCGCATTTGGAGTCCGTGAACGTTCTCGGTGGTGGGTCGTCGGCTCGAAGGACCTTGAACCCTGCGCTGAAGTCGCACGTCGTCTGAGAACTCATGTACCAACAGGCAGAAGCCAGGCCCTCGGTTCCCGTGGGGGCTTCTTTCCCCATTTGGGTCGGTTCCTGTCTTGGAATGAGCGTTGACAGAGTCGGATCCCTCGTGCCGAGCGGAGGATTCGCCTCCTCCGGGTTGCCGTTCGGGTAATGCAGAGCCGCACAGCCCTCGTTTCCAGCCAACTTGGTCGGGTAGGTCCCCGATGGACAGGTGCATTTTCCTGCGTCGTCGTAGTTGCAGGGCTGGATGTCGTTCGCCGTGCAGAGACCGTTCTGGCAGATTTCGCCGCACCAGTGGACCACGAGAGTCTTTTGCTGATCCGTGTTCCGCTGTTCCACATCCAGGACGCTGCAGGTCGGCAGACAGGGAGCGCAGCTCGTGCCCGCAGGGCCGTTTCGGCATCCGTCGAAGGGCTGGGCCGGGCATTTCTCAGCCATGGCGTCGGCCAGTTTGTTGCCGACGCCGTGCAGAGCGGAGGAGAAGTCCGTGGAGCAGATGCTCGTGAACGCCCATTCATTCATGGCCGTGTCGTCGTTGAAGTGACCGATGACCGCCTTGAATCGGATGCCGGGAACTCCGCCTTCATTGGGGTTTACTGGGTCGAGGCAGGAGAAGCTCAGCTTCGGTCGCTGCTGGGCGTCCAGTTCCACGCTGAGCTGGTCCGGCACTGGGCCGTTGATGCCGGCGATGACCATCTGCATCGGGTCCTTGAGAGATTCGAGATAGGACGTGTAGCGGCTCACCGGGTACAACATGGCTTGGTCGTCGTCACGCGGCGTACAGTTGCCTCTTGGCCCCATGACCGTGCGGTCATTCACGTCGCAGGTGATGCCGAATTCGAAGCAACGAAAGGACGTCAAGAAGCCCAGCGTTGAGTCCATGCGGTTTTCGTTCGGATCCGGGTTGAAGAGCACGTCGGGCTTGTTGGACGAGCAGTCGTCTTCGTCACTAATCCAGATGACCGCCAGGTACGCGCTGTTGCGGATGAATCCCGTATTCTGTGGGGTCAGCGATTCGTCCAGGGCGCGCCGCACCCCTTCGAGTTGGTGCTCGAAGCCGCAGCCGTTGATGCCCAGACCGGCATAGCAACTGAACACGTCTTCCAAGGTGCCGGTGTAGTTCACGCATCGTGGGCAACCGGTGGTCGAATCCTTGATGAGGGTTAGGGTTTCGCCTTGGCCGGCCACGGCGTCGCAGTTCGACTGGGCGCAGCTATCGGCCGTGCAGGTCACGCCGTGTTCTTGCGGCGCCTTGGTGATCTGGCAACCCTTTGGTTCCACGTCCACAATGTAATGCTGGCCGGCTCCGATGCATTGGGCGCCCAGGTCCGTGCCCTTGACCACGCCGAGGGCTCCCTTGTCGCCGCCGATTTCACGACAGCCGCCCACGGTGGTGTAGTTGCCCATGCCGAGGTCGGAGGAGACTACGCCCAGGTGCACGTTGGGCAGGCCGCCGCGCATCTGCTGCAGGGTGTTCATGAGGACGCTGAACTGGCCTCTCAGGTTCGTTTGCTCGTTGCTCATGGATTCGGAGTTGTCGATTCCGAACAGGATGTCCACGTCGCGTTCAGCAGACTGTGGCATCAAAAAGCTTTGGACCGTTATGTTGGACGGAACCGGCTTTTTCATTGGTCGTTGGATGCAGGCCCATGCGACCAGCAGACCTGCCGTCGCCAAGCCAAGGCCGAGTAACCGCCAATACTTCTTCTCCATGACATTGCCTCCTTGTGTGCCTGCGGCGATTGGACCGCACGGCCATTGTCTTACCGCGCTACGCGCGTTTTTTCAACTCTTCTGTCGAGTCCTTTTGAGTTCTGTCGACTCCTGTTGTCTTTGTCTGTGCATCCCAGCTCTGTTTCTGGACGGAATTTTCTGCAACGAATGTGCCCATTATCTGAAAAGAAGGGCATTGATTGGAGCGGTTCCGATGGTCAGGCGGCTGGTCACGACGACAGGACGCTGCTTCTCTGTGAGGACCGCTCCTTTGAGAGATGGGCACGAAAGCAGTCGGCGGAGTTTGGAGCGGCGCAGTCGGGCTGTTGGGCTGGCCCAACTGGTTGTCTGTCACTCAAGGTGTCAACATTGGGTGACAACAAAGTTGATATATTGTCAACGCAGGCGACAACCAAATTGTCAGTTGGAACCGGACACCCCGTCCGTCCTTGGTCGTTTCACCGCCCTTGGCAATCCGGGTCCGCCTGGTCGACGAGGCAGTCCTGGTCGTTGTCTAAACCGTCGAAGCAGTGGTGCTCCGTTGGTTGAACCGTGGCGCACCAGGCGGCCGTGAAAGTCCGTGGCGGCAGGGCCGCACTTTCGACGACTTTGAATCCGGCGCCGAAGGAACATGTCGTGTTCGCGCTCACGAACCAACAGGCAGAAGCCACGCCTTCGGTGCCGCCGGGGCAGTCCCTGCCCATGCAGGTCGGTTCCTGCCGTGGAATCAGCCTGGCCAGGGCCGGGTCCGTCGCTTCGATGGGCGGAGCCGCAAACTCCGGGTTGCCGTTTGGATACTGTAGCGGAGCGCAGCCTTCCTCGTCGTCTATCTTGGTGGGGTACGTTCCATCCGGGCAGCGGCACCTGCCGGCCTCGTCGTACCCGCAGGGCTGGAGGTCATCTTTCCGGCACAGGCCATGCCGGCACAGCTCGCCACACCAGTGGACCAGGAGGGTCTTTTCCTGATCCGTGTTCCGCTGTTCCACATCCAGGACGCTGCAGGTCGGCAGACAGGGAGCGCAGCTCGTGCCCGCCGGGCCGTTTCGGCATCCGTCGAAGGGATGGACCGGGCATATGTCAGCCATGCCTTCGGCCAGTTTGTTGCCGACGCCGTGCAGAGCGTAGGAGAAGTCCGTGGAGCAGATGCTCGTGAACGCCCATTCACGCATGTCCGTGTCGTCGCTGAAGTGACCGATGACCGCGTTGAATCGGATGCCGGGAACTCCGCCTTCATTGGAATGTACTGGGTCGAGGCAGGAGAAGCTCAGCTTCGGTCGCTGCTGGGCGTCCAGTTCCACCTCGACCTTGTCCGGCACTGGCCCGACAATGGCAGCGACGATCAACCGGAGCGGGTCTTTGAGCGATTCGAGAAAGGACGTGTAGCGGCTGACCGGATACAACATGGCTTGGTCGTCGAATCGCGGCGTACAGTTGCCTCTTAGCCCCATGACCGTGCGGTCATTCACGTCGCAGGTGATGCCGAACTCGAAGCAGCGAAACGAGGTCAGAGGGCCGAGATCCGAGTTCATGCGGTTTTTGTTCGGGTCCGGGTTGAAGAGCCGGTCGGGTTTGTTGGACGAGCAGTCGTCTTCGTCACTCATCCAGATGACCGCCAGGATTGCATCCTGGCGAAGGAATCCCGTGTTTTGTGGCGTCAGCGATTCGTCCAGGGCGCGTCGCACCGATTCGAGTTGGTGCTCGAAGCCGCAGCCATCGACGCCCAGGCTGGCGTAGCAATTGAACACGTCTTCCAAGGTGCCGGTGTAGTTCACGCATCGTGGGCAGCCCGTGGTCGAGTCGTGGACCAGGGTCAGGTATTCGCCCTGGCCGGCCACGACGTCGCAGTTCGACTGGTCGCAGCTATCGGCCGTGCAGGTCACGCCTTCTTCCTGCGGCGACTTGGTGATCGGGCACCACTGTGGTTCCACGTCCACGATGTAATGCTGGCCGGCTCCGATGCATTGGGCGCCCAGGTCCGTGCCCTTGACCATGCCGAGGGCTCCCTTGTCGCCGCCGATCTCACGACATCCGGGGATCGTGGTGTAGTTGCCCGCGCCGAGGTCGGAGGAGACCACGCCCAGGTGCAGGTTGGGCAGGCCGCCGGGCACCTGCTGGAGGGTGTTCATGAGCACGCTGAACTGGGCTTTCAGGTTCGTCTGCTCGTTGCTCATGGATTCGGAGTCGTCGATGGCGAACAGGATGTCCACGTTGCGGGTGCGTGCCTGGTCCACCAGACTGTACGGGCCCCGCGGACCACCAGTAGGAAGCGGCCCCTGGAGGGACCGTTGGACGCAGCCCCAGGCGGGCAGCAGGCTTGCTGTCACCACGCCAGCCGCGACCAGGACCCATTGCGCTTGTTTTCTTGCCATGCCTCACTTCCTTTCGCTGTCGCGATGCGTCTCGATCGTCGCGATGCATTTCGATCGTCGCGATGCGTTTCGATCGTCGCGATGCGTTTCGAGCAACGCGATAACTTTTTTGCAAGCATTGTTGCAACCACTGTTGCTACGGCTGCTGCAACGACTGTGCCGACGGTGAGGTGGCCGATTCATCGGGTGTCTTTGGAACTGGAGTTGGAACCGGACATCTACCAGCGCTGATGGACCGGACATTTCTGAGTGCTGATGACAAACTGGTCGAACATGCTTGACCCACCGAGGCTGTTGCACGTATAGATAGAAAACTGTTTGATAGGAGGAACAAGGAGACAGAGCCGAATCGAACGAACCAGAGAGGAGGCAAGAGTGAAATGATACGATTTACGGAAAAAAACCTCAGGGTGCCCAAGCAGATGCGGCCGGTGTACGTGGTTGCCGGTGGGCAGTCGGACTACAAGAAACATTATCCCGAAAAGAAGACTGAAGAGCTGGCAGTGGAAGCCTTCAAGATGCTCGCCGAGGAGAACAATCTCAAGGTGGACGGCGTGCTGGGCCTCAAGGGCTACATTCAGTCCGCATTCTATGGCCATTTTGCCGATCATTTCGGGGACCAGTTGCTTGGCGAGTCTGTGATCCACGACCGCCTTGGGCTGGATCCTATGCCCAACATTGGCGTCAAGACGGGCGGGGCCACCGGCGGCTCTACCGTGTGGATGGCGGCAAACGCCATCGCGTCGGGCTATTCGGACTGCACCCTGGCCCTTGGTTGGGAACGGATGGACGAAGTCGGCACTCAGGAAGGAAATCACTACATCGCCTGTGCCGCCGACAAGGACTGGGAGACGGAACTTGGCCACATCTACACCGGCTACTATGCGCTCATGGCGCAGCGCTATTGGAAGGTGTTCGGCAAGGAATCGGATGCGTTCCGCCGCACCATGGCCAAGATTTCGGTGAAGAACCACGGCTATGCCTGCTCGAATCCGTTTGCCCAGGCACCCATGCGGCTCACGGTCGAAGACGTGCTCAAGAGCCCCATCGTGGCCGACCCGCTTCGTTTCCTGGACGCTTGTCTGATGAGCGCTGGGGCTGCAGCCGTGTTGCTTTGCGACGAAAAGACGGCCCACGAGTTGAGTGATCATCCTGTGAGGTTGTACATGGGGGCCGGCACCCATACCCTGCGCACCGCTGACCGACGGCCCATGGAGATTCCCTTGCTTCCCCACGAGGAGAAGGACGAGGAGATCAAGCGGTACTACAAAGAGGAACTGTCCCATATCGACCGGTACCCGGGCTTCACCGGGTTCCTGGCCGCCAGGATGGCGACCTACTTTGCCTATCGGATGGCCGGCATCGAAAACGATCCCTGCGACGAACTGGACGTGCTCGAACTGCACGATGCGTTCACCATCAGCGACATCCAGACCTATGAAGACATCGGTTTGCGACCCTATGGCCGCGGCCCGGAGTACATCGAGAGCGGCGATGCCTTCCTCAAGGATCCCGAGACCGGCAAGAGGGGCCGTTGCCCGTCGAACCTGTCGGGGGGCCTGATCGGCAACATGCACGCCGTGGGCGCAACCGGCATCATGCAGATCGTCGAGGTTCTGTGGCAGCTTCAGGGCAAGTGGGGCCAGTTCCACGCCGACCCCAAGATGTGGGAGCGGTTCGGAAAGACCAAGCCTGCTGATTTCGAAGACCTGCAGGTGTCCGACGCCAAGACGGGTCTGGCCATCAGTCACGCCGGTGTCGGGTCTCACGTCACTGCCGCCGTGCTCAGGAAGGAGGACTGACTCGATGAAGACCTATGAATTCGACAACATGAATCCAGACGCCACCGTATTGCGTGGTGTTTCCCCGTTGGTCGTGGAGAAGCCTCGAGCCCTGTCGCACGTGCACACGTACGGAGGCGAAAGCAAGTTTTTCGAAGGCTTGACCCACGGGAAGCTCTACGCCACCAGATGCACCAACAAAGGCTCTGGCTGCGTGTCCGCTGAAAGCGGGGAGATGTACCTGCCTCCCAGGGTGTACTGCCCAGACTGTCTCGAACGGATGGAATGGGTGGAACTCAAGAATCCCAAGGCCAAAATCCATACCCACATCACCATCAAGTATCCGGGCGCGTTCAATCGGCTGCCCCTGCCGGCGCATCTCATTTCCGTGGAGATCGAGGGCGTCGTCACCATCATGATGAGTTATCTCGTGGGCGCGGAGCCGAAGATCGGCATGGAGATCGAGCCTCGGTTCAACACGACCAAGCCCACCTTCTCGATTCTGGACCTCCACTGGGTGCCCAAGGGCTATAAGGGCAGATAACGGCTCGCCTCGAGTTTTTCTTTGGTCCGTCGGGGGCGCGGTCGAATCCGGCCCCCGACCTTCCGATTCACCTCAGGTTTCCATCGACCTGCTCATCTTTATTGGCGGCGTTCGTTGAACCACCGAATCATTGAACAGCAGCAAACAGGCAAGCAGCGGCCCGCGAACCGATTGCACGGCACGAGTGAACCAGACGATGCGACTGAACGGCATGCCGCGACTGAACGACACGCCACGACTGAACCAGACGATGCGGCCACACGGCATGGCTCGCCGCTCCCTGTTGCGCCTCGGGGCGCAACAGGGAGTACCACCGGTCAGTTCAAGTTGACAGGTCAGCTCTCCGGTCGGCATACGGGGCAGTCCGGTGGTGCGTCCATCGGCCATCTTACTGGTTGGCTCGCTCTGTTGTTGGTGGGCCTCAACATGGTCAAGGGCGGATCCGTGCTCGCCATCAAGTTCGGGTTGGGCGGCCTTCCTCCCGTGTTGAGCGCCGGCATGCGGTTCACCGCTGCCGGCCTCCTGTTGCTGCCGTTCGTCTTGCTTCGGAAAGGTGGCCTGCTCCGCAGGGGTGACCTTCTTCGGAAAGGTGACCTGCTTCGCAACGCTGACCTGATCCGCAATGGCAGCGTTTCTGGAGCGCCGCCGTCGCGGAACAGGACGTCCGGGTCTTCCTCGCCTGCCTCGTCCCTTTCGCCCTGGTGGATGCTCGGCATCGCCGGCCTCATGTCCCTGGCTTACGCATTGTTCTATTCTGCTCTCGATCTCAGCCTGGTGAGTCGCAGCGCACTCTTCGTGAACCTGAACCCGTTCTACGTCGCCCTCTTGGCCGGCCTCTTTTTGCGCGAACGCCTCACCTGGCGTCAGTGGGCCGGCATGGCGGTCGCCTTCGGCGGCGTCGTCGGGATCGAATGGCACTCGGCGTATCAACGAGCCGGTGGCTGGATTGGGCTGGGCGACCAGTTGCTCATCCTGTCCGGCCTCGCCTGGGCGAGTCAGGCCGTGCTTAAAAAGTACCTCTCCGTGCGGATCCGTTCCGCCACCCTGACCCTGTGGGAAATTCTTCCCACCGGCCTCGTCTTGCTCCTGTACGGCACCTTGGTGGAAGGGTGGGGCCAGGTGCGGTTCTGCCCGTCTGCCCTCTGGTCGCTCGCCTACTTGATTGTGCCCGGAACGCTGGTCGCCTTCTTACTTTTCAACTGGGTCCTGGGCAGGGCCGACGCCTCGGTCATCGTGCCCTTCTCCTTCGTCATTCCCGTCACCGCCTTCGGCCTGGGCGTGTTCGTGCGGGGCGAACCCATGCAGTGGGACGTGGCTCTTGGGATCATCGCTGTGGGCCTGGGCCTCCTCGCCGTGAAATCCGGCGCCCGTTCACCAGCCCCGTGACGTGGGATGGATGCCTGACCAGTAGAACTGAGCCGGCTCGCGGTCCATCCCACAGATCGGCGCCCCCGGTGCTCTTTGCTTCGCTCTTGGTTTCTTTGATCCTGTTGAACCGTATGGGTATGCGCTCCATTCGAACGATGAAATGGACAAGCCTGCGGGAGGACGGGAGGATTCCTGTGATTGACGATGAGCGCCTGGTGTCATAAATTTCTGGAACCGGCTTCTCGTCGAAATGACATTGCGCAGGCGAGACGACCTGCACCTGTGTGCACCGGTATCTGGTCGATGAGACATCGAACCTGGAGGTATCGATTATGAAGAAGTCGAGCATCAAAGAAACGATGAAACACAGTATCGTGTTGGGTTTTGCCGCGGTGGCCTTCCTGGCGGCTGGGTCGGCGCGGGCCAAGAAGGTGTATCTCAACGGCGTCGACCTGGATGCGGTGTACCTCGTGAACATGAATTTCAAGGGCTGCATCGTGCGGCTGGACGCCAAGGGCAATGTGCACATCACGGCCCCGAATTACGAGATCAAGCCGACGGGTACGCCGGCCAGGGCCGCGTCGAGGCAGACACCCGTTGGGGTGGCCACGGACTACTACATCGTTTCGTTTACGAATCGACCGGGCGCGACCCAGTACGACGTGGAGGTCTTCATCAACGGAAAGTTCGTGCGCCGGATTCGTTCTTCGGACAAACAGGTATGGATGAAGGTGTCCCATCTGTTGAGGAGAGGGCGAAACGAGATTCTTTTCGTCTCTCGCAAGAACTACGGGGGCAAGGGCCGGATCAGCACGTCTCCAGTCGACTACATTCGGGTCGTCTTGGGCCGTGGATTTCTGACCCACGGTCGTTTGGTGATCAAGACGGCTGACGCTGAGACCAAGCGGACAGCGGCCGAAACCAAGGCAGTCATGTATGAGAAGCAGGTCATCGTGGCGCGTTAGGTGGTGGTGGTTCGTTTCGTGCTGGTGGCCGCGCTGACGGTGCTGGTGGCCGCGCTGACGGTGCTGGTGGCGCGCTGACGGTGCTGGTGGCGCGCTGGCGATGCTGCTTGTACGGCCGTCCACTGGCGACCTCCGGTCGGTGCGTGGTGCAGCCGGAGGTTGGTGCCTGCGCGGTTCTCGTCTTTGATTTTTTCTGTTCTGAGTTTTGTTCGGTCTGACAGCATCCTGAGGAGCGTTTCATGGTTGGATTCTGGATTGCAGTGGCGGCGGCGGTTTTGCCTGCTCTGGCGATTCTCGTCTACTTCGACAAGAAAGACGTGTTTCCAGAGCCCAGGAAGGTGTTGCTGGCGACCTTTGGGTTGGGGGTCATGGCCGCCATCCCGGTGCTCATGGTGGAACTGCCCGTGCAGTACGCGCTCAACCGGATGGATCTCTGGCCGCAGACGAAGGGTATCCTCGAGGCCTTCATCGGGGCGGCGGTGCCAGAAGAGGGCTACAAGTTCATCGTGATCCTATACTTTGCATCCAGGCACAAGGCGTTCGACGAACCCATGGATGGCATCGTTTATGGGGTGACCGCATCGCTCGGATTCGCCACCCTCGAAAACCTTCTTTATACCATGGGCGGCGGCCTCCATTTGGCCCTGGTTCGGGCAGTGACCGCGGTGCCGGCCCATGCCTTCTTCGGCGCCATCATGGGCTATTACGTGGGTCAGGCGCGTTTTCGTCCCGGGGCCAACAGGACCTGGATGCTCTTCAACGCGTTGTTTTGGCCCATTATGCTCCATGGCCTCTACGACGCGCCTCTGTTGGTGGCCAAGGCTGTCGGCCTGCCCCCCACTGAACCGATAGGCGGGCCCTTTGGGCCGGTGCCCTACTTCGTCGTGAGTTTCGGCATTGTCATCATCGAATGGATCTGGGCCGTGTTGCTGACGGCCAGGCTCCACAAGGACCAGATGGCGCTGTTGGCGAAGATGAACAACGAAGCAGCCGCGGCGGTGACGCCCGGGACCCGGGTGCTCCAGGTGGGGCTCGGATCGTTGCTCCTTCTCATCAGTCAGGTCGTGTTTTTATTCGTCATCGTGGCCGCGCTGAAAGGCAGCCTTGGCTACGTGCCATTGGCTATGGTGGGAGCCGTGGGCGGCCTGCTCCCATTCCTTTTGGGCCTGAGTCTCGTGCTGACCAAACGGAAGGTGCGGCGAAGGACTGCCCAGCCGGAGTAAAGACTGCTCGGCCGGAGGGCGGCAGGGTTTCAGTTGACCAGAAGGAAAGTTGCCTGTAGGAGGAAGGGTCTGTGAATCGGAGCCCGGACGGCAAGTCTGGGCGGTATCGTGAACCGAGCGCGGGTCGCAAAATGGACCTGGCCTGTCGAGGAGGACACGAACGTGAAGACGGATAGAATCCTGCATGTGGTGGTGTCGGCTGTGATGGCTGCGGCCATGATGGTGGGCCTGTCGGCCTGCAAGGACAAGGTCGGGCCCAAGGCGCCTGATTTCAAGCTGCCCGCGATGGGCGGCGGACAGTGCGACCTGTCGGCGGCCAAGGGCAAGGCCGTGCTGGTCGAGTTCTTCTCCTATCGCTGCCCGTACTGCCGTAAAGAGGTGCCGCATCTCAAGGAGCTGTCGGGGAAGTTCGATTCGGACAAGGTCGTGATTTTTGCCGTGCACACTTTTGGAGGCACCAGGGTCGATGCCCAACTGGCCAAGTTGGACTTCGGTACGAAGGTCAAGGTGTGTATGGACGATGGGACGGTGACCAAGAAGTATTCAGCTCTTCCCAAGCCCTATGGGATTCACGGCGTTCCCCATCTCCTCATCTTGGACAAGAAGGGGCGCATCCGTCAGGTCCATCGAGGATTGACCAAGACGGCGGTCTTGAAGAAAGGCCTGTCCCGCTACGCCGATTGAGGCGTTTTCGAACAAGACAGAGAACAAGACGGATTCGAATGGTTCGATGGTTCATTCCGGCCCCTGCTCGTTGACAGGGTGGGCCGGATGTGGTTCGTATATCACGTCGGTTGTTCCGGCCGACCCGCATGGTGAAATGCAGGGCCGAAAGCCGCCCGGATGTGCCTGGCAGGTGCCTTCCGTCGGGGAGGCGCTGCCAAAGGATACGATGATTGCAGAGCGGCGTTTGGGCGAGGCGATGACACAACACTCCATGATGGACCGGTGATGCTCGTACAGGTGAAAGATCTTCACAAGGAGTATGCCCACGGAGGCCGGGCCATCCATGTCCTGCGGGGCATCGACATGGACGTGGACGAGGGAGAGATGCTCTCCATCGAAGGGGCGTCCGGAGTGGGGAAGAGTACTTTGTTGCACGTGCTGGGCGCGCTCGATCGCGCCACGTCGGGAAGTATTTCCTTCGACGGTCGGGAGTTGACTCGCATGAGCCAGTCGGAACTTGCCCATTTTCGCGGCCGTCACATCGGATTCGTGTTCCAGGCCCACCATCTCCTGCCCGAATTCACGGCGTTGGAGAACGTGATGCTCCCCGCGCTGATCCAGCGCGTGTCCATGGCGGAAGCGCGGCGTCGAGCCGAGGAACTTCTGACGTTGGTGGGGCTCGAAGAGCGCATGACGCACCGTCCTGGGCAATTGAGCGGCGGTGAGCAGCAGCGGGTGGCGCTCTGCCGTGCCCTGGTCATGAAGCCGCGATTGCTGTTGGCCGATGAGCCAACGGGCAACCTGGACAGCAAGACCGGTGATGGGATACACGACCTGTTTTTCGACATGAATGCCAGCACGGGAATCACCATTCTCATCGCGACGCACAATCGCGAATTGGCGAGTCGGATGCCGCGTCAGCTCCACATGGTGGACGGAAGGATCGAGGTCCGCCAGCCGATTTTGGATCATGGGGTGGAACAGGTAGGAGGTCTGTCGTGAGCCGGACCCTTGCCTTGGTTTGGGCTTTGGTGGCTGTCTGGGCAGCGGTACCCGCCTCTGCAGAGCCATCGAACCTGCGGCTTAAGGTGGTTTCAGTCAAGGTTTCAGGGAACAAGTTCAAGGAGAGCGACGCCATCCTGCGCGAGGTGGGCCTGCGGCCTGGCCACTGGTTCACCATGCCCCAGGTGAGCCGGGACGTGCGCGCCATTTGGCGTATGGGGGATTTCGACGACGTCAAGGTGGACGTGCGGCAGGTCACGGGCGGCCTGGCTGTGACGTATATCGTCAAGGAGAAGCCGGTCATTCGCAAGATCATCGTGGGTGGCAACAAGGCGCTGACCCTGGATAAGGTCAATGAGGCGCTCGATCTGAAACGTGGTTCCATCTTGGATGTGGCGGCGGTGAAGAGAAATGCTGGCAAGATCCGCAGCGCCTACGTGGACAAGGGCTATTACCTGTGCCAGGTGGACTATGAAATCCGTCGGGTCACGAATAGCAAGGTGGACGTCCTGTTCAAGATTCGCGAGGGCCACAAGGTGATCATTCGGGATGTCCGGTTCATTGGCAACAGGCACATTCCGTCGGAACAGCTTCGAAAAATCATGCGGACCCAGACTGGCGGGTTCTTTTCGTTTCTGACCTCTTCGGGCACGTACAAACAGGAGCATTTCAACAATGACCTGACCATGATTCGTGCCTATTACTACGACAAGGGATACATCAACGTGCGTTTGGGCAAGCCCCTCAAGTCCCTCAGTCCGGACAAGCGTTACATGTATATCACCATTCCGATCCTGGAAGGGGTCCGCTATCGTCTGGGCAAGATCGATGTCCGTGGCGACCTGCTCGGGGTGACCAAGCATCACGGCAAGAGGGTCTATGTCCCCGTTTCCCCATCGGACAAAGCGAATTACGCGAGGGCCAAGAAACGGTACCTCAAGATGGTCAAGTCCCACCAGGGGCAGATGTTTTCACGGTCCAGGATCGCCAGGGACCTGCTGCGGTTGACCGGCCTCTACAAAAACAACGGGTACGCGTACGCGAATATCTCTCCCGTGACGAACGTGGATCCCAGTAAGCATATCGTGGGGATTACCTTCGAGATTCAGAAGGGCAAGTCGGTCATCATCGAGCGGATCGAAATCGTCGGCAACTCCAAGACTCGTGACAAGGTCATCAGGCGCGAACTGGTCATTTCAGAGGGCGACCAATTCAGCGCCAGGCGTCTCGCCCTGTCGAAGCGTCGTGTGGTCCAGTTGGGGTATTTCAAGGCCGTCAAGCTCCAGACACGGCGGGGCAGTGCCGATGACCGGATCATCGTGACGATTCGTGTGACCGAACGGCCCACCGGGACCTTCCAGGTCGGCGCAGGGTTTAGTTCCGTGGAGAACTTCATCGCCCAGGCCCAGGTTTCTCAAAACAACCTGTTCGGGCGCGGACAGACCCTTTCGTTGCAGGCGCAGCTCTCCAGCCTGAGGCAGATTTTTATTCTGCGTTTCGTGGAACCGTATTTTTTGGATACGAGATGGACCTTCGCGTTTTCCATCTACAATTCCATGACGAGCTACGAGAGCTTCAACCGGAATGCCACCGGTGGCACCCTGACCTGGGGATATCCCATCACCCACGATTTCCGGGCATACCTCACGTACAAAGTGGAAAACGTCAAGGTGGATACCGGTTCGAGCAACGTGCTTTTGAGCGGCACCTCACAGCTCGTGGTCCCGACCACTGCGGTCATCGCGAACCTCTACAACGACGGGTTGACCTCGTCGGTGCGCGCCACCCTGAGTTGGGACCACCGGGACAACCGGCTGTTTCCCACCAAGGGGTTCTATCACAACCTGTCGGTGGAGTTTGCGAGCCCTTATCTGGGATCGCACAACGTGTTCAACCGATATCGTGCATTCACGCGTTGGTACTATCCGCTCTTCAAGAAGGATGTCGTGCTCAAGTTTAACGCCGAGATGGGGATGATTGCTTCGAGTAATTCGGAGGGGGTCCCCATTTTCGAGCGGTTCTTCGTTGGTGGTATCTACAGTGTACGCGGGTTCCGACCCCGGTCCCTGGGGCCGAAGGTCCAGGTGCCGGTCTCGCCCGATCCGGGCGCGCCCCTGTTCAGTTTTCCCAAGGGCGGCAACAAGGAACTCATTTTCAACCTGGAACTCGAATTCAATATCTTCGAGCGGGTCGGAATCAAGGGCGTCCTGTTCCTGGATGCTGGAAATGCATTCGATGACAGTGAGAATTTCACTCTGTATCCGGACGTCGCGGGGATTCGTCAGGACAAGCCCATGCTGCGGACCTCGTGGGGGTTCGGTATCCGTTGGATTTCCCCCATCGGTCCGCTGCGTTTCGAGTGGGGCCTGCCCCTCAAGCGGCTACCAGGCGAAGAGCGGATCGTCTTCGAATTCACCATTGGAAACATGTTCTAAGCGGAAATACGTTCCAGGTCGTTCCCTCCAATTGACGCTTCGCCCAGTGCCGATTTACAGTCTACCCAGTGCCGCCGAGGCCTTTTCAGTGGGCCGATCTTCGTGTTGTCGTCCGACCTTTGTCCGGTCTTGAGACATTGTGGAATATGACGTGACATGTCGCATAGGTGGAGCATTGTGTGCCAACTTTTCGTCTCACCACGACCCTCCTGGGGCCTGTCTTGGGCGCTGTGCTGAACGGGGAGGAGGGGAGGATTTTTAGTCAATCCTGGCCAATTGCCGAAGATTGATGTGTTTTTCTGGAATAGGTGATCTGCGGTGCGTCGGGTCGAGTGAGCCGTCTCGCTGTGTGGCACGAGCCTTGCTCATGCAAAGAGGCGACAGAAAGTAAAGGCGTCCTTCGAGACAAGGAGGATGCGAGGTTTGCTGAGCAGAAGGAGGTTCGTCATGCCGGCATTCGATGGAACGGGACCGAGAGGAATTGGAGCAGGTTCTGGATGGGGCATGGGACCCTGTCGTGGAACAGGCCGAGTTGGTCGCGGATACGGTGGCGGGGGTTATGGTCGCGGATACGGTGGCGGCGGCTATGGTCGCGGATACGGTGGCGGCGGCTATGGTCGCGGATACGGTGGCGGGGGTTATGGTCGCGGATACGGTGGCGGTGCTGGGTATGGCGTAGAAGCCGGAACCGTTCCTTGGGGCAATGGCTGGACCAGGGAGAATGAGTTGGAGATGCTCAGACGCGAGGTGGCCGATGCGGACCGGTTCCGCAAGGACCTGGAACGGCGCATCGCAGACCTGGAGGCCGAGGCGACGAAGGACGAGACTGTCTAGCAGACCTCTTTCAAGATTGTTTTACGTGTCATGGGGAAGGATGCGCTGTCGAAGGGCGATACAGTGAGCATTGGCCCGACGGGCTCTACTCCTGGCCGATCGATCAGATGGCCTTGACCACCTTGCCGGAACGCAGGCAGCGTGTGCAGACCATGATGTGCTTGGTGTGGCCGTCGACCACGGCCTTGACGCGCTGGAGGTTCGGCTTCTGAACCCGCTTGGTCTTGATGTGCGAGTGGCTCACGTTGTTCGCGACGGATCGGTTCTTTCCGCAAATTTCACATACATACGCCATGATGTCTCTCCGATGCTTTTTCGTTGCCTTTCGTTTCGAGGCCACAAAAAACGCCTCTTATCCAAACGAAGGCCTGAAACGTTTAGCAAAGCTTTGTGACTGAGGCAAGCAAAATCTGGAAGAAGGCGCCGTGCAACCGAATCGGCTGATCCGGGCGCCACCAAGCCTGCCTGTCGGCCGGCAGGCCCCGACCTGCGTTGGTTTTGCCGCTCGGATGGTTTCGGCCGGTTCGTCAGTTCAAATGGTCGCTCAGGGCTTCGGGCATGGGTGCATGGACAGGAACGGTCTGCACGTACTTGGCCACGATGGGAGCCGTGTTCGCCACGTTCAGCTTGGCCAAGAAGAGATCGAATTTCTTTTCGAGTGCTTCCAAGATCGGGCCGAGCCGGTCGGCAGGCAGGGCCCAGAAACGTTCCTTGAGCCGGCTCCATCCCATCTTTCCCGTTTTGTAGAGAACATGTTCGTCGGCCTGGCTCGGTTGGCGCTCCGCGTCGTGCTGTTCCTTCAGGTAGGCATATATCTGGTTTTTGATGTCCTGTGGAAAAGCT
Organism: Deltaproteobacteria bacterium; assembly: GCA_021162935.1. Lineage (GTDB taxonomy): Bacteria > Myxococcota_A > Polyangia > HGW-17 > SLPX01 > JAGGXR01. Next base: position 29,598 of record JAGGXR010000165.1, read on the forward strand.
GGATGGTCGTAAACGATATTTTGAAATCTGGTGGCCAGGTGGAGTTCCGCCGTGCGGCACTTCGGAAAGTTGTCAAAGGTCTCGTCGGGCAGGGTCGAGGCTGCGTGCTGAACCACGCCGCAGAGGCCGTACCTGACCCGGGCCACCTGGGACAACTCCTCCAGCCTGTCGAAGTCGACCTCGACCTGAGGAGGCTGGTCAGCATCAAACTCCCATCTGGAACGCCGATCCTTCCCGCCTGGTTTTGTCGTTCCTCGGCTGAGCACCCGGTAGGCGCCTTCGTCGCTTCGCACAAGACGGCCGTCTCGGCGCCCCAAATTGGCCACCCTATTTTGAACAGTTTCCTGAGCCACGGCCCCGTCGGGAAGGACCACGCCTCCATGGATGGTTCCAGTCTGGACCGAAATCTTGCTCACGGGCGCACGCCCCGGCTTCAGGGTGCGCAGCAGGCCGTCCATGTAGGAGACCAACTCCTCGACCGTGGAGTCCTTGTTGCCGACCTCGCCGATTTCGCCTCCCACCGACACGGTGATGTCCGTTGGTTCCACGGTGCGGATCCATTCGATCATCTTGGCGGTGACCCCATGATTGTCGGCCTGCTGCTCGTCCACCGTGTCTTTCGACAGGTCCACCAGGGTCGATGCGTCGATGTCGATGTTGTAGAATCCTGCTTCGACGGCTTCTTTGGTTATGGCTTCGAGCCTGGCGATTTCCGCGTCTCGGTCCTTGCGATAGCGTGCTGCCTTGACCTGGAAAAGGTCCCCTTGGATGAAGGCAGGTCCTTTGAATCCTTCTTTGATGAGCCCGGCCAGAACCGCAGCCGCGTATTCAGCGGGCCGATGATCGCTGTAGCAGATTTCAGACGCCGAAATTTCGAAAATGAGCGCGCCGCATCCAATCTTGATGGCGGATTTGGCCAGGGTCCGGGCGATGCCGTACGTGATGCCATGAAGGTTCACCGCCGGAACGGTGAACCCCTCCACCTCGCCACGGCCCATGGCCTCATACAGTCCGTGGATGGAAGCGGGGACGATTCCGACGGCCTGAGCCGCCTCGCGGATGATCCATCGAGCAGCTTCTTTCGTCGCCTCATCTTGCGCAAGGGCGGCGCTGTGGGCGAGAAGATCGATGGCCTTGCCTCGCAGCGCTGTTTCGTTTCGGACCTGGATCCCCTGGCTGGTCACGGAAAGGGCGGGTTCGACGCTGGCGATCAGGTTCCCTAGGTTCGTTGCTGTCCGATTCGTCATGATGTTCCTTCGGCATTCTCCAGGGTTTGCCTTGGCAGAAGACGTTTTCCACGTCGTACGGGCCGATTCCATAACACGTGGGGGGCCTTTGTCCAGACGCCAGGCTCGTGGATGGGAGTCAGGGAAATGCTTGTCATCGGCACAGGAGCGACTATGCTGTTATTGCTTTTTTCTTGTGAACTGGTGTTTCGGTTTTTCGCCAGCGAGGTCTATGGTGGCACGAGACGTGCGGAACAGCCTATTCGACGCATTGCCATTCGGGGTGTGCCTCGTGGACGCGGACTTCCGGGTCCTGGATTGCAACGTTCGTTTTGGCGAGTTGGCAGGGATCGGGGGGGCGCCCGAGTCCCTGCTGGGGATCGACCTGGCCAAGGATCGGGATGCCTTGCGCTATGGCTTCCTGGTTCGGGCCAGGAGAGGGGAACACGTCCATCAGGTGGCCCGTCTTGCCCTTGTTCCCGGGGCCAATCCGGTGGACGCGGAATTGGACGTCCAGCCCTTTTCCATGGAAGGCAAGCTCCCGCCCATCAAGGGTGATGCCGGTGATTTCCGTGCCTCGGCCGTGATCGTTTCAGTCTGTCGTGCGAAGACGCTTGGTTCCTCGGTGGAGTCTGGCTCCCAGAGGATCGGCCTGGGGATGCTCGCTGCCGGAATCTCCCACGAGTTCAATAATTTGCATGCCGGCATCATGGGGTTTCTCCAGCTCGATTTGCGCCGTTCAGACCTGGACCCATTGTTGCGACAGGACCTGGAGAAGATGTTTGCGCTCGTCAAGCGGGCATCGGCGATCAGCAAGAATCTGATGGCCTTTGCCAGGCGGCGTCATACGATCATGGGGGCCACGGACCTCAAGGCTTTGATCAGCGAGGCCTTGGACTCGGTGGCCGGAGAACTGGCGCAGGCTGGGGTCTCGGTGGACGTGCATTTCGTCGGTAAGGTTTTGGATGTGTACGTCGACCGGAATCAGATTTCCCAGGTCCTGACCAATCTGGTTCGTAACGCGAAGGACGCGATGCTGTTCTCGACCAGCCGTACCCTGGCACTGAACGTCAGCCGGGAAGGGTCCATGGCCTGCGTGGAGGTCCAGGATTCGGGCAGGGGGATTCCTTCCGATGATTTAGGGCGGGTGTTCGATCCGTTCTTCACCACCAAGGGCAGTGCCGCCCGGGGACAAAGCCCCGAGAGGCATCTCAACGGGGTGGGGCTCGGCCTGAGTGTCTGTCGGAGTATCACGGAACAGCACGGTGGCTGGATGGATGTGGCGAGCCAGGTGGGCCGAGGCAGTTCGTTTCGGGTGTACCTGCCGTTGTTGGAGGCTTTGGGCGATATTGCCGAAAGGACGCCCGTCGATCAGGACAAAGTAGGTGGCGACCGACCGTCCGTGCTCGTGGTGGACGACGAGGTCTCCTTGCGGGAGTTGTTGGTCCGGGTCGCCGAACTCGAGGGTGCTGCCTGCGATCAGGCGGCCGACGGCGCCGATGCCATCGCGATTCTGGAAAAGCGAACCTACGACGTGTTGGTGATGGACATGCAGATGCCGGGCGTTTCCGGTATGGACATCCTCGACCACGTCTCAGAGATGCCCGTCGATTCCAGGCCTACCGTCATCGTGGCGACCGGCCGCGTGTCCGACATGGAAGAGGTGGCATCGAAGGTCCATCACGTCCTGCGAAAGCCATTCGGCATCGAGGAATTCCAGGAAGCGTTCCGGAGCGCCCTGTCGTCCCATCCCGACGGATGACGCCGGCTGGTGCGATGGAGGACAGGCCGGTCCTTTGATCACGACGGGCGGCAACGGATCGACCCGGCAGGGCATGCCGGGCCCTTTTCGGAGAAGGTCATGAGTACATTGAGACAGTTTTTGGACCAGGCGTCAGCCGACGGCTTGGTCGTGGATTCGAACGAACCCATCGGCCGCACCAAGCCACTGGCCTCGGTCCTTTCGCGAGAGAGCGATCAGGTCCACCTCCATCGCGTGGAGGGATACGATGGTCGTCTCGTCTCGGGCCTGGTATCCAGTCGGCGGCTCGCAGCCAGAGCGCTCGGCGTGGAGCCGGCTGCGTTGCTCGACTCCCTGTCGCGACTCCTCGCGGGAAGCGGCAGCGTTCGGGTCGTGGACCGGGCGCCGTTCGAAGAACATGTGGTGGAACGGCCCGACCTGGGGACGTCGTTGCCCTTGCAGCCCTTCTATCCAGGCGACGGCGGCCCCTATGCCACGGCCTTCGTGGTGGCCGCTCGGTCATCGGTGACCGGGCAGAACCTGTCGTTTCACCGGATGATGTATCTGGGGAAGAACCGATTCGCCGTTCGGGTGGTGCGGCGGCATCTCCACGCCATTCTAGCAGAAGGGCAGGGCAAGGCGCAGGTGGCTGTGTTTTGTGGGGTGCACCCGGCAGTGCTCCTTGCCGCTGCCGTGTCCGCGGCGCCGGATATGGACGAGCTGCGTCTGGCCGCCAATATGCTGGGCGGCCTGGATGTGTTCGAGGTCCTTCCGGAGCTTTTCGTTCCGGCTCACGCGGAGATCGTGCTGACCGGATCCTTCACGGGCGAATTGGTGGATGAAGGACCGTTCGTGGACCTGACGGGCACCTACGACGGGGTCCGGCGCCAGCCCGTATTCGAAGTGGATCGGCTTTGGATGCGTTCGGATCCCATCTATCATGCCATCGTGCCGGCAGGTCCCGAACACAAGGTTCTGATGGGCCTGCCCAGGGAAGCTGCTTTGCTGCGGGCGGCGCGTTCCGCCTGCCCGACGGTCGAAGATGCGGTTCTGACCGCGGGAGGGTCGGGGTGGCTCCACGCCGTGGTTTCGGTTCGAGATTCCGGCCCGGGACAGGCCGTCAACATTGGGACCGCAGTGCTTGCGGCTCATCAGTCGCTCAAGCGGGTCGTGGTGGTGGACCACGATATCGACATCTTGGCCCAGCAGGACGTCGAATGGGCCCTGGCCACCAGGGTCCAACCCGACCGGGACATCGTGATTTTGGATCCGGCCCGCGGGTCGAGCCTCGACCCGAGCCGTAGAAAAGACGGCACCACGTCCAAATGGATCGTGGACGCGACCATTCCTGCTGGCGCCGATCGGAGCGAATTCCTTCGGGCCGACGCCCAAGGAGACGCCCAAGGAGAGGCCCAAGGAGACGTTCGGGACAACGCTCGGGGTGACGTGTCCGGCGGCCTCGACCAGACGCAGCGGGGGCGGTGATGGGAGACGGCAGGCAGGACGAGACGAAGCGGCCTGGTCCAACCGATGAACAGGCCGAACAGACCGACCTCGAACTGAGCGTCGAGGAGACCTCGATTTTGGAGGGATCCCAGGGGCCGGCGGCTGCCAAGGCCATGGAGATGATCGTGGCGCTCGGTCGCCTGTACGGGGCCGACCGTCTCGTGCGCGTGCGTTCGGTCCAGGTTGCAGGAGTGTCCTATCATAATCTAGGAGAGGCCGGGCTCGAGTACCTCGAAGAGGTGGCTGCCACCGGTCGGGTGTCGGTTCCCATTGCGACGCTGAATCCTGCGGGGATGGATCTGGACGCCTGGGATCGGATGGGCATCGACCCGAAATTTGCCGAGCAGCAACTTGCCGTGGTCGAGGCCTATCGCCGCGTGGGCGTGATTGTCAACTGCACCTGTACGCCGTATCTGGCCGGGAACCTGCCGCTTTTTGGCGAGTCGGTGGCCTGGGCGGAGTCGTCGGCCGTGACCTTTGCAAACTCGGTAATTGGCGCGAGAACGAACCGCGAGGGCGGCCCTGCCGCCCTGGCTGCGGCCCTGGTTGGGCGCACCGCGCGATGGGGCCTGCATCTCGACGAAAATCGGGTCGGTACCCTGCGGGTCGAGGTTCGTGTCCGGCTGACGAGTTCCTTCGAGTGGGGCCTGCTCGGTGCGTTGATCGGCTGGCGTGCCCCGGGCGCCCTTCCCTGGATCCATCTGGTCCCTTCGCTTGGATCCGCTGGATTGGACCAGGACGATCGGCCCGACCTGGATGCTCTCAAGGCGCTCAGCGCCGCCCTGCCCACGTACGGCGCGCAGCCCATGTTCCACATCGATCAGGTGACTCCCGAGGCAAATCGGTACCCCCTGCCCGACGAGGTCCTGGTCCTGACCGAGGCGGATTTTGTCGAAGGGGTGCGTCGGCTCAACGACCCGGTGGACGAGGTGGACCTCGTGTGTCTGGGGTGCCCCCATGCTTCGCTGGACGAAATCCGTGCGGCTGCCGATGCCCTGGCTGGGCGCACGGTGACCAAACCTGTGTGGCTGAGCACGTCGAGAACGGTCTACGAAATGGCCCGAGGGCTCGGTCTCGTGGAACGACTCGAACGAACCGGCGCCCTGGTTTTGCGGGACACCTGCTTCGTGGTGGCGCCGCTGCGAGGCCGGTTCCATCGTTTGGCTACCACGTCCGCGAAGGGCTGTTACTATTCGCGTGGCCACAACGACATGGCGGTTCGCACGGGAACCCTGCAGCAGTGCGTGGAGGCCGCGGTTACGGGGAGGTTCCCCACGGGGGCCGGCAGGTGACCTGGTCCGCGATTTTCCTACTCGCCATCGCCCTTGCGGCGGATGCGTTCAGCATCGGAGCCACCATTGGGCTCACCCACCGGACCGCCCGCCAGGTGTTTCGCGTCTCGTTCCACTTCGGTTTGTTTCAGGCACTCATGCCCCTTGCCAGCGCCACGATCGGGACCAGGATCCGTCCCTGGGTCGACCCCTGGGGTCGCTACCTCGCCTTTGCCTTGTTGCTCTTTGTCGGTGTCAGGATGGCTGTCTCGTCCTTTGATGTCAAACATCGGGAAGATGCGGCCCAGACCGTCGATTTGACGAAGGGATGGAATCTGATCGGCCTGTCCGTGTCCGTGAGCATAGACGCGCTTCTGGCTGGGTTTGTGCTTGGACTGCACGGTAGCCTCATTCTGTCCGCCGTGTCCATCATTGGGGCGGTGACCTTCGTTCTGACGATGGTGGGCATGCTGCTCGCCCGGTCCGTGGGTTCCAGGATCGGAACGAGATCCGAGTTGATCGCCGGATTCGTGCTCGTAGCCCTCGGGGTGGACGCCCTGCTCGGCGGGTTTTGAAGTTCGACTGTTTCGGCCATCTGCCATCGTATTGCGAATGCAGTGGTTTCGGGCTGTCGGGGCGCCTCGGATTGATGTTTCGAAGGTTTGATGTCGCTTGTCAAGCGGGCCCATGCATTGTACCATCCTTCCATTCGTTCAGGTTGGTTTCAGGTTGTTTCCGAAGGAGCAGGGGTGAGCCGAGGGGACCGAGTTAGGCGTCTGGTGTCCGTTTTGGGGCGGGCGCGGGTTTCGGACGGCGCTTCGGATTGGGTGTCACGAATCAGACAAGGAGGAGTCGCATGAGAGGATATTTGTGGGTTGTCACAATAGGCTACATGTTGGCCGGCATCATATCGCTTGCCAACATCATCGTTGGGAAGAAGCCTGAATTGAAGGACAAGATGGACATGCTCTTGTCGTATTCGGGCTACATCGGAACCGCGGTTTTGCTTGCCGGGTTGTGGGGCTTTATCGATGGGCTCTTTTTCACGAAGTTCTACACGACAAGCCTGGGCCCCATGATGAAGATGATTCCGGTCGAGGGGCTCGCCATCTTGATTTTCCCTCCGCTCGGTGTCATTTTCGGCCTGTTGCTCGGGCTGCCCAAGATCGCTGAGTGGACCGGGAAGGACTTGAGCAAGGTGGAGGGATTCGCCAAGAAGCTTGCACCCTACCAGGTGCCCTTTGGTATCGTGGCGTTGGTCGATGGTTTTCTGCTGTTTCTCTTCCGCATCCACGTATTTTTCTAGGTCCTTTCCATTACATGCACGTCAGACGATGACGCGCGTTTCATCATGACGAGCGCATCCTTTCCTGGGATGCAGGTGCCCGGCTGAACTCAAGGAGGCTGGTCAGAACAGATCTGCTATCTGGAACGCCGATCCATCCCGCTTTCGTTTCGGCTTCGATGAATGAAATGGTGGGGCTGCTGCCATCGCAAGGCGATGGCAGGGTAGGGGGTGAGCTGGTACTGGCGCCATCGCCTCGCGATGGGAGTGTAGGGGGTGTGCGGGATAGGTCATTCATCTCCGCCGAGCCTGGAGGCCGGGACTTGGCCTCCCTCGGACGGCTTGTGAGAACGCGCCCAGGAGGGCGCGTTCGGCTGCGCCTCGACAAAGCTGCCTTCATCGGGCCTGATGAAGTGAGGTGGATTTTCGGGAGCTGGCAGGAGTCGTTTGACGTATCCGTGAGTGTGTGGGCGTGGCCCGAAGCGGCGCTTTGACGCCTCGGTCGTGCCAAGGCTCCCGGCCTGTTTCGTCTCGGCTTCGATGAATGAAATGGTGGTGCTGCTGCCATCGCAAGGCGATGGCAGGGTAGGGGGTGAAGCGGAGGCGATGGCAGGGTAGGGGGTGAAGCGGAGACGATGGGAGTCAGAGAGTGGAGTGGAGTGGGGGCTTGGTCAGTAGGCGCGCTGAGCGGCGAAGTGGGCGAGGTCCACGAGAGCGTCCCGGAAGGTAGATGCCGGGAGGTCGGCAAGGCTGGCCGCAGCCTTGTCCGCGTGTCCGATGGCCACCTGTCTCGTTCGATCGATGGCTCCGGTTCTGGTTACGGCCTGCATCACGGAGCGGGCCTCGATCAACGCATCCTGTTCAGGCAGTTCGGTCAGGTGCGCGACGGCGTCGCGTAGTTCGGGTTTTTCCTCGATGGCTTCGATGAGGGGTAGTGTCACCTTGCCCTCGGACAGGTCCTTGCCCAGGTTCTTGCCGAGTTCGTCCGGGTCGGCGAAGTAGTCGAGCAGGTCGTCGGTCACCTGGAAGGCGGTGCCCAGTTCCAAGCCGAAGGTTTCGAGGATTCGGGTTTCCGGATCGGCCGGCAGACCGCCAAGCGATGAGCACCAGGCCATGAGCGAGGCGGTTTTGCCTTGGATGACCTCGAAGTAGGCGGCTCGGGACAGGTCCAGTTCGTCTCTGCTTCTGATCTGGATGGCCTCGGCGTTCACCATGGACGTGACGGTGCGATTCAGGCTCAAGACGGCCTCGATGTGTCCAGTCGAAGCGACTTCGGATAGGGCCAGTGCGAGGCAGTAGTCCCCCGACAGAACCGAGAAGCTGTTGTTCCACACGATTCTGGAGGTAGGGCGGCCGCGGCGTCGATCGCCTTCGTCGAGCACGTCATCATGCAGCAGGCTGGCGGAGTGGATGAGTTCGGCGGCGCAGGCGATGGGAACCGCCACGTCGTCCAGATCGTCACGGCAGGCACCAGCGGCCAGGAGTACGAGGGCTGGCCTGATGCGTTTTCCACCGGCTTCGATCAGGTGCAGGGCCACCTTGCCGATGGGGTCTCCGAGCCGCGGGTCCACCAAGGCCTGGTGGAGACGCGCCTCGACGGCCCGGATGCCCGGTTCGACGACACGGTACCAGTTTGGCCTGTCGTGATGCCGATGGGAGTCGGCCTGCCTGCCGTCCTGCGGTTCAGCCACCGTTGGATTATGTGGCGTTCGAGCCGGGACCATTGAATTATGTGGCGTTCGAGCCGGATCCGTTGGAGTCGAGGCGGACGGCATGTCTGAGGACTCGGATCCCAAGGCTTGTGGATTGCGGCGACTCATGGACAACTTTTTTTGCACGGGTCCTTGGATGAGGGCAAGAGAAAAGGTTCCAGGGCGCGGTCAGTTTCCGCCAAAACCGAATGTTTTGGAGTCGATGACCGGTTCTGCGTAGGAAAGGAGACGCCAACCGTTGCGCGTCCTACCGACTCGCGTGACCGAGACGTTCGTCACGTAGGGGTGCCGCGCCACGTTCAACCACTTTTTGTTGGGGGCCAGGATGTGGTTGGCGATGTAGTAGATGAGGTATCCGTGGGAAAATAGGGCGATGTGATTCTGGCCGTCGGATTCTTCGGCGAGTCGGTCCAAAACGGATTCGAGCCGCGAGCGCACCTGGTCCGGCGGCTCGCCGCCTTGGGTGCGTCCGGACATCCATCGGCTTACGTACACAGTGACGAAATAGAGGGCCACTGGCAGGAATACCTCACGGTTGGTCACTCGGGCGTAGACATCGTTGATGCGAAGGGCCGTCTCCATGGATCGTTTGAGTCGAGGATGAAGGTCGGGCCGGACGTAGCCGACCTTCGCCTCTTTGAGTTGCTCCATGACGGTCACGTCGAGCCCCATGACCTTGGAGGCGAGCTGTGCCGTTTCGAAGGCCCGTTGCGTCGGGCTCGTGTAGATACGATCGATTCGGCGATTGCGTAGGAAGCGGCCGACCTGTTCCGCCTGACGTCGCCCCCGCTCGGTCAGGCCTCCGTGGTAGTTCCCGCTGCCGTACTCTTCGATGCGTTCGATGCGGTTTGGAGCGGTCATATCGATTTTTTTGGTGACCGCCTCTCCATGACGGATAAAAAACAGTTCCATGTCGTGCCACGTCTCCCTGCAGAACGTCCAATCGCGAGTCAGCGCTGCAACATTGCTTTGGACTGCTAGCCTGGACGGCACACCTTGTCAATATCGGGAGGTGGAATCAGATGGTTTGGGACGTTGCCCAGTTGTCGGTGGAGAAGACGATCTCGATATTTTGGTACCGGACGCCCTGAGAGTCGAAGAACATCCACAAAGTGTCCGATCCGGGGCAGCGTACGAACGACATGCCTGGCGCCTGTCTCAGGCTCATGGCCAGGCCTTTGATCTGGTGGCGGAACAGGCGCAGCAATGCTGCGTATGCCTGATCCGAGGCAAAGGCGCCCTCGCCACGCAACCTGCCGGCGATCACGATGCCCGTGATGGCGTCATCGGCGCTGTACGTGGCGATGATCGGGGCCAGGGCATGGACGTCTTCGACCGTCATTTTGGTGGATGAGTCGTCTGCCATCGCCGAGTCGACCATGGAGAGAGCAGTGTGTCTTTTTCGCAGGGTCCGGGGCAATCGAGAGAACAGAGAGCCATGTGCAGGGGAGGAATCAAAAGGGTATTGAATGGCTTTGTCCGATGTGGTACCGACTCAAAGGTTGGAGAAAGTCGATGGATCCCTAAATCGAAAATGCCCGAGGAGAATGGGGCGCAGTTATGGAATTTTTTGTATAGGAGGTGGAATCGTGAAGAAGATGACGTGCATGGGGGGGCTGCTAGCCGGGGCGTTCGTGTGGACCCTGGTGGGCGCAGCCTGCAGTGACGATGACAATGGCAACAAGATTGATGCGCAGGTGGCTGATGGCCAGACGGATTCGTCCGTGACGGACGGTGGCGTGGACTCGGCCGTGCAGCACGATGGCACGGTGGACAGCGGTGCTGCGGACGCCGAGGTTTTGGGCTGCACGGGGGACTCCCCAGCGGAGCCTCAACCCACGGGCGCTTGTTGCCAGACCGATGCGGACTGCATTGGCGGCACGTGTCTCGGCGGGTACTGCACGTCGACCGGCTGCCAGAGTGACGACGACTGCGATGAGGCCGTGACCGGTCCGTTCGCCGCAGGGACCAAGTTCAACTGCAGCCAGAACAATACCGGCTATCTGAACTTCTGTGGCCCGGGGAGCCTCCAGTCCTGCGGCGGTCAGAGCGACAGCCCATGCCCTACGGGTGAGTCCTGTATGCTCGGATGGAACGATCAGGCCATGGGGCCTGGGGATAACGTTCTGACCGGGGTTTGTGTGACGGACATGGGCGGTTCGGGACTGACCCCTGCCGGCGGTCAGTGCGACGAGCATTCCGACAACTTCGATTATCAGTGCGAAACCACGAGTTTCCTGCTGTCGAGTTGCCTGGGACGGCGTTGCACCACGGCCTGCGATGTGGAAAATCCGACGAACACCTGCCCGACGGGTATGGAATGTTCGGGGCCGCTGGCATTGAATGGCGGCGCCAATCCCCTGATAGGAAGTGGCCTGTGTGCCGGGGCCCTGTGCGGCCACCTGACCTTCACGGATCATCCAGACCAGGATGTCCGGGTTCCTGGGTCGGATGCCGACTGCCCAACGGGCCAGGTCTGCTCTCCCTTCATGCTGACCGGTACGGAAGGGGAGACGTATGAGATGCGCTGCCTCCCCGAGGTTTCGACCTATGGAGGAGCAGGCGATGCCTGTGAACACGCCGAGAAATTCGGCCAGTTCTGCAATTCCGATCTCTGTCTCCAGATGTCCGCGACCTGGGATGTCCATGGCGGCAACTGCACTACGGACGATGACTGCCCGTCGGATCAGGTTTGTACATCGGCGTCCAATCCCAACTTCCCGAAGCGTTGCTCTCCGAAGCCGGACCCAGGGTTCTGCTCCATAATGTGTCGAACCGACACGGATTGTCCGACTATGGGCGGACACCCTTCGTACTGCATCGAAATCGGGGTGGGTGCCCTGCTGAACGGACAGGACGCGTACATCACGGCCTGCTATCCCGAGCAGGAGCTGTTCGAGCAGACGCCGACCACCTGCCAGAAGGAAAGCGATTGTGACACCGCCGCGGGTGAGGGCTGTGTCCGGATCAGTAACCACAGTATGCTGCAGGTTTGCAGTGCGATCATGACCGCTGATCCGACGGGGACGGACTGCACCACGGGCGGCCAGTCTGTCTGCGGCGCGAACGAAGCCTGCATCGACAACGGCGACAACACGAAGCGCTGCACGCCGGTTCTGTCCCTGGGCGATGGCTGCGACCCCGCCGACAATCGCTGCATGAGCGGCTGGTGTTTGGACAGTGAACTCGCGACGGACGACCAGGGAACGCCCACCAATACGTTCTGTTCGGCACCCTGCACCACCACGACGGATTGCGGCGCGAACGAAGTCTGTGAGAACATCCTTTGGGCCCAAAATGATCCAGATACCTCTGACGACAACGTCGTATCAGGATTGTGTCGGCCTATGCGGGTGCGCCACGACGCAGACGCCTGTGCGAACGACGGTGATTGCGGAGGCGGCAAGACCTGTGACACGGTCACGGGCAGGTGCTACACCTCGTCGGCTGTTTGGGGCGGCCCTTGCACCGATGACACCGATTGTGGGCAGAATGGTTTGTGCGCCACGGACGCTCCTGGCGGTATGTGCTACCTGCCTGGCTGCGATCCGGCCAACGGCAATACGGACTGCGGCGGTGGCGACACGGTCTGTTCCACGAGCAGCCCAGTTGGCGTGTGTGTGGAGGCCTGTACCACGAACACCGACTGCACCAGGAACGGCGCAGGCTATGTCTGCAACAACGGAGCCTGCGAAGCCCCCTGATCGAACGGACCTGTTTGAGCCTGCGAAGGATGTAAAGACCGCCTGAATCGCTGCCCGAGGCGCATCATGCGCCTCGGGCGGTAGCCTTGCCCACGAAGACGGGCGGGTTCCTCCTACGACCAAGTCACCTGACACGCTTCGTTCCTCCCTACCCTGCCATCGCCTCCGCCCCACAGGTAGACTGCCATCGCCTTCGCCCGGCCCCCTACACCCCCCCCTACCCTGCCCTCGCGAGGCGATGGCAGCAGCACCACCATTTCATTGATCGAAGCCGAGACGAAACAGGCGGGGAGCCTTGGCACGACCGAGGCGTCAAAGCGCCGCTTCGGGCCACGCCCAAACACTCACGGATACGTCAAA
>JAGGXR010000031.1 GCA_021162935.1 Deltaproteobacteria bacterium
GGGCCCCTGATCCGGCCGCGGGTAGCGGCCGGATGGTTTCCTCGTAGCCCGGGCCTTCGACCCGTCGTCATCTCATCGTGCAACGTGCATTGTGTCCGGGCCATCGATCGAAAGCCATAGGGCTTTTGGGATGGCACTTCGAAAGCGAGTCTGTCCACAGTGGATTCGACCAGGAGGCAATCGTCCCACGTGGGTTTGGGTCGGCAGGGACCCATGTTTTTGGAAGTTCGTTGTCGGGCGTTTCAGCAGGCCGTTGTCGAACCTGGATTGCAGGATTTGACAAACCGAGCCTGCCGGACAAAAAGGCAGGGGCACGATCCGTCGTGCCAGTTCCCTGCCGCGGTGGCACGAGCGGTGGTTGGTAGAACGTGAACGATAGAGGGTTTGGGGGCGGTCGGGGGTTTTTGGGCCCTTCTTCAGTATGCTTCGGAGCATGCATGGCGCACGATTCAAAAGAACGTGAAAACCGGAATTCCAGCGGATCGTCGTCTGATGGATCGTCGTCTGATGGATTGTCGACTGATGGATCGTCGTCTGATGGGCCGTTATCTGGTGGGCCGTTGGGCCGATCGGTGCTTCGGCGCCGGGGCGGGGGGCGCGATCTGACGACTGGCCCCGTGGGGCATCAGATGATCCGGCTGGCTGCGCCCATGGCGGTGGGTATGCTGGCCATGATGATGTTCAACCTGGTCGATACCTGGTTCGTGAGTCGCTTGGGGACGGCGCCGCTTGCGGCGATCAGCCTGACCTTCCCGGTGATCACGGTGGTGGGGAGTCTGGCTTTGGGTGTGGGCGTCGGGGCGACGTCGCTCATTTCGCGGGCGCTCGGCGCGGGCAGGCAGCAGGACGTGCGGCGTCTGACGACCGATGCACTCCTGCTCGGACTCATGCTCGTGATCCTGGTGAGCGCGGTGGGCCTGGCGACCATCGACCCGCTGTTTCGGGCCATGGGCGCAGACGAGGTGACTCTGCCCCTGGTGCGGCAGTACATGTCGATTTGGTACTTCGGGGCGGTCTTCGTGGTGATCCCCATGATCGGCAATTCCGCGATTCGGGCCACGGGAGATACGAAGACGCCTGCGCTCATCATGATCTTCGCGAGCTTGGTGAACGTGGGCGTGGATCCGGTGCTTATTTTCGGTCTGGGGCCGATTCCGGCGCTGGGCATGCGCGGGGCGGCGATCGCCACGGTGATCGGACGGGCCTCGACCATGGTGGCGTCCTTGTGGGTGCTTGGTCCAGGGCGAGGGATGATCGAGCGCCGGTTCCATGGACTGCGATCCACGGCCCAGGCCTGGGGGCGCATCCTGCTCATCGGGCTTCCCGCCGCCATCGGGTATCTCGCCCAGCCTTTGACCGTGGGCCTACTGACCGCCATGGTGGCCGAGCACGGCCGGGCGGCGGTTGCCGCCTTCGGGGCCGGTGGCCGGGTGGAGATGATGGCGCTCATTCCGTTTCGCGCCCTCGGGTCGGGGCTCATGCCGTTCATGGGACAGAACTGGGGGGCGATTCGAACCGAGCGCATCCGTGGCGCATTGCGTCGTGGCTTCCTGGCCGTGCTCGTGCTGGGCCTGTTCGACTACGGCATTCTTTTCGTGCTCGCACGGCCCATCGCGTCGCTGTTCTCTTCAGACCCGGCGGTGCTGTCCACCATGGTGCGGTATCTGTGGATCATGCCAGCCGCGCATTGGGCCCTCGGGCTTGCGGCCATAACGAATTCCACCTTCAACGCGGTGGGCAGACCCTTTGCCGCCGCATCGGTGATTCTGCTTCGAGCACCGGTTTTGACCGTGCCGTTCGCCTTGCTGGGCGGCTCTTTTTTCGGTGTGACCGGCATTTTCCTGGGCAGCGTGGCCGCTTCGGTGACCATGGCCGCATTTGCCTGGTGGTGGCTGGCCTCGTTGCGGACGACGCACCAGGGATGAACGCGCGATTGTCGGATTGTTGGATTGTTGGATTGTTGGATTGTCGGATTGTTGGATTGTCCGTAAGCGGTGGCTGGAAACCAACATCAGCCCTTCAGCATCACCCTCTACGTTCCTCGGTTCAGTTCGGCCCAGACGCGTTCCACGTGGTCGAGGAGTTCGCGGGCAGCGGTGGAGAACTGGCTTCGGTCCAATTGGGGGATGTGGTCCAGGTCCTGCCAGGTTTCTCCTTCTTGTCCCTGACCGGCTGGGTCGGTGACGCATTCGGCGTGAAAGAGTCGCAGGGAATGGCAGGTGCCGTCCTGGTGGCGCGCCCAGCGGACGATTCCGGGTGCGGTGGGCGTGATGGGTTCCCGACAGACCGAGCAGTGGAGCCCGCTCGACGTGGCGCCGTTCGACGTGATCCGGATGGCGGCGGTGATGGTGCGGAAGCCACCGGTGGGCTTGAGCATGTCCAAGAGCGCAGCCAGGTTCTTCGGGTTGCCCGTGCTGTGCCGTCCGGTGAGCCAGCTCTCAAGACGCACGGTGGTGGCGCGGCTGAGGTGGTCTGCGAGGCGCGCGCTCTTTTCAAGGCATCGGTAGCAGGTGTTGGTGGGGGCGCCGTCGGGAAGGGGGCCGACGAAGAAGGTGATCTTGATGTCGGCGTCCTCGTGGCAGTAGTCGCACACTGGTTTCATGTCGATGGGATCGACTCGTTTCGTGGTGTTCTTTTGTTCATCCGGCACGCTGCACCTCGTTTTTCGTCGTCACTGCGGATTGTGGAACCCGGTTTCGTATTGGCGCGCTGCCTGGCGTCCTTGTTGGAGCTTCTTCATGCGCCCGAGCGGAGCCTTGTACAGAGGCTTCTTGCCATGGGTCTGGGGCAGGCCGGCCTCCTTGTGGATCCATGTTCCATCCGGATTCTTCCATGGAATGTCGCGCACCGGGATTCGGCCGCTCACTTCAAACATGTATCTGGCCCACATGGGCAGGGCAGTGTTAAAGGATGCATCATAGGTGCCGATGGGGCGTTCGTACTTGTCGTCTCCCATCCAGGCGGCGGTGAGCCAGCGACTCGTGTAGCCCACGAACCATGTGTCCGAGGTGCGCGACGAGGTGCCCGTCTTGCCCGCCGTGAGCAGCCCGGTCATCCGAACCACTTCGGCATGGCCTTTTTGGACCATCCTTCGGAGCAAGATGGATGTTCGATAGGCGGTTTTGGCTGGGATGGCCTGCTTTGGGCGGTGGCCCAACGTGGCGGCCAGGCGATCGAGCTTGTCCGCCGTGCTCAAGGTCGGGTCGTAGTAGACCGTATGGTCCACCAGAACCTTGCCGCTGCGGTCCACGAGCCGTCGCACCCAGGTGAGGTCGAGCCAGCGACCGTTGCGGGCGAAGATGCCAAAGGCACGGGCCAATTCGTCCACTTTCGTGCAGGAGGCTCCGAGCGCCAGGGCATCGTCTGCGATGAGCGGCGTGGTGAACCCGAGACGTCGGGCCCAGCGGACCACGTTGTTTGCGCCCATGGTGCGAAACACGTGGACCGATGCGTTGTTCTTGGACCAGACCAGGGCGAATTCCAAGGTGACCTGGTAGCTCTTGATCGCCTGCTGGAACCGCTTCATGAGATCCTTGTTGTACCGAAAGTCGCGTACGTACCACTTTTTTCCGGTCACCGGGTCCACGAGCGAATAGGGCATGTCCTTGATCTTGCGGTCGAAGGCCCAGCCGTGGTCCAGGGCCAGGGAGTAATAGATGGGTTTGAACGTGCTGCCCGGTTGGCGGCAGGCCTGGGTGACCCGGTTGAAGCTGGACAGGTCGAAGTCCGTGCCGCCCACCATGGACAGGACGTAGCCGGTCTCGTGGTCGAAGGTCACCAGCGCGCTCTGCAGGCGAGGCGTCTGTTCCAGGCTGACGAACCGACGCGGCCAGGATCGGGGCAGGGCAAGGGCGCGTCGTCGTGCCGCACCTGTGGTGCGGTGGGGAGCAGCGGGGTGGGATGCGGCCAGCGGTCCGCGCGGCCCGACCGGATGGCGAACGGACGTCCGTCCTGCTTGTGGTCGGTGATCCGTTCTGGGAGAGCCCGCCCTGGCAGAGCCAGTCTTGGGAGAGCCCGCCTTGGGAGAGCCAACCCTGGGAGAGCCCGCCTTGACCCAGACCACGTCGCCTGGCATGAGTGCCTGCCATGCGTACTTGATGTGCCGATCCGTGGTGCCGTTTTGGCTTACGTAGCGTCCCGCCCAGCGCATCCGGTCGATGGGGATGACCCGCTTCAGGCTACCGATCTGGACGAGCGCTCCGTTCCGCGTGACCTCGCGGACCAGGGCGAGGTAGAGGCGCCTCGGGTCTAAGGGGCCGGAGCTGTATCGTCTGGCCGCCTTGTCCAGGAACTCCTTTCGGGCGTCCTCGGATGAGAGATACGCCTCGGGGCCGCGCCATCCCTGCCTTTTGTCCATCCAGCGCGCCAGTTCGTCTGCATTCCTGCGGGCGGAATCCTGCATCCAGGTGTCGGCGGCCGTTTCGACGAGATAGCCGCCTCGGTAGAACTCGGCCTTGCCAAGCTGGCGGATGCACAAAAGATGCTGCTGCTTGGGCTGCAGGTCCGCCCAGCCTCGGTCGGGGTGGCAGGTTTTGCCTGCGGCTATGGCTCGTTTCCCCAGATACTCGATGGCCCATTGGCGCACCTGTTCCGCATAGTATGGGCTCACGCGGAAGAAGGCGTCCGGGCTGCCTCGAAGGCCGAAAGGCTCGGCAGCCGCTGTTGCCTCTTCTTGTTTCGTGATCACGCCCATCTCGCGCATTTTTTCGAGCACCAGGTTCCGTCGTGCCTTGGCGCGGCGCGGATGGAGCACGGGCGAGTACCGACTCGGGGCACGAGCCAGGGCCGCAAGAAGCGCCATCTGGGCCAGGTCGATCTGGTCCAGTCGCTTGTCGAAGTATCGCTTGGCAGCGGCAGCGACGCCATAGGCACCGTTGCCCAAGAAGATTTTGTTTAGGTACAGCTCAAGAATTTGTGCCTTGGTGAGCACACGTTCCAGCCTTCGTGCCAGGATGGCCTCGCGAATCTTTCGGGTCAGGGTCCGCTGGGGCCCCAGCCAGGATTTGGCGACCTGTTGGGTGATCGTGCTGCCTCCCTGGCGGATGCGGCCTGCTTTCAGGTTCGTCCAGGCGGCGCGGATGATTCCGCGCCAGTCGATGCCGTGGTGTTCGTAGAAGCGCCGGTCCTCGACGGCCTGGAACGCCTGTTGGAGTCGTTTCGGTATTCGATCGATGCTCACCCACTTGCGGTACTCGGTCGCGAATTCGGCCAGGGGTCTGCCGTCGTAGGCGAGGACGCGGGTGATGGCCGGGGCCTGCTGTCGGTACTGTTCGGGCGACTTGGCCAGGGGGACGCCTCGGGCGAAGTCTCCATATACCCAGGCACCGAAGGCAAGCGCATGCAGGATCAGGGCGAGGATCCCGAACAGGTAATATTTGCCCAGCCAGAACCAAAAGCCACCGTTGCTTTCGCGTTCCACCTCGAATCGGCGGCCGTAGATCCGATCCCAGGTCGTGGACCACCAAGTGGAGGCAGCCGCCTCGTTCAGCCTGGAGCGGCTGGACGAGGCACCCTTGACTTCCCGTGTCGAAGTGGGCTGCTGCGAGCCGCTGTCTGTACCCGGTTGCTTCATTGGTTCTCGATACGTTCTTGCCTCGTGATGCTCCAGACCGTGAGCAGCGACCGCGCCTGCGAGTATCGGTCACGAGCAGAGGCCGCGCCCGCGAGTATCGGTCACGAGCAGAGGCCGCGCCCGCGAGTATCGGTCACGAGCA
>JAGGXR010000010.1 GCA_021162935.1 Deltaproteobacteria bacterium
AGCGGTGTTCTCCCTTGAGTCCTCGGTCTCCCTGCGGTGAAAGGACCAATGCTGCGGCCTCATACAGGTTCTGTTCCATTAGGCGCTCGCATAGAATGCGATACCGCTCCGAGTACGAGGAATTATTGAATTCGGGAAATACATGATAGTGAGGAGAAGAGACATCGACAGATCGAGTTGAAGCGTCACAGTCCTCAAGAAGCATCAGGTAGCCGAGAAACGGTGGTCGCGGATCGCCTCCGTTGCGCTTAGTAGAAGCGCTTCTATGGTTCCCGGGATGGTACGCGCCATGTTGGGCTGCAACCCATAAGTCAGAGGCATTGCCGATGACTTCTTCGGTTCGATTGTTGAAGTTGTTCCCGAATGAACCGACCTGCGACTTGAACTCAAGCACGGCTAGCAGTCGTTCCCGGTGTACAATTACTACGTCCCAGTTTTTGGTGGGGCGATAGTAGCCCGGCAATGTGAGGTCACGACGACCATTGGTGAATACTGATGAATCTGGAATTCCGCAGTGACGCGCGATCGCTTGAACAACCGCAAGAAAGCCGTCCAAGTTCTTTCCAGCGATCACGTTGCCACGAGTACCACCCTGGGTGGACGAGCCAGTTGAGCGAGTTTTCCAAAAGGTAATCACAGCTTCGCGCAGTATTTGTTCGAAGTTGGAAGGTAGAATTCGGGTGGTCATTTCTTTTCCCTCGTCACTCGTGCCGAGGCAGCAAAAATGGCAAACTGCCGAGCTTGTTCAGTCCCCAATCCGAAGGCCTGAGCCACACCATCGTCCACCTCACTCTGATCCGGAGACGTCGCAACTTGAGCTAGATTTTGACGTTGTGCTTCAGAGAGTGAAGACCAGCGTGGTATTCGAATTCGGCGCAGATACTGAGCTTGGAACCGCAGAAAACCACCGGACATTCTAACGCAATATGCCGCGACAAACGTCAAAGCGATGGAAGATCTCAAAACAGCCTGGAGAGCTCGAAGATCCCAATCCTGCGAGGTAACAACGTAGAGATTGTGATGGGGATAGTATTTGCCTTCATCATAGACGACAGTTGCTTCGCCTTTGATGTCCGGTATGAGAAGTTTGGGTTGTGTCGTGAGAGCCGGGTACACTCTATCGATTGTTTTGTACCAAGATCCAGGGTTCTTCTGCGCGGTATGCCTCCGTTTCAACGCGGATTCATGTTTCTGCATGTATGCCGCGAACTTCGGAAACGCATTCAAATCTGCAAGCGAACCGTCCTCCATCCACGGATTGACGATGCCTTTTCCTGACCATTTGACCCCATTGAGCGTGAGGTCAGCAGACATGGCCAACGGCAGCCGGCGTTCTTTCTCTACAGGGAGGTCCTCATATTGGCCGATGTAAATCTTGTCGGCGCCGGTCGCCACTCCAATACCCACCTTCGCGCCGGCTTGTTCCAGGGTTGGAAATTGATGTTCAAGATCTCGCAGGGTTTCCAATATTTCGGGTGCATCGATAAGCCACGGGTCTCGACCGCATCCAACTTCATGGACGTACCCAATGTTCGACGAAGGATGGTCCGATGAATCGGACAGGACATCGAAGATCTCTGGAAGAGCCATACCACCATTGCGTGTACCGGTAACTACTCGAGTAACCGACTGCGGAACTCGGCGGATTATCGTGATAGCTGGGTAGGCGTCCACCTGTTCGTGAAATGCATCCACCTGTTCCAAGTCGATATAAACATCAAGATTGAAATTCTTTGCAACCTTCTCGCGCAGCGGGCCACCGTATTTATTCTTGATCCATCGATTGGCACATATAAAACCGAGCACCCCTTGTGGTCGAAGGAGGTCAAGACATTTCTCGAAAAACAACACATAGAGATCTGCGCGGTCGTAAAGAGTGGCAAAACGACGCTTGTATTCAGAAAGAAGTACGTCGGGAATTCTCTCCTGACGAACATATGGAGGATTTCCAACAGCTACATCGAATCCTCCATCGAGGGAAGTGAGCAGGAAATCATCTTGCCTAAGCCACCTTTCGGCCACACCAGTCGCTGCACGCTGGTTTAGCCCTGAGCCAACTAGTAAAGAAACGGCTTTTCCCTTTGTTGATTCGTATGTCGAATGATGCAGCTCAACGCCACGAAGACAATGAGCAAGAGCCGGGGCATGGTCAGACGGTGGACCATGATATCGACGGCACGATTCGAGAAGACGAGTCGCCGCTGTCAACAGAAACTCGCCGTCGCCAACAGATGGTTCTATCAACCGTTTCGACAACAGGTCAGCTGCTGCAGTGTATCCGCAGAGGTCAAGGATGCCATCCACAACCTCGGCCTTAGTAAAGACAGCGCCCCTTTGTGCGACGTTTCCCGTGTGAGCAATCATCCGCAGGGCTGCCTCCACTGGTGCGGTTCTGTCCAGCTCAAACGGAAGAAGCATGTTTGAGCCTCCAGTCATCCTACTTCTGACCTCCTCTTGTCGCGTCTGGCTTCACTCGATTCTACCCACTCGTCCACCTCGGAGAGCTTGAACTTCCACAGGCGGCCGATGCGATGGGCGGGCAGGCCCTTGGATTCAATCCAGCGGTAGACGGTGTCTTTGGCTATGCCCACGTGAGTGGCGACAACATCGACAGACACCCAGGGTTCCTGCTGTGGCATTGGCATGCTCCGAGCCGGTTGGCGTCCCCAGGACGCACGTACTCCATTAGAAAACGGCCTACGCTATCATGATCTGCCTTATTCGCTCAAGATCGAAGTGGCTCGATTTGGATCGGTTTAGCTCGGTCGAGAATAGGTGACGGTGGTGAACTATTAAGTAATATCTAATGATTCAGGGGCGTTGCGGAATGAGCCGATGCAGAAGCTCCGACGGCTTCGACGACCGCCACACTTCAATCCGTTACACGCAACCGCATGGCCTCAACGGATCAAGATGGGGTTATCAGGGCGCGATGTGGATCAGCGGGGCGTCACCGATCAGTAGGGAGAGTCATAGATGCTCCTGGGCCGGGGTTTTCGCCTCAGCCAAACCCGAAAGGATCGGTCGCGGTATGCAAAGAAGCATTTGAGATAGCGCGGGAACCCCGGAACCTTGACCTGGACGCAATGCTCCCTGTGGTCCTTTTGGACCATGATGGGATTTTTGACCGGGCGACCGTCGAGCCAGATGCGATGCTTTGCAGGCAGTTTCTGGAGGGTGATCAGAATGTGGTTCTTGTCCGGTCTGGGGGACGGGACCGAAGTACCCGAGGCCATCGATGCCCCTGCATCCATGGCGGTCGCCGGTTGCATGGTCCCAGGTTGAACCATGGCCGTCATGGCATGCGTCCGTGGTCTCATGGCTGTTGGCCCATGCATGGGACCAGGGGCGATGGCGCCGTCCTTGCGTGATGCGACGACCGGCGCATCGGGCAGGCCGTGAGATGCGCCATTCTGGGGCGGAGTCGCTGCGGGACGCAGCGCTCGATCGTGGGACGGGAGCGCCTTGGATGAGCGTGTCAGCAGGTACCAGGTCGTCCCAATAGCAGCAATGAGCAAGAGGAGCGAGGCGCCAGCCAACACGAGTCGGCCCTGTCCGTGACGAAACACATCCAGGGTACGAAAGCTCTGGGACATGTTTTCGCCCGATGTGATCGTCTCCTTGGGCAATACCTGCCGTCTGCCGGGATCGCTCAAGGACAGGCGTCCATCGAAGGGGGCCGTCGGATTTTCGGTGTTGTCGGCAGGAACGGCACGTCTGTCCGAATCTTCGGCTTCGTCGGATTCTTTCAGGGCCTGGCCATCCGCCGCGATGCCCAAGCCAGCCATGGTCTTGTCCATTTCTGGGGCTCGTTGGTCCGTGACCTTGAGTTGGACCTGGATGGACTGGGGAGAAAGACTGAATCCGCCCACGTCGACGGGCCCGTCTGGGAGTAGTTCCGTGATGTCGGCCATCATTTCGGCTGCCGAGCCGTATCGTTCGATGCGATTCTTTTCGAGAGCCCGATCCACGATGCGGTCCACGATGGCCGGCAGGTCTGGTTCTACACTTCTGGCCGTGATGTGGGGCTTGATCAGGATGTTCGCCATGACCTCGTTGTAGTTTTCCCCATCGAACGGGACGATTCCAGTGAGCATTTCGAAGAAAATGATACCGGCAGCCCAAAGGTCGCAGCGTCCGTCTAGGTCTCTTTTTCCCGAGGCCTGTTCTGGGCTCATGTAGTAGGGGCTGCCCAGGACGGCGCCCGTCCTGGTGAGGTTGAGTTCCTGCTTCGAGTCGGTGAATTTCGAGATGCCGAAGTCCAGAACTTTGGCGAAGTATCCTCCTTGGCGGTCCCGTGAGATGAAGATGTTGTCCGGTTTGAGATCCCGGTGGACGATGTGTTTGTGGTGGGCCGCCTGCAGCGCCGAGAGGATGTGGGACATCACCACTGCTGCGGCCCGAGGGGACAAGTGCCCCTGCTCGTCCAGGATCTGCTCCAGGGACTTGCCGTCCATCAATTCCATGACCATGTAGGCGGCTCCGTCAGGAGCCCGACGGAAATCGTAGACCTCGACGATGTTGGGATGGCCGATGGCCGAGGCAGCCCTGGCCTCCTGGACCATCCTCGTCAGGAGTTCTTCGTTTGTTTCGAGTGCTTCGTGCAGAACCTTGATGGCGCATCGGCGGCCGATGAGCCGATGCTTTGCTTCATAGACGATGCCCATCCCTCCGGTTCCGAGGATTCGGACCAGGTCATAGACATCAATCTGTTTTTTTTCTTTTTCTTCTTCACTCATGAACGATACCAAAGTCGATACCTATGCATTATATCGGAAAACAGAGGAAATGCGAGTCCGGCCGCATCGCTGCATCGATTGGACTGGGTAGCCTGTTCGGCCGTCTGGTCGTCCGCATGGGATCCAGGCGTTGATGGCGGTAAAACCAGTCACGGCTAGGTTTATGGAAGATGTACCATGAGCCCCGCGAAAAGGGTCAAAAATGTCGTGAGGCTTGGATGTACGGCCAGGTCGATTTCAGGCCTGGCAGCCTCGGTGCTGGGATAGACCATGGTTTCGGTTTGACATGTCTGCAAAAGAACGTATCCTTGTCAAACGTCGCAGATGGCTTCCCGTCGAAGCGATGACAGGGAGATGGTTGGTGGCGCCAAAATGAGTTGGTGCCGCTTGGAGAACAAGCGTGGGATGTCCCGCGTAATGAGGAGGCTAGTCAGAATAAATCTGCCATCTGGAACGCCGATTCACCCCGCCTGGCATTGTCGCTCCTGGGGTGCGTATCGCCCGGTACGCGTCATCGTCGCTTCGTGCCAGACGGGCGCCTCGACGCCCAAAAAAGGCAGCTCTGTTTTGAACAGCTTTCTTAGGATGGAGGAGATAGTGTCTATGAAAAAGGGAGTGCTTACGATGCTGGTGATTTTGGGCCTGGCTGCCAGTGCTGGCTGTGGCTCGAAGGTGACCTGCAAGACCGTCAACACAAAGAACACGAAGTGCAACGACGCACTCAGTGCTGCGATGCTCGACTACACCATGGACAAGGTCAAGTCTCAGACCAAGGCTCGGCTGGCGAAATTGCCGCCCGAGGCACAGAAGAAAGCAATGGAAGCAGCACGAGCGGCCAGCAAGAAGCAGGTGGACGCCATGATGGGAACACTGCATGGCGATGCGTTCATGAAGCTCTGTAAAAAGAATGGCTTTTCCGCTGCCGAGAAAAAGAGCCTTGGCAAGTGCATGAAGAAGGACTGCAAGGGCTACGCTGCGTGTTTCGTGGACGCTGTCATCAAGGCTGCGAAGTAGCTTTCCTCCCGACCGTTCACTTGGTTCCAGGGGCCGCTATCCAACTGCTTTCCCTCTTCATTCATGCCGACATCGATGGACGCCTGCGCTCGGTCGCGATTGGCAGGCGATGGCTCCGATCGTCGCTACTCCGTCTCTTTCTGCGTCTGTTCAGACCGTGCCTGTTTATGCGCCAGCCGGAAGCGTCCGTTCTGGCCCTGGGAAATGGCCGGTGCGGTAGAACTCATCCAGGAGGGCGTCTTTTTCCACGTACCGATCCATGATCCAAGAGGAAAGGGATTCGTGGTCCGTGGGGAGTTCCTCGATGGGATATCGTCGGACGTGGAGGTGTGCCACGCGCGTGAATCCCTCGATGAACTGCCAGAGGGTCGGCACGCCTGCTTCATAGCCCAAGGTGAAGTCATAGACCGCCCGGACGTGCTCTCGGAGCCCCACCATGGAGGCGACGAATCCCTTGGTCCTGGGCAGGAGGAGATGTTTCAGTTCGGGCAGTTTCTTGCTTTTTGCATACTGCTGGCTCTTTTCAAGTTTCTTGGGCGTGATTCTGGTGCCTTCTGGAAAGGAGATGAGCCAGGTCGGAACGTCGTTCTGGGTCAGGTTCGCAAAGGTGGCGCGAATGTGTTCTTCGTCCGAGGCCCAGTCTCGGTCCAGGAATACCGTGTCCAGAAACAACAGACCCCATCCCACGCCTGGGACGTACTTGATGATGTTTTTGGCCATCCATTTCAGGTCTCCCAGTCGTCCCTTGGCCAGCGCCAGAAAAAAGATGTACGGGATGTCTGTCATCTGTTGGTGATTGGCGATGCAAATGGCGTTTTCACCATAGGGCACGTCGTCTCCGGTCATCACGATGTGTGTTCCGTATATCTTGTCGGCCACGACGACGCACATGCCCCAGAACGAGGCGGCTACAGTTTTGTTCAAGAATCGGAACTTCTTTTTGGAAAACGGATAGACTACAAGGCTGGCGACTTGTGCCGCGTTGAAGCCGATCAGTGATGTGAACAAAAAGGCGCTTGTCGGCACGCCGACAGACAGACCCATGATTCGTTGCTTGGTGTCTTTGGGATTGTCGAGAGGTTTCTGCATGGTACTGCTGTCTTTCTTGGTTGTCTTGTGTCGTCTTGTGTTGTGGCGGCTCACCGCACGTGAGGAAAATGTCCTGACCTCGAGAGGCAAAACTCGTCTGTGGCCACGATAAATACCACGATTCAATCGATGATGAAAGTGGAGCGCGAACCCCAATCAGTGTTGGAAGTTCTGCGATTCCTGTATGGTTCGTCTTGACGAAGCGGGCCGGACGGAAAATAGTTTTCTGGTACCCAGCTGCGGATTGGAGACACTCGGAATCGGTCGGTTGGCTCCACGAAAAGGGAGATCGTTGGTCGTCGTTTCTGGGTGACAACGCAGGTCGGCATGGCTGGATGTCCTCGTCGCACGATGCGTCCGTGGCCTGTCGCCGAACCACGAATCGCCTGATCCACGAGACCGGGCGGCCATCATCGGATAGAGGAGGACGAGATGCATCTTCCCGTTGATTTGAGGAGCGACACCGTGACCAGGCCGAGTGCGGCCATGAGAGAGGCCATGGCTTCGGCCGAAGTGGGCGACGACGTGCTTCGCGACGACCCCACGGTTCAGGAGTTGGAGCGGCGGGTGGCTGCCATGGTCGGCAAGGAGGCCGCGCTCTACGTAACATCGGGGACCATGGGAAACGAGCTGGCCCTCATGACACACACGCGTCGTGGCAATGAGGTGATCTGTGGCAGGCCCTGTCACATTCAGGAACACGAGGTTGGGGCGGCGGCAATCCTGTCGGCCGTAACCCTCGTGCCCATCGATGCACCCACCGGGACGATGGGCCTGGATCGGATCCACGATGCCATTCGGGAACCCGATATCCATCATCCAGAAACAGGTCTGATCTGCGTCGAATGTGCTCACAGCAGTGGAGCCGTGCAGGACATCGCGTATCTGGAGTCGGTCAAGGCCTTGGCTGTGGAGGCTGGGCTGCCGGTGCACATGGACGGGGCCAGGTTGTTCAACGCATCGATTGCATCAGGTGTCCCGGTAGATCGCATCGCCGCCTGTGGCGATTCGGTCATGTTCTGTTTGAGCAAGGGAATGGGCGCTCCGGTTGGTTCGATGCTCTGTGGTACGAAGGAATTCATCGAACGAGCCCGCAAAGGGCGAAAGATTCTGGGCGGAGGCATGCGACAGGCCGGAATCTTGGCTGCAGCCGGTCTCTTTGCGTTGGAGCACAATGTCGCCCGGCTCGACGACGACCATCGATTGGCGGAACGTCTGGCCCAGGCGCTTCGAGACGTGCCGGGCCTGCACGTGATCGAGGATCAGCGAGACATCAACATTGTTTGGTTCCGTCTCGATGGCGAGCGGGACGACGAGGCCTTGGTGAAACAACTCCAGGAACGGAACGTGCTCGTGTTCGGGCCCTCGCATGGACAGTGGAGGCTGGTGACCCACATGGATCTGGACGAGGAGGCGGTTGAGTACGCCGTGGATCAGCTTCGGAGTGTGTTGGCCTGAAGGCGCGCTCATCTGTGGTGGTTTTCGGTATCAGGGCGTCGGCTTCTGCCGCGATGGCCTGTGACTACCGAGATTTCGGCAGGCGAGTTTCCAGGTCTTTCGAGAACGCGGGCTTGAGTTGGGTCGGAGTCCCCCAACGGTTTTTCTTCCATCTGGTCATGTAGGCATTTTGCAGTGAGAACAGGGTGCGACACAGATCCTCTGCCACTGCATGGTCGGTGGTCGCTAGCGGATGCTGCTCGCCTGGGTCTGCCTGGAGGTCGTAGAGGAGGCTGGACTGCGGCCGCCGCGTGAGCCACTTGTATCGTCCCACGAGGATGGCCCGCTGGGCTCCGGCATGAACGGCAAAGGCCGCCTGGGGCATTATGTGGCCGCCGCCCCGAATCATGGGTAGGAGGCTGCCGCTCTGATTCGTGGCGGGAGGCTTCAGCCCAGAGACGTCGAGGGCTGTTGCAAAGAGGTCCATGACCTCGACGCGGTTGTGGATGCGAATCGACTGCTGGATCCCCTTCCACCAAAAGATGAGCGGTACCCCGATTTCTTCTTCGTAGAGGCTCTTGTCGTGGCCGAAGCTGCCGTGTTCATGGAATTGCTCGCCATGGTCGGCGGTCATGATGATGAGGCTTTGGTCATAGATGCCCATGCGTTTGAGGTCTGCGATCATCTTGCCGAACCAGAAGTCGTTGAAGGAGACCTCGCCTTGATAGAGGGCCTTGAGCCGCCTCAAGTCTCTGGCTCTGAGGCGAACCCGTCGGGTGATGTACTTGCCGAGGGTCATGCCTGTGACCCGGCGAGGCACTGGGCCGTGGTAGCGTCCGGGCCAATAGAGCTTGAGGAAGCGTTTCGGCGGATCATACGACACGTGGGGATCGATGGTGGCCAGGTACATGAACACGGGTTGGGACCGATGGTTCGCCAGATAATGTCCGGCCCGTTTCCACAGGTGGGCGGCATCGGAGTTGAGTCCCCTGCGGATGAAGTTGATGTACTTGTTCAGACCACGGCGGAATCCCCACCTGTCCGAAACGTATCCATTGGACGAGAACATGGCGGTTACGAATCCTGCCCGTCGGAACACCTGGTAGAGCAGGGTGCCTTTGACCTTGTTTCTTGGGGTCTCGAACGTGTGGACCGGTGGATAGCGTCCCGTCAGGATCGAACCCTGGCCCGGCAAGGAATGGTTGCCCTGGATGGTGGCGCGCTCGAACCACACCCCTTTGCGGGCCAGGGCGTCGAAGTTCGGTGTCTGGACGTGCGAGCCGTAGATCCCCACGCAGTCGCGCCTCAGGGCGTCAGAGAGCCAGATGAACACATATTTGATATGGGTGGGCACAATGCGGTGGCGTGGCGTGGCCGGTGTGTCGATCCGGACGTTCGACCATTGTCCGGTCGCAGCAGGGTTCGACAACTCGATGGCGACGGCGCCTTCATTCGTGTCGGGTAAGGCAATGTCGGCCTTGCGCCAACGTTTCGTGCCTCGGGCATGGAAGACGATGCGGTCGGGCATGCCGTCCCGCCGGAATCGTACCACGAAGGATCCTGGGCCTTGGTAGCGGAAACGTAGGCGGGCCGCCTTGGGAGGCACCATGGAGAAGCGAACCGCTCCTCGTGCCGGGATCCGTACGAGCCCCTGGGACGACGTCCTGTCCACGTATCCGTCGGTTGCAGGCGGGCCGGGGGGAAGGGCGAAGCCGGACGGACCGATGCCGACCGCTTCGACCGCGCCGGCGGACAACGGCACTTTCCTGTGTCGGAGTCCGTATCGCCCCGTGCTGCGCCAGGCAGGCATAGGGATGTCGGAACGTCTGCGGCTTCGACGAAAGATGACCGTCAGTCGGTTGACGTGCTCCGCCAGGGAGCCCGTGTCGACCTGGAATCGTACCACGTTGCGTCCTTTGCTCAGCAAAGTGGGCCTCAGGATGGTTTTGCCGTTCAGTCGCAGCAGGATTTTTTGCCGCCGGACCTGATTGTGCACCACGATGATTCCCGTGAGCGATCCGGCGGGCATGTGGGTAGCCATGGCGAGGAATTGACTCTTGGCAGGAAGGAGGATATCGGCCTTCCTTCCGTAGACGAATGCAACCGGCCGGCCGTCGGCGGTTTGGTTCAGGATCCATGGATTTTTCCATGTGCCCAGGACATACTTGGCGAAGTCGGGCTGTCCGGCGTACAGGACCAGACCCGATCGGAAGTACAACGATGTTATGGCTCGGTTGTCCGTCAGCCTCCAGGCCGGTCCCCAATTTGTTGGGGCCCGGTTTTGGTGGCTCCGACGGCGTGGGGCAGCGGCGTATCGGAGCATCCTGTGGATCGAGTCATTCCAACCAGAGCTTCGACGAGCGGAACCGTCCGTCGCGCCGCGCAGAGTTCCTGCAAGCAGGATGGCCGCCGTGGCCACCGTGACGGTCGCTGTTGCGGCAGATGGAACCAACTGGGAGAGCCTATTCGTTGCGGTCACTTTCATGGCCATGAAACCTCGTCATTGCATCGTGGGGGCCCTGGACGTGATGTCCGCCTTGGGCGCAGGGGTCCGTTATAGCCTGTTTCCTCGATTTGAAAACCCTTGCATCCAGACGGTTTTCCCCTTGGCCTTGTTCACTCCAATCTTGATTCTTGTTCAATGGCTCTGGCGAAGGTACAAATGTGGAGACAGAGGTGACCATGAGCACAGATGTGGTGGCGAACAGAGAATACGGGTTGTGTTTCGAAACATGCGAGGGATCTTGGAGCCTGCGTTTCGGCAGCGTTTCCTTGACCCTCGTTTTTGTCCTGGCGACGGCTCTCGGGGCCTGCCGCAAGGAGGAACAGACGGCTCACGGTAGACGGGTTCTGTTTGCGATGCATCCGGAATCGGTGACAGACCTTTCGCTTCGAGGCAAGGGCGGTTCCCTTGCCTTGGCAAAGCGAAAGGCTCATTGGTATGTTGGTGCCGACCAGGGTTTCCCCGCCGATCGACAGGTGGTTCGGGAGCTTATCGACAGGTGGGCACGTCTGGAATCCAGGAAGGTCTTGCTCTCGCCTTCCTTAAAGGTGCGACGGAAGCTTGGCCTCGACCATCCCTGCCTCATTGCCCGGTTTGGCCAGGGGCCCAGAGAGTCGATCGAAGTTCGCGTGGGTTGTTCGTCGGGCAAGGATCTGGCGATGATGGTGACCGGCGACGCGGATGTCCATTTGGTTCGGAAGCCGTTGGACTCCCTGGGGGAGCGTTCTTCATCCGTCTATATGAACCGGGCTGTCTCGGTCCTGCCGAGCAACGAGGTGGTCCGATTCGTCGTGAAGTCTGATGGATCGTCCGCGCCCGTGGATGTACGGCGTGCAGCGTCGGGAGAGTGGCAGCTCGTGACGGCGACTCACGGCGCATTGGCGGCGGATCGCGGGAAAGTCTGGTCTTTTCTGCATGCACTCGATGCAGCCTCCTGGTCAGAGGTTCCGAAGGTGGGTCCATCATCGGCGCCTGGAACGGCGACCATCGAGTTATGGAATCTGAAGAAGGGGCCTGCCGCTGAGCGGATCGCGGTGGGCGGAACTTGTTCCGCAGGTGTCCGGGTTGCGCGTACAGGTCTGTTTCCTGCTTCTGGATGCCTTGCGCGGACAGCGGTGGCACGTCTGACGGTTCGTGGCATGGATCTGCTCGACAGGCGGTTGCTACCCCTGGATCCGGCGGATGTTCGACGAGTGGAATGGCCCGGGACGTTCCAGTTGCTGCGGACGGCCTCCAGGTGGGTCGGGAAGGTTGGGGGCCAATTTTTTTCCTGCGATGCAGAGCAGGTGGTCGGGTTCGTCAAGACCCTGGCGTCTACCAGGGGACAGCGGGTGGTGGCGGTTTCGAATCGCGATCGGAACCTGAGATGTATCAAGGTGGAATCGGAACGGCACCAGACCATGGCCATCTGTCTTCGTCGCGGTGTCGATGGCCTCAGGATCCGGCGAGGAGACGAGCCAATCGAATTGGTGGTCTCCGAGTCTGTCTCGGATCTGTTCGCGCCAGCGCCTTTGAAATTTCGCTCTCGTGTCCTCGCAATGCTGCCCCTGTCTCAGATCGATGTGGTCACGGTTCGGCGCGGGCGTATCGTGGAACGAGTGCACCGATCGAGCGGCGGTTCGTTCGTCATGGCGTCTCCGGTCGTTGGGCGGCCCGATCCGGAGATTTTGAATCAACTGGGCCAGGTCTTGTCCCACTTTTCTGTGACGTCATTTCTCGACAAGGCCCCTTCGTGGTTTCATCCCGACATGACCCTGTCCATCGGCCTACCCGACCTGACGCAGCCCCTTTCCGAGGTGGAGACGTTTCAAGGACTCTTGACCCTGTTGATCCAATCGCTTTGGCCGGCGGTTTTGGATTTCCATCTGAGCGTGGAGCGGCATCACGGATTGTGTGTCGGGCGTCTGTGGAATCTGACGTTCCGGCTCGATGCCCGGACCTGTCGGATCTTGTACCAGCCTCTTGCTCCGAGGCGGCTCTTTCCTTCGGTGCTCGTGGATTCAGTTCGAGGCCTGACGCTCTGTCGAAAAGGAGTCTGCCAACGGCTTCGACGAGATCATGGCCAGTGGAGGAAGACATCGGGTGGCCAGGATGGACAGCCGAACTCCGTGAATCAGGCTGCGGTCAGCGATCGAGTGACGACCGTAGTTTTCTTGCGGGCAAATCGAGTGCTGGACTACAGCAAGCCACCAAAAACTGCTCAGATGAGAATCTGCCTCGACCGATCCATCCCCATCCAGATTCGTGGCATCGCCGGAGCGCAGCGCCTGGCTCGGCTCTGTATCCTATTCGATTCTGCTGATTCCCAGCACGGTGGTCGTTCCGTTTGGGTGCAGGGCCGGTCAGTGCAGTACGTGCTCACCAGTTCCCAGGTGCATCGCCTCCTGGCTCCCATCTCGTAGAGGGCCGCCAGGGCGATGGGTGTTGGGTTCCTTCCAGCAACGCCGCTGCACTCCAGGTGTCGAATGAGGCTTCGTGTGTGACGATCGGGGCTGGACCGATGGTTGGATGTCCGGGGGGGTCAGGGTTTGGTGCGAACAGTGATCTGAATTTTTCCAAGCGCTTGGAGGAGGGCCGTGGATGCAGCCATGGGGAACATGGCACTCAGGGAGTCGGTTGCAATGAGGATGTGGGTCGGGGCCACGCCCGGTTCCGGCCTGGTTCCGTCGAAGGGGATCCAAGTTCCGCCGATCAGAAACTCGGTCCACATGTGGTAGACGAAGACATTTCGGTGTCCGCTGAAGGTTGGGGTGAAGATGAGCCCGGAGGCGACCCGAGAAGGCAGACCGGCGGCCCGTCCGAGAGCGGCGAGGAGGAAGGCGTGCTCCGTGCAGTCGCCGCGTTTCAGTCGCGCCACGTCCAGGGCCGTGGCTGCGGGGAGACTGTAGCCTTTGTGGACGATGTAGCGGTACGTGAACCAGGTCAGTGCCATGGCAGCCTTGGCAGCATCACGGTGACCAGCCACCGCCTTGTGAGCGAGAGTGCGAAGCAGCGGATTGTGGATCTGAAGGGAAGACGTGGCCCTGAGAAATTCGGCCCACTTGCCCTTGGAGGAGACAGCCCCGAGACGGGCATGGGGCAGGTGTCGGTAGTTGGGGCGTCGCACTGTGACCAGATATCGATGGGGACCCAATTTCGTGACTTTTTGGTAGGTGTCGCTCGGGATCACAGCCTTGGAATGGGTGTCCACGATGTAGGAGACGGAGTCGGCGCCTGGTGGAGGCGGAGCGGAGACCGGGACCAGGGCCAGGTCCATGATGTCGGGATTGCCATGTCGATCATCTGGTCGGCTTTGCGGGTTCGTGCCATGGGAACCTGGAGGCGGGGTTCCTGTGTCGGTCGAGTCCAGTCGATTGGAAGCAGGTCCTGGTTCGGAGTTTTTGCTGGACGCCGACATCGATCCGGACACGGATTTCGATCCGGTCGCGGCGGCATGCGCCCCGGCTGCAGACCTCTTTTCTTGTGCCGTTGGGTCGTGGTGGCTGCGCCGTCCGACTTGAGTATGACCGTCGTCCCTGCTGCGGGCGTTTCCGCGGCAACCAATCAGGATGATCGTGGCCAGCAGGCTACTTGTCAGGATCTTTCGTTGGGTCATTTTTTTCGATGAGGTCCATATGCATCGTGACGATGCCCATTGCGAAGGTCATGTTGTACGCCATGCCTCGGTCGTCGACGCATGCGTCCTGGGGGGGGAATTGGGCTGCGGTGACTCGAATCTTGTGGCAGTGCACCGTCTTGCCCTTAAAGGTGGCCGTGCCGTCACCCAGGATTTGCCTGGTTACCGTGACCCCCTTGAGTCCCATCTGCGGCTGGAATTTCAGATAGGTCGTCGTGCCTTTGTGTCGATAACCGGCCTTTCTGGCCATGCGACTCTCGGCTCCAGGAAAGAGCCAGCGTTTGTCGTACTTGACCTTTTGTTTGGTGCCCGATCCGTCATCCACCACCATGAATCCGTTTTGGTAGACGCCGGACATCTTGATCTTGCTTGCACCTTGATCGAACAGGATTCGAAACGAGACGGGCGTGCCGTCGAGTTTTTCGTTGTAGAGCTCAGAGGATGCGATTTTGATCTGCGTTCCGGCCCGGAGCAGTTTGAATGATGCGCGTACCGATGTGGTCATTTGGCTCGCGTGGTAGCGTTCCTCTGCCACGAGTCGCCCCACGACTTGGCCGTTGAATCGGACACGATAGACCGCGCGGCTGTCCCGCGGATCCATGGCCTCCCATTCGGCCTCTCTGGTGAGTCGACCGCTGTCGAGGCGGGCGCTGGGCCTAGCCGGTCTGGCGCCCTGCCGTGGGCGAGGAGCTGCCATGTTTTCGGCAGCCGCACGAGACACCGGCTTGCTCGTTCCCCCAGTCGAAGAGGACGTCGCTTTGTCAGTCTTGGTGTCGGATGCCTTGTGCCGACCGCATCCGTTCCAGACCAGCATCAGGGAAAATGCGGCGATGAGGGTTAGTGCGTGACGCCACCTGGCTGCGGTTCGTGGGGGGGCGACTTTGGTCATTGCAATCTCCCGTCTCTTATTTGCCTCGCGTTGGAGCAGGTCCAGTCAGGACGGCTTCGATGTGTTCCAGGGCCCAATCGAGATCCTTCTTTTCTATCACGAGGGGTGGGGCGAACCGAAGGACGTTTTCGTGGGTCTCCTTGCACAGGAGACCCCGCTTCATGAGTGCCTCGGCAAAGGGCCTCGCGCTGCCGGCGTCGTTCTTGAGCACCAGGCCGATAAGCAAGCCTTTGCCGCGGACGTGGTCCACGTACGGGCTGCCCATTCCGAGCAGCCGCTCGGTGAAGTATCGTCCCAGTTCGTCGGCTCGTTCGGCCAGCCCTTCATCTTCGATGACCTTGATGGCCCGGCGTGCGACGGCTGCTCCCAAGGGGTTGCCGCCGAAGGTGCTGCCATGGGATCCAGGCTCGAACAGGCCGAGGATCTCTCGTTTCGCGGCAATGGCTGAAACAGGATAGACGCCTCCCCCCAAAGCCTTGCCCATCACCAGAACGTCAGGCTCGATTTCGTCATGCCAGTGGCAGAATCGTTTTCCCGTCCTGCCAAAGCCGGTTTGCACTTCGTCTAGGGCGAGTAGGACGTTGCGTTCGGTGCAGATACGTCGCACATCCTTGAGATATCCGTCCGGCGGGACCATCACGCCGGCTTCTCCCTGGATGGGTTCCACCAGGAACGCACAGGTCCGGTCCGTGATGGCGTCTTCGAGCGCTTTGCTGTCTCCGTACGGGATGATCGTGAATCCAGGCGTGTAGGGCCCGAAGTCCGCTCGGTAGGCCTGCTCAGATGAAAAGCTGATGACCGTAACGGTGCGACCGTGGAAGTTGTCGTTGCACACGATGATTTCGGCCTGTTCGGCAGGAATGCCCTTCACCCGGTATCCCCATCGTCTGACTGCCTTGACGGCGGTCTCCACAGCTTCGGCTCCCGTGTTCATGGGCAGGATCATGTCCATATGGGTGTAGTCCGCCAACTCTTCGAGGAATGGGCCAAGTTGGTCATTGTAGAACGCGCGTGAGGTCAGCGTCAGGCGCCCGAGTTGCTCGGTCAGGGCCTCGACGATTTTGGGGTGGCGGTGTCCGTGATTCACTGCTGAATAGCAGGATAGGAAGTCGAGGTATCGGTTTCCTTCCACGTCGTAGACCCAGATGCCTTCTCCCTTGGAGAGAACGACGGGCAGGGGAAGATAGTTATGGGCGCCGTAGCGGGTTTCTTGGTCCATGAGAGCTTGTGTTTGGGACATAATGGTTTCCTCCATTGGGCCTGCACGATCAGGTGCGGTTCCTTCGAAACTTTTGCTGTTGCTTTGTCGAGACGACACATTTGGACGCCGTCTGCTATGAGGTCCTGCCTATCGCAGCAACGGGGCAGTCGTCAACGCATATCATCGAAGGGTGGAACGATTTGGGAGGCGTGTCAGGTGCTTCGTGTCACGCGACCACACCGCGAAAAGCGGCCTTGCCGGGGTATTCGGCCGAGTCGCCGAGTTCTTCTTCGATGCGCATGAGTTGATTGTACTTGGCAATGCGGTCCGTTCGGGCCGCGCTGCCCGTCTTGATCAGTCCCGTGTTCATGGCCACGGCCAGGTCGGCGATGAACGTGTCTTCGGTTTCGCCGCTTCGGTGCGAGATCACCGCAGAAAAACCCGCCTTGTGCGTCATGTCGATGGCTTTGAGGGTTTCGGTGAGAGAGCCCACCTGGTTCAGCTTGATGAGTACGGAATTCGAAGTGTGCTCCCGGATGCCACGGGCGATGAATTCCGGATTGGTGACGTAGATGTCGTCTCCCACGATTTGGAGTCGATCCCCCATGCTCTTCGTCATCAGGGCGAACCCCTCCCAATCGTTTTCGTCGAGTCCGTCTTCGATGGAGACGATGGGAAACTTTTTGGACAGTTCGTTCCAGAAGGCCACCATTTCTTGCGAGTTGAGCTGCTTCCCTTCGATGCTGTAGGTGGCGAATTTGTAGTCATAGAATTCCGACGCTGCCGGGTCCAGAGCAAGGGCGACCTGTTCCATGGGCTCGTAGCCGGCCTTTTCGATCGCCCGGACCAGGTGTTCGAGCACCTGTTCGGTGGATTCCAGGTTCGGAGCCACGCCGCCTTCGTCACCCACGTTCGTCGATAGGCCGGCGGTTTTGAGCTGGTCCTTGAGGGTCCAGTAGATTTCGACAGAGGCGCGTAGCGCCTCGCTGAATCGATCGAAGCCCCAAGGAACCACCATGAATTCCTGGATATCGATATTGTTGTCCGCATGTTTGCCGCCGTTGACGAAGTTCATCATGGGAACCGGAAGCATCCTGGCTCCGGCGCCGCCGAGATATCGATAGAGGGGGAGCCCGACGGCATTCGCCGCAGCCCTGGCCGTGGCCATGGACACGGCCAGGATCGCGTTGGCCCCCATGTGTTGCTTGTTCTTGGTGCCATCCCGGTTCAACATGACGCCGTCTACGGCGCCGTGGTCGAGGGCGTCCAGCCCGATCACATCCGGGGCCAATTCTTCGACGATGTTCCTGATGGCATTGCGGACACCCTTGCCACGAAATCGGGATTTGTCGCCGTCACGCATTTCGAGGGCTTCTCTCAGGCCCGTCGAAGCGCCGGAAGGAACCGCTGCCCTTCCGACTGCACCGCCAGCGAGGATCACGTCTACTTCGATGGTCGGTGTTCCTCTCGAGTCCAAGATTTCTCGCGCCCGCACCTCGACGATTTCGGTCATTGGTCTCTACCTCCTGTGGATCGAACGCGCCGTTCAATCGCCCCGATGGTATGGAAGTGTGCATGCCCCATTCTTCGTTCCCTTCCTGACCTGTATACGACCGGGAAATTTTTCGGGCAATGGATTTTTTGTCGCGTTGGCAGACAAGCACAGATTTTTTTTTCGTTGCATTGGAAAGCGAAAATATCTAGCCTTCATATCAAGTTCCTCGGATGGTCCGGGGAGAGGGGTCTGCACCGTTAGGCCCGAGCTACGGTTGCAGATGCTCGTTGGATCAGGCTCGACTCGGGCAAGGACTTGGTAGAACAGTGAGGTTGTATGTAGGAAATGTGCCTTTCAGCACAAGCGACGACGAACTCCGTACCCTCTTCGAGCAGTATGGAAACGTTGAATCTGCAACCGTGATCACCGATCGCCACACGGGGAGGTCCAGAGGCTTCGGTTTCGTCGAAATGACGGACAACGAAGAGGCTCGAAAGGCCATGGAAGCTCTCCACGAGTACGAACTCGGTGGGCGACCACTGGTGGTGAATGAAGCCCGTTCCCGGGAGGATCGGGGACGCAACAGGGGAGGACAGAGCAGAAGGAATTGGTAGGAGTCAGGGATTGAAAGAGAACTGGCAGCCCGATCGATTTGATCGGGCTTTTTTTTTCTTTGAGTGGCGACTGGGCCGGTAGGGACGACGAGCGTGAAATGAATTGGGGGGAGAATTAAAAATCAGTTGTGGCGGGCGGCGGCACCGAAGCGGCCGGTGATCGAAAGGCCGATGAGGTGCGCCATGGCGCTGTAGGTGCCTTCAGGGCCTTCTTGTCCCGTGGTGGCCTTGGACGGCAGGAAATAGACGAACATGTAGCCGATGTCCGCCTTGATCCACTTATAGGCGTAGCCCACCCCGGCTGTGGCTGCGATGCGGTTTGCGTCGGGAAGAGAGGGATCGAGTTTGTCCTTTGGGGCCGGATTTTGATCGAAGAGAAATCCGGCGCGGATATTGAGTCTGCCTGCCGTGGAGCGCAAGGGGGCTTTGTAGTCCAAACCAAGTCGGACGGTGACGGCGTCGTGCCAGTCACGGTGTTTCACCACGTCGTCCGCTTCACTGAAGTCGAGCTTGATTTCCTTGTATACGCTCCAGAAGGTGACATTGGCATCCAGGGTCAGGGTCCATGATGGATGTGGCCGGTACATGAAACCCACGGTCAGGATGTCGGGCAGGTCGATGACCGCCTTGCCTCCCTGGTCGGGTAAGTCCCGATCGAATTCTTCATGTTCCGGATCGAAATCTGCCCGGCCATTTTTGAAGTTTAGCCTGGCGCGGCTGCGATAGGCAACGGACGCATGGAACAGGCCGGGGAGTACCTTCCACAGGATGCCGATGTTTCCGCCAGCGGTCCAGGTGTCTCCTCCGACCTCCACCGTTCCGCCCATGACTTCGGGCAGGCCGCTCTTCATGTCCACGGACCCGTAGATGATGTCGACACCCACGCCGATGCTCACGGTTTTGTATACCTTGAACGCCAGGGTCGGGTTGATGATGATGGTCTGGATGGATGTGTCCAGCGCGTACTCGCGACCTACCCAGTTCGCTGGCCACTTGGTGCCGAGACCGAACGGCGTGCAGACTCCGAGTCCGACGGCGAACCAGTCCAGGATGCGGCCGGTCACGAAGGCGGAAGGAAGGAAATAATTGCCCCGTTTGGCATCCCAACTCTGTCCGGCATTTTTGGGGTCGAAGTGATTGCTCGACGTGACGTAGAGGCCACCGGCCGATGCCTGCCACCCAGGCATGAAGCCGACGGCTCCCGGATTGAACCAGATTGCCGACGGCTCATCGATGCTGGCGGAGAAGGCGGATGCCTTTCCCATCCCTTCGGCGGAGACGTCGTAGACGAGGAAACCGGCGGCTTGGGCTCGCCCCGTCCAACTCAGGGTCGCGATGACGGCCAGAACGGGCATTGCGATTCGACGGATTGCGTTTTTCATGGTCTACCTGTTGCCTTTGTTGGTTGAGGCGCTGATTGCATTTCGGTTCAGTCTGACGTGGTCGGGTCCGGATACGTGAACGCATACAAGTACACGATGTCTTCTCGTTTGAGGCGGGTCAGTGCCTGGAACTGAGGATCGTCGAGGAGCGTCTTCATCTGGAGGCGCCCGACTTCGAGTTGTGCGGCATCGGCATCCGAGAATTCGGCCACGTTGCTGTGACCGTCCGCGTCGATGAGCTCTCCACGAGCTCGGAGCATGACCGTGACTGGGCTGGGAACGAGGCTGTTGAAGTCAGGATCACGCATGCTTTTGGAAAAAATGACACAGTAGAGATCGCCGTCTATCATGGGGCCTTCGGTGTGGATGCCGACGCCTTGGCCGTCGAGGTAGGTGGCATCGAAAGTCGGGACTCCACCGACGTTGTCTCCGTTGGCGAGTTTGGTCAGGTTCAGGAGCACGACCGTACCGTCAGGATTGGCCATGGTAGAACGGGACACGGTCGCCGGATTGACGGGCCCCTTGACAGGAACCATGATGTCTTGGGAGGAGGACACCTGGGGCAGCATGCCCAGCGTTGGTTGGAGTTCGGCGACGGTGGCCGACTGGATGGGCACCGCCCAGAGCATGGCCACCTCGTCACGAGGCATTTCCCCGAGCAGGCTCACCGCATCGAAGGCCGGAGAAAGTTGTTGCCGGATGCCTTCGAGCTGCACGAGATTGACTCTGGCCGACTGCTCGTCCATCTGCTGGCCGAGCAGTTTCAGGTATTTGCAGTCCGACGGGATTTCATCGGCGCTCTGAGTGTCGCATGTCAAGGATTCTTCCTGCTTGAGCAGGTAAAAGGTGGAGGCGGTCACGATTCTGGTGCCGTCCGTGGTCTTGACGCCATCATCGTACCCTCGTACGGCGATGACGTAGGTGCTCCCGAGGTCCCACCCGTTCTTGGGCTCGATATTCAGGAGATTGTCTGTGGCGTCGAAGGTCAGATTGACATCCGTGGCGTCGACGATACCAGCCCTCGTGGAGTTCAGGATGAACAGATTTGAGGGCATCGTGAGCGTGGACATGTCCAGAGATGCACTGACCGGAGCGGTCGCAGCCATCACGGTGGGGAACCCGTCGAGTTGCTCCATAAACTGGTAGAACTCGCATTGGGCCTCGGGCATGACGTCCTGGTTCTCACAGTCGTCTGGGACCTCGATACCAGCCAGGGAAAGATCGAGGAGTCCTGTGTCGGGGTTCACCAAGGATGCGACCGGTTGCGGCAGCCTGGGAGGTGTCGCCGTTGGGTCGAAATCCATCTGTTCCGGGATGGGGTCGCTTCCAATGTGGACGCAGCCGGCGACCTGGCTGGCCCCCCACATGGCGCAGACCGCCGCAACGGAAGAGACGATGAAAGAACGTGCGTGCCGTGTGTGTCGTGTCATGCCATAAACCTGTTCCCGCAAAGCGAGTGCCCTCAGAGTGAATATCTCTAGAAGCGTACCCAATTTTTCTAATGTTCTACTTGGTTACGATGCTATTCATTTACAGGACTCCTCGACGTAATGCAAGTTCTTTTGATTGCGGCTCCTTTTCCCTGATGCCTCCCAGGTCATGCGGCCAGACGTAGGGCTGGAAGTTGTCGCCGATTTGCAGATATGGCGATGCCATGCTTTTGCTGTAGTGCCTGTGTTGCCGTCTTCCCGTGAGTTGGGTGGGCCTGAAACTCTTTCCGCCGGTTGCTCGTGCTTGGGGCGTCAAGGTCATTCGACCAGCCGAAACGCCCAATCGGGGTGGGGGCAGGCCGCAAGCGCGAGCGCCAAGGGCGCAATCAGGCCGATCGGGTGGAACAAGCGTGTCGTTTTCA
This sequence comes from Deltaproteobacteria bacterium, assembly GCA_021162935.1. Taxonomy (GTDB): domain Bacteria; phylum Myxococcota_A; class Polyangia; order HGW-17; family SLPX01; genus JAGGXR01. The sequence goes on from JAGGXR010000010.1 coordinate 21,832, forward strand.
TCGCCTATCCCCTTGAGAAATTACCGGAGCCGCCATGGCTCACAACAGTACGGTCGTCGTGTGTCGTCTATTCGAGTATCCTGCTGCTTCGTATATCGCTCCGATTCGTGTGGTGCTTATCGCCGGATTCGGTCCCGATATCAAGGGGCATTTCAGAGCCGGTGCATTTCGTGGAATCGCATTGCCGGCTTGCGAAAATTCACTGCGGACGTACCTTCGGGCAGAGGTCACCGTGAAAGGTGACAGGAAAGGAGATGCGCCATGATGACACCAGACCAGCAGGATCGATGGCGTTCGGAACTGGAGGAGTTTCGTCGCGAGAAAGACGGATTCCTCAGGCGGAGTCCCTCTTCTCCCATTCCTCGGGAGCATGGCAGTCGATTCAAGGGCCTTGCGTACTACCCGGCCGACATACGGTACTATTTCGAAGTCGAGCTTCATCGATTCGGCCGTCCGGAGTCGATCGAGATTCAGGATACGGGCGGAAATTTGCGAAAGTTCCTGATCTGGGGCGAGTTCCGATTCGAGGTCGATGGTCGTGACTGCGTCCTGCATGCCTACAAGTCGAGTCCGCGAGAATCGAATTTCTTCGTGCCGTTTCGTGACACCACGAGCGGCAAGGAAACGTACGGGGCGGGTCGGTATATGGACTTATATGAAGAACGGGATCGGACCAATTGGGGGTGGGTGCTCGATTTCAATCTGGCCTACAATCCTTACTGTGCCTACAGTCCGCATTACGTCTGTCCATTCGTGCCACCGGAAAACTGGCTCGATGTGGCGATACGGGCAGGGGAGAAGTCATATCCGTTGGCAGTTACGTAGCAGGCTCGATGGGGGAGGATTTGTACCAGTGGCTCGGGTGCAAGAGACGAGCCCAGGGCGATGGCTCGTCGGACACGAGATGGGCATCCGGCGTGGGCTCGCAGGACGTCGATTACCTGTTTGAGCGCCAATGTCCCGCGACTCGAAACGGCCGAAGACGACTGCGAACTGCTGACGGTCAAGCGGGTCTATGGCAACGATACAGAGCTATAGCTCGACTGTTGAAAATCGGATTGGCGCCCACACATCCAGCGGGTATGATACAAGTTCATCATCAGCGGCATGGATCACATCGGCATGCTTTGCAAAGCACGGCTGCCGCGATTAGTGTTCGACGATTTAGTGTGGTTTCGTCTCTCCCTACGCGACGGAGTGGTGTGCCTCACCCTGGATACGCGAGCCGAAACCGTTGCTGAATGCCACGAGAAATACGTGGTTGGATTCGAACCATGGGTCCCCAAGATTGTATGTTTCGATTTGTGCCATGGGGCGCTCGTTTCGGGACTATGTGTCGAGGCTGAAGGTCGAGGCTGAAGAATGATGTACGGTGGTCCGGCCGGAGGCGAGGGCGTGATGGTCCGGTCCGATGTTTGATGGGTAACGAACGTCGTCCGGACATTGACGGTCACTTGCATGCAACATGACACGAATTGACTCGAAGATTCACGGTGTTTTGATCGAATTCGTCCTGAGGTAGTGGCTGCTCGTGGCATCTGCGGTCGGCGTCGTCGTGACGTCGGTCTATGCGAGGCATTGGCCTTCCTATTCCTTTGCCGAATGGGAGTTGTTGTTCATCCTGTTTGCGTTGTTCGTTTCGGTCAATGGGCTGCGATCGAGTGGCGCTATTTCGAAAATTTCGCAGCGGATCGATCGCGGGCGGGCGATTCCATTCAAGCTGGTCGTGACGACGTTTTTCTTTTCGATGTTGGTGACCAACGATGTGGCTCTTGTCGTAATGGTGCCTCTCACGCTGGCATTGAACCTGGATCGCAAGGATCTGTTGGTCATCGCGGAGGCATTGGCCGCAAACGCCGGTTCCGCACTCACCCCCTTTGGGAACCCTCAGAATCTGTTCATTTACTGGTTCTACGGGTTGGGGCTGGGGCCGTTCCTTGCGACCATCGTCCCGTTTGCGGCTGTTTTCCTCATCCTGTTGGTCGTGGCCTCATTGTTCATCAAGGCCAGGCCGGTGGCGGAGTGCCCGGGAGTGTCGCAGCAGGTCGGTCGTTTGGCCTATGTGTATGGCATCTTGATTATCCTCGTCCTCCTGACGGTGCTGCACGTTTTGCCCGTTGGAACAGTTTTGTTGGTGTTTCTCTTCGCCGTGATATTCGATAGACAGGCGCTCCGGGTCGATTACGCCCTCTTGTTCAGCTTCTTGTTCTTTTTCGGATTGGCCGACAATCTGCAGGTTGTGTTGGCTGCTCGGGTGACGCACTCCGAGCACGTTTTCCTGTTTTCGGCCCTCGCCAGTCAGGTGATGAGCAATGTTCCTGCGACGCTGCTTTTTGCCAAGTTTACGACGAACTGGCAGGCTCTGCTCTGGGGCGTCAATGTGGGCGGATTCGGGAGCCTGTTTGGATCGTTGGCGAATCTGATTGCCTACAAGATTTATGTGACCCATGAGGATGTCGAACATTCGGAGACGTTCGCCGCCAGGTTTACGGCGAAGTTTCTCATCGCCGGTTATCTGGCCTTCTTTATAGGCATTGGATTATATTTCGTCGTACGCCGCTAGGTTGTTTGTCCGTCAATCACGCAAGTGGATAGGCCAGACGGTCTGGAAAATCAGCGTTCCAGGCGGATTTTCCATCCTCCAGGTAATGTGCGCGTCCGGCATGCGCGTCCGGATAAGCGAGGGAGGAAGAATCGCTCATGATTACGATCGCTTGCACAACAGGATCGACCTTTGGTGCTGAATCGGCGATCCTCGGCGGCATGACAACGCAGCTCTTCCCGAGGACGTCTTGCAGCCGAACACGTTGACGTTCTTTGACATGGGGTACTTGGACTTGGAGCGGTTCGTGGACATGACACAGCGTGGAGCGTTCTTCGTGACACGCCTGAAGTCTACCCACAATCCAGTCATCCGCCGTGTTCATGAGGGTTCCGGCCAGCGTGTGAAGGCCCGCGGGATGCGTCTTGATGAGGCCCTTCGGGATAACGTCCTGGAGTTCCGTCGGGAGTGCGCAGAGGCATATGCCGCAAAAGCAACATTCCACCTCTCGACTCGAAACGTTGCTGTCAACTCATGACCGTGGACCTTTATTGCATTGTAGCTCCAACATTTGATTCAATGCAATCCGTAAATTACTCTTCAATCAGTAATCAGTTCTTTCTGTCCGCTAGCCGGCAAAGTTGCATGATGAAGTGAGACGTGGTTTCCTCATTCATGTCTTCATTTTCGTTTTTGGCCCGTTGTGTAGAGTAAGACCTTCGTGGGGCGCATGAGATGGAGACCGCGAGGGTTGGAGGGAATCGCATGCTCGGTCTGGATCGGCTGCTTGCATCTCGTGGTCGGTGGTGGCACCGCCAAGGGAGGTCGTGGTGATGGACTCGCACCGAGAGGAGCGACGAGGTAGCCCGACGGAGGAGACTCCCAAGCATCGTTTCGTCATCGGGTTGAGGGGGCGTCTGGTGGTCGGCCTGGCCCTGGTGGTGGTGGTTCTCGTGATTTCGGTGGGGTTGGTCGCCCTTTGGGCCATGGAGCAGCAACTCGTTGCCGAGCAGGTCAGGGAGGCGGGAACCCTTGCCGATTCGGCGGCGAGTCTGGTCGGTGCCGCGGTCCGACAGACTCCGCGGGGACTCGGTCATCCCAATGTCCAGCGTTTTCTCAAGGATGCATTCGGACGTTTGGTTGCACAGCCGGGGGCGGTCGAGTTTGCCGTGATCGATCAAAGGGCACGGACCATTCAAGTGGGCGATGGCCGCGGCCTGTCGGGGATAGGGGACGATTCCATGGTTCGCGTGATGCGAGGAGGAGGAGGAGGTCGGCTGTTGCAGCGATCCAGGTCGGCGGGACATTATCGTGGCAAGGGGGTGGACTTTCTGATCTATCGCCGCGTGCCCGGCACGGGGCTCGTGCTTCGGCTTGTCTACGATCGGGGGCGAGCCGTGCGTGCATTGATGCACAAGGCACGCAGGTCGGTCCTGATCCTGGCGGTCGTCGATGCGTTTTTGGTGATTGTGCTGGCCGCATTGTTTCTGACCCGTTCGGTCATCGGTCCGTTGCGGCGTCTGGAGGCTGCCGCCAGACGGGTGGCTGCAGGTGATCTGCAGCAGGACGTTGCGCCCGAGGGGGAGGCTGAAATTCTGGCTTTGTCTCAGGCTTTTTCCGTGATGACCAGTCGATTGCGGGACAACCGGAATATCATGCAGGACCAGATCGAGCGTCTCTCGCATCAGGCTGCGGAACTCGAGGCGAAACAGCGCGAATTGGATGCTTCGTACCAACAGCTCGTCCAGACCGAAAAGTTTGCGTCCGTGGGACGTCTGGCTGCCGGAATCGCCCATGAAGTGGGCAACCCATTGACCGCGTTGCAGGGATACGTGGAGATGCTCCGCGGTGGCGATCTGAATGCAAAGACGGAATCTGATTTCCTGAATCGGATGGATCGAGAATTGAAGCGCATGGATGCGATCATCAGGGGGCTGCTCGACTACGCGAGGCGGGAGAAGGAAATGGTTCAACCGGTGGACATGCGGAAGGTGGTGCTCCAGGCCGGGGAACTGGTCAAGGTGCAGCGGCGGTTCGCCGACGTGGATATCGTGGTGCGGGTGGGCGAGGACCTTCGGGTTGCGGCGTCTCCGAATCGACTCGTCCAGGTTCTCGTGAATCTGTTCTTGAATGCAGCGGATGCCATGGAAGGGCACGGGACCATCGTGATCGAAGAGAAATCCGAGAGCGAGGGTGGAACGACACCTTCGAGGAACGTTTCGCTGCTTGTCCGGGATTCAGGGTCCGGGATCGCTCGTGACATTCGAGATCAGGTGTTCGATCCGTTTTTCACGACCAAGGACGTGGGGCACGGGACGGGCCTCGGACTGTCCGTCAGCTTGGCCCTTGTGGAGGCCATGGGTGGACACCTGGAATTGGTGAACGAAGGATCGGCCATTGCGCAGGACCGGGCGTCAGGAGGAGCACCGAACCAAGAGCGGTCGAAGACGATGGATGACGAGCAGGCCCAAGCGATTGTGACCAAGGGAACTGTTTTCCGCATTGTACTGAGACGCTGGGACGAGGATCGGGACGAATCTGCATTGGGCGGCGAATTTACCTCACAGAGTCAGGATTGACGCTGCAAGGATGACGCTAGAGATCCAGGATGAGGCAAAGTACCACGGGGGCCCGGCTGAAGTGTTTTCGGAAGTACCGTCGTAGTTCGGTCCTGACCGTGTCGGACACCTCGTCCGGTTCAGCCATGGCTCCGTGTGGGAGCCTTGCGATGGCGGATTCGATTTCCCGTCTGGCACCCTCCATGATGTCGATGCGGTTCTGTTCCGATGAGATGAGTCCCCTACTGAGCAGTTCCGGTGGGCGTGCCAGGGTTTTGCTCGTCGGGTCCAGGAGTAGGACGGCCACGACCATGCCTGTGTGAGCCAGGGCGCGACGATCGCGTAACACGGGCAGCCCCACCTCTCCCAGTTCCTTGCCTTCCACGAGCACTTGGCCCGATGGAACCTGTCCGATTTTTTTGAGAGCTGCACCCGAGAGTTCGAATAAGGCGCCGTTGCGCGGAATGGGTGCGGCCTCGACTCCGCATTGGCCGGCGATTTCCGCGTGAGCGAGCTGCATTCGATACCTTCCGTGCACGGGCAGCACGAATCGTGGTCGCAGAAGGCCCAACATGTCGATGAGGTCCTGCCTGCTCCCATGGCCGGATGCATGAACGGATCGCGTTGCGCGTTGATCCTCCACGTCGGCGCCGAGACGACAGAGTCGGTCGACCATCCTGTCCACCTGACGGTTTCTTCCTGGGATGATTCGTGACGAAAAAATGACCGTGTCGCCCGGTTCGATGCGCAAGGTCGAGTGGTTCTGGACGGCCAGCCGACTCAATGATGACCGTGGTTCCGCCTGGGATCCGGTGACGAGGACGACGGAGTGACGTCTCGGGATTTTATTGACGTCTTCAATGTCGGAAAGAGCAAGATGGTGCGGCAGGTCCAGGAGGCCGAGGTCCCGTGCGATCCGCGCCGTTGTTTGCAACGACCTTCCATCGAAGGCGACCTGTCGGTCGAATCGCTTGGCGAGTTCACAGATCGTGGCGATCCGGGCCACGTTGGTGGAAAAGAGCGAGACGAAGATCCGTCCCGGTGAACTGACGAAGATTTCTTCAAGGCCTTCAAGAACGGTTTCTTCAGAGGCGGTCGTTCCAGGCACTAACGCATTCGTGCTGTCGGCGACCAGAACGTCGACGCCGAGGTTCCCCATCTGTTCGAGGCTCTTTCGGTCCGTGTCCTGGTCACAAGCGCTGCCCGTACCAGTCATCTTGAAGTCGCCGGAAAACACGATGCGGCCGGCCGGGCTGTCCACGGACAGGGCGTAACTTTGTGGAATCGAGTGGGCCACTGCCAGCGCGTCAACGACGAGGTTGTCTCCGATTGGGATAGTGTCACCATGTTTGAGTTGACGCAGGTCGACATCGTGTAGGCCGTACTCGGCGAATTTGTCATTGAGCAGAGCCAGGGTGAACGGACTGCCATAGACCGGGGCCGGTGCGATTTCGAGGGCAAACGGCATGGCTCCGATGTGGTCTTCGTGTCCGTGCGTCAGAAAATAGCCGCGAACCCGTTCCTTGTTCTGTTCGAGGTACGTCAGATCCGGCAGGACCCAGTCGATGCCCGGCATCTCGTCGTTGGGGAACATGGCGCCGCAATCCACCACGATCATGTCCTCGCCGGATTCCACGCAGGTCATGTTCAGGCCGAATTGGCCGCAGCCTCCCAGAAAAGCGAGCCTCGTGGATGCTTTGATCGAGTGCTCCATGGACGGTTGGGATCGAGAGGCTCGGCGATGATCCCCAGGGATCCCCAATGACGCTTTTTCGGGGGACGGATTGTCCGTGTTCGCTCTCTCGTTGTTCGTGCCGGTTCCTTCTTTTCGTACCGCTGCACTGATGTGCGCCGTGGGGCGGGCGATATCCTCTTCCTGCCGTTTCTGTGTCTTGTGCTGTTTGGTTCGGCGACCTTGAGATGAATGTGTTTTGGTTGGCCGTTTCGATTTTGTGCTCATGCTTGCCCCTGGATCACGGTTGTTTCCAAGTCATTCCCATCTGCTCCTGCTCCGTCGTTTGTCCCTGCTTCGTTGTTCGTCGTCCAGGATGCATCTGGGCGGTTGACACCTCCAATGGTTCCTCCACAGCCGAAAACGCCCGTCAGGAGTCCCAGCCACGACAGGGAACAGACGAGTCCAATCCGCCTCAATCGCGTTCGGTTGCTCAGCGTCCGTGGATGCACTGCTATCATGGCGATGTCGTCAGATGTATAGAAATGATGATCCATTCTGGCTTCCTGCCTCGATCCCGATCCGTTTCGACATGGCGCTTCCTCATTGATATCACAATCGGGCCTGATGATCAGACTCAATCAATGTTGCTCCTTGTTGAGGAATTGTCTAAGGTGGGCGCATTCATTTGGCATGCGATGGTTGACGGCTCCGTACATGGATCCGTTGTGGACGTCGAAAAGGAGGAGAGGTTGTGATGATGCATGTTGTGGCAATGGCGTCGGGTAGCATTCTTGGGGCTGGAATTTTGGTTCTCGGACTGGTCGTGGCCGGGTTGGCCCTGCGATGGATGATGCGCGCAGAGGGAATGGGCAAGAAGGTGACGGCGCTCGTGACGGCAATCGTCGGCCTCGGACTCGTGGGCGGCGGCGGTTGGTATGGTTTGGTTGGCTACAAAATGAGCAAGGTGGAGAACGCGAAGCACCGGGAGGCGGGCCAGGATGTCAAGACGCTGATTGGTCAGTTCGGACACCTGCTCACGACCTGTCGTGATCAGGTGTTTCCCAACATGCCCTACAAGCCTTCTGAACAGGCGAAGGAGGACAAGTACGTGACGGCCATCAAGGTGATGCAGGGCGAACTGCTCAACTGCTACACGGGGTCCAAGGGCGTGGGAGAGGAAAAGGGCGCCGAACTGGATCAGATCAAGTGGCTCGTGGCGGACAAGACTTGCGCCGGATTCGCCGATCGGCTTATCAAGAAGAGGACGTTTTGTCCCCAGATGATCGAGTCGTTGATTGGAAAGGCTCACTTTATCGATCCGTTGGCTGCCGCCGAAGGCCAGGGCGATACGGACAAGAAGGACGATCCGGCGAAGGTCGCTGCCGGTATCACGAAGTTGGTGGCGAGGATCAACCAGTGCCACAAGGACGTGCTTTCGGTTTACGTTGCGCCCAAGGATAAGCCCGAACAAGCGGCTGTCGATGCGGCGGTTGCGGCGACGGGGGCTGCGCTCAAAGCCTGTGCGGCAGGAAAGGGCGGCGAGGAACTGGGGCTCAAGGACATCGATGCCCTGCTCAAAGTTACGGACTGCAAGCAGTTTGCAAAGGCCTACCGGGAGATGTCGGTTTGTTCGCCGGCCCTGGAGGCTCCCATGAAGGCCGGATGGGCCTTTGCGCAGCAAGGAAGCGAGAGCGGCGCAGGCAAGGACGAAACGAAAGCGCCTGTTGCCGGCCGTGCTGGGGGCATGACAGCGCCCAGGGTTGGCGCGCGACCGGTGGCTCAGCCCCGCAAGGATCGAGCAGCCGTGCCCAGACCTCGATAGGGCCGTGCCTGTTTCAATGGCAAAAATGGACGAATCGATTAGGAAGATGAATCGTTTAGGAACGAGAGGAGAAGGACTCATGAAGCGTTGTGGCTTGGCGATAGCGGTGGTGTTTGTGGTTGCGTGGTCTGTTGGCGGCTGCTACGGAAAGGACAACGGACCGAAGCATCCTCGGGCGTCGGGGCAGTTCGATACGACCGTGTCGAAGTTTCTCGTCCGGATGAAGCAGTGCATGCCTCAGGCGGTTCAGACGAATATGCATCGCCCGATGACTGCGGCCGAATTAGCGAACAAGCAGCTGACGGGCAAGGCTCTTTCAAATTTCAAGATCGAACTCAGTCAGTGCCTGACTGGAAAGGGATACGGCAACGAGATCCAACTCGAAGGCGCCAAGGTGGATGCCTGGTTGGCGGCCCCGGATTGTGCGGGATTTGCCAAGGCGTTGTTCGATACGCCTGAGTGCAGCGCCTTGCAGATGGTGTTCGAAGACAGCGGTTTTTCCGAACAGACGACCGGTCCGGCCGCGATTCCTGCTGCAGGGACGGGTGCGGCTGCAAAGCCCGCCGCAGCTCGTCCGGCCGGTGCTGCGCCTGCAGGCGTCGAGTCACGTCCTGCTGCTGCACCGGGGACCGCTGCTCCTGGGACCTCGCCGGCAGCGGGTCGGCCGGCCGGTGGGTCTGGCCATACGCCCAAAGGGGAATGACTCTGAAGGGTTCGAGTGTCGGTGGGAATCCTGGTCGAGATGTACGGACTCCTACGAAAGGAGACGGAGACGTCAGATCCGTCGGTCGTTCCATGGTCGGGCCTATGCTGATTTGGCCTGGAAAGGATCGGAGCGATCCGGCGTTGGTGCAGCCCGTTTCGTTTGAAACGATGCGTTCCTTTGAAACGATGCGTTCCATCGATGGAAAGGGGGAGACTCGTGAGAAATTTGGGCCGGGGGCTCAGCGTGTTTCCGGCAGGCTTCTGCTTGGAGACAACCTTACTATCTTGGCATCCCTGAAGGCCGAGTTGGAGGGGCGGATCGACCTGTTGTACGTGGATCCGCCCTATGGTACCGGGAAGAAGAAGCATGGCATGGTTCGAGGAACGGCGACCACGGGGCGCCAGGGATCAGACGATGAGGCATCAGCGGTGGCATATGAGGATCCACCTGCAGACGATCCTCGCTACTTGGACAGACTTTGGACGTTTTTCCGACTCGTGGCGCCTCTGCTCAGCGACCGGGGCCAGGTGTTCGTGCATCTGGACCAACGGGCATCTGCGTTGGTCCGGTTGATTCTGGACGAGGTGTTCGGCCGCCGTTCGTTCCTGAACGAGATCATCTGGCATTATTCGAGTGGCGGACGGGCGACCAAGTTCTATGCGCGGAAATCGGATTCCATTCTGTGGTATGCACCACGGAGCGGGTATCGGTTCTATCCGGAACGTTTGGCTCGACCAAGGAATCGCTGTTGGAAATGTGGATCCATCGTCGAGGATCGAAACCACATGAAACGGCATCGAGACGACGACGGCCGCGTCTACCGGAGCATCCGCAGTGGCGGTAAGACGTATCGATACTACGACGACGACCCGGTGGCTCCATCGAACGTATGGCTGGATATCGGTCACATCCAGCAAAGGGATCCGGAGCGTATGGGCTATCCGACGCAGAAGCCTGAAGCTTTGCTCGAACGGATTCTGCTCGGCCATTCGGACGAGGACGATCTGGTAGCGGACTTTTTCTGCGGCAGTGGAACGACCTTGGCGGTGGCGCATCGACTGGGACGCTCCTGGATTGGCTGCGATGCGTCTCGGGATGCGGTGGAGGTTTCGGCTGCTCGTCTCGAAGTGCAGATCGGTCGGTTCGGCGGAGCCATGGTCGTGGAACGGACCGTGCCGTCACAGGGCCGGAAGTGAACAGGAACGTGATGAGGAACGTAGAGATTGATATGACGACGAATCCAGTGATGGAGAGGCCGGACGTCGTACGACGGCGTGGATCGAGCACGGAGAAGACGATGCGTCCGAACGTGAAGCGAGGATCGATGGGCCGTTTCGGTCGAGGCAGGCCCCTAGCCCTCACCGTGATCGGTTCCTGCTTGTTGTACTGTGCCTCATGCGGAACGGCAGGGGCCTCTCCCGGCGGAACGGGGCGACATGCGATGTCCCCGCAGCTTGGCAGTCCGACTCTGCAACCGGTCCGGGTGATTGCTCAGGCGGGCGGGCCGTCGGCATCGCCAGCGTTGGCGCGTCCAGCAGCTTTGGTCGAAGCCCTTCGTGTGGCGTCACAGTTGGAGGCGGCCCATCGCTACTTCGAGGCCGCTTCAGCGTTCGTCAAGGCCGCCTGGCTCTCTGTTCCCACGAATCGAACGGGGTCGTTCATTCGTGCGGCAGGGCTCTTCGAACGGGCGGGGCGCGTGGACATGGCGGTCAAGTGCTTGGGGGAGGCAGCCAGGTTCGGCGGCGCGTACGTCCGCGTGTATGCAGTGTCGCGGATGGACCGTTTGGCGATCCAGTTGGTGGGGAGACGATCGGTCTTGTGGCTCCTGCGAGGGGCCGGTCCGAAGTCGGTGCTCGCGGGCGTCATGGCGCCTTTGAACGCGGATTACTGGCGCGTCCATGGGAATCCGCAGCGGGCGGCGTCGATCCTGAAACAGTACGCATCGGCCATGCGCGTCGTGGCCTCTTTGAGGCGCCAGGGATCGATCGGATTGTCACGCCGTCTGGGTTGCCTCGTGTCCCTGAAGGGATGGTACCGTCGCGTGTCTCAGTCGGTCCTGCGCGGCGCGCTGCTCGCCTTAGATCTGTATGCTCGTCGCAGGGTGTGGGCCGGGACGAAACCTTGGCATCTCTATGTGTCCGACCTGGCCACCAAGGGGGCGCTTGCGGTGGACATGGCCCGCTTCGATGGTAGGGTGACCGCGCTGATCGGGCCTGTGGACCCCAAAATGGCCAAGTTGGCGGCGGCTCGGGCTCATGCGCTCGGCGTGCCCATGATGGCGGTCAGTCCGTCTGATTCCGTGGCCACGATGGGGCCCAGGATTTTTGATTACCTGCCGGCTCCGCAGCAGCGGACTCGGGAGTTGGCCGTTCGACTCGCCAAGGCGTTGGGAGTGGTGCCGGTGGCTCACAAGGCGAGCGGCGTCGTTGGTGACGCCACATCGGGCCGTGGTGCTGCTGGTTCGGGCGGATCATCTGTGACTGGTTCCGTCGGTCGGCATGGGCGGCGCAGCGGTCATGGTACAAGGCGTCGTCGGCTCGTGGCGGTGATCGTGCCGAAAACGAAGTCGGCAGCGGCCATGGCCGCGACGGTGGTCTCGACCTTCGGCCAAGACGCGGTTCTGATGCTCCAGTATGAGCGTCGGCAGACGACCTTCAGCGATCTGATTTCCAAGATGAAGAGGGCGCACGTCAAGGGGGTCGTGGCAGCGGTTCCAGCCTCGATCCTGGAACTCCTGGTGACCCAGATGGCGGCAGCGGGCCTGTGGGCGGGCCGTCCTCCCTGGTATCAGCCGCTCGGTCGGCGGGTGCGCCGGCACGGACGGCGTGGGAGGCGGCGTCGGAGACGACGTCGGGTGCATTGGGTGACCATGGCGGCCACCGCTGATGGGCTCAACCCGACACGATTCGGTCGGATCAGACGATACCTCCAGGGGGCGCTCTTGTGTCCCGGGTTCTATCCATCGCCGATGGATCGGCGTTGGGGTGCGTTCGTGCGCGACTTTCAGCAGGCCTACGGATCCCTTCCCGACGCGGTCGCTGCATATGCATACGAAGCGGCGAGTCTGCTGCGTCTCGGGGTGGAATTGGGGCACGTGGAGGGAGGCGACCTGGCCGCCTGGCTGGTGCGAACCAAGCGAGGCGGCAGGCCCCTGTTCGATGCCAATGGGCGGATCACTCGGTCATCGCAGATCTATCGAGTCACAGGGAGTCGGCTCGTTTCGCTTCGATTCAGCGTTTCTGCCCCGCGTCCAGAGGCAGCGGCTGGTGCTCGGGTGCATCGATGAGGGACGACAGGAAGAGGAGCCGATCGGCGACTGGCCATGAAGCAAGCGAGTTGGCTGGATCCGACGAAGAACGACCTCGATCGGGACGTCTCGTCTATGGCGTCCATCCCGTTCTGTCCGCGGTTCGGGCGGGACAGAAGATTCGCAGGCTCTACGCGACGGCACAAGTGGCCCAGCGCATCCGGGACGAACTCGGCCGATCGGTGGAGCCCATCGTGGTGGACCGTTCGGCGTTGGACGTCTGGACCGACCGGGCCAATCATCAAGGGGTCGTCGCCTTCACCGGCGCCTTTTCATATCTCGACCTGCCTGAGATCGAGGACCTCGTTACCGATCGGAACGAAGCGGGCAGGCCAGTCCTCCTGGTCGTGTTGGATCGAATCGAAGATCCGAGGAATCTTGGGGCCATCCTGCGATCGGCTCATGAACTCGGAGCCGATGCGGTGATCCTGCCTCAGCGTCAGGCCGCAGCGGTGACTCCGGCGGCCATCAAGACCTCGGCCGGCGCCTGCGAATTCGTTCCCGTGGCTCGGGTGGTGAACCTTGCCAGGACGCTGGAAATTCTGTCCCGTCTTGGCGTTTCTGCCATTGGAGCCGCCGGGGAGCAGGGCCAGGCGCCCGAGGACGTGGACATGACTGGTTCGATTGCCCTGGTGCTCGGGTCCGAGGGGCGTGGTATCCGGGAGCACTTGCGGCATCGATGTATGGCTCAGGTGGCGATCCCCATGCAGGGCAACGTGGGATCGCTCAACGTGTCCGTGGCGGCCGGTATCCTGCTGGCCGAGGCGGCCAGGCAGCGTCGGGCGCATCATTTCAGTGATCCTGTCGGGTGAGTCGATCGGATGAGATCTGCGAGTTGAACCAGGAGAGGACGGAGGACGAAATGTCCAGGTCACGGAGCGATTCATTGCTGGATCGTGGCTCGTCGTGGCTGCGCGGCGGCTTTGATTCCTTGGAGGAGCGGCTGGATCGGACCTACCTGCGCAGAAGCTTGCCACTGGCTCTGGTCCTCTTGTTGGTCGAACTCGCCGTTTTCCCTTTTTCCTATGCATCGTCGTTTGTGACCGCGACCTCGGACTGGGTCCTATTGTCGGTCCAGGCCGTGGCATTGGCACCGGTCATCGGGTTTGCGGTGGCGGTCGTGGTGAGCCACGTTGGCTGGCTGGGTGGGCGGTTGCCTCTTGCCGCTGCCACGTGGGCGAGGTGGGCTGCCCTGGCCTTTATGGCCTGTTTCGGCCTGGCGATCGCGGGAAACGCCCCGGGCCGTCTGGTTGGCGTGGGGCCCCTGTGGTCCTATGGACTGGTGGCGGCGCTCGTGGCGGCGCTTTGGTGGTGGACCCGACTGTCGCGATTGCCCGAGGGCAGTCGGGCCAAGTTCGCGGCGGAGTTGTTCGCCGTCCTCTTGTTCCTCGTCTGGCTCGTGGCGCACGACGCCGTGGATTTCTATTTCGGCCGGTTCGGGTTTCGTTCGGCGAAACAGTCCGTCTGGTCGGCGCTCCTGCTCGTCGTCGTGTGGACATCGGTGATGGCGCCTGGTGCCATGGTGCGGCTCGACGGATGGTCTGCTCGGGCCGGGAGTCGGTCGTCTCGCGGATTCGGGGCCTGTTGCTGGACCGGATGGCTGCTGGCTGTCGGTCTGTTTTCCTTGGCCGGCGCCGTCTTTTGGGCGACGGGGCACTTTTACGTGGACAACTACCTCGAACTCCATTCGTGGCTGCTCCTGTTGGGCGTGGCGTCGGCCTGGTACGGGACGGTGCTCGTCCTTGGGCCGACGAGACGGCCCGGATCCGCGTCATCGACGGTAGGCGTGGGGCTCCGTTCGGCCCGAGCGTTTCGTTCATCCGGCCTGACCCTGCTGTCCCTGGCTGTGTCGCTCGGCCTGCTGGTTGGCATCGGGATCCGCACGAACGTGGGCTACGTGGGCTCGATCCACACGGTGATGCAGCGGGCCGGGTTGGAACTCGTCTATGGGGATGTCCCGTCGATGCTTTCCTGGCCTGGTCGCCGTTTGCGTTTCCTGTGGAATCGGTACGAGCGATTTCGAGGTCGCGCCCTGCCGGTGGATCGACAGGGCCGTCTGCCGTCCACGTTTGCGCCCATGGAGCAGCACCCGAGCCTGGTACGACGAGACCTTCGAGGCCTGGTCATCTTTTTCTTGGATCGAAAACGTCCCCAGGATTTGGGGCCCTACGATCAGCCGGGCACGACACCGCGGATTTCCGCCTGTTTTCGAGACGCTTTTCGGTTCGATCACTGTCTTTCGGCCGGCACCTGCACCGAGGTGTCCTTTCCTGCAATCTACACCTCCACGTATGCCAGCACGAGGTGGCAGCGACGCGGGACGAATCTGCGGCGCCCGTACTGGTTTGCATACCAGAAGGGCTACAACCTGCCCAAGGTGTTCGAACGGGCCGGTTTCACGACCACGGTGGTGACGAATCGGTGGTACTATGAAGTGTTCTTCACGTCGCCTCTCAAGACCGCCATGTTCGGCGGGTTCGACCACATCGTGCGTGACGACCCGAAGGTGTCGGACCTGACCGAGTCGTTGCGTCACGCGTACCGGGCCACGGGCGGTCTCGTGCCCTCGTCGGGTCGGTACCTGCTCGTGTTCCACATCCAGGTGCACGGTTTGGCAAAGATGAACGAGGTGGATTCCTTTGTGGGCGATGTCTGTGACGAGATACGAAAGCAGGGGAGGTGGAACGATACCGTCTTGTTGCTCACATCGGATCATGGGGTCCAGTTTCGCGAGCACGGCCGGACCAACTATGGCCACACGCTCTTCGAAGAGGAGGCTCGGGTGCCGGTTCTCCTGAGGATTCCGGGCATGCGTGGGCGTCACGTGTCCGAGCCCATCAGTTCGTTGGACCATCTGCCCACGTTCGTGGACCTATTCGGGATGACCGAGCATTTCGAGGTGGAGGGGCGTTCGTACCTTCCATTGCTCGCGGGGAGCGAGGATCCTGGTTCTTCGGTTTCACTGACATCGTCGCAAAGCAGGCGATGGCAGCGGTGGCGCGAGGCATGGAACCGGCGATTCCTGTTCACCGAGACGCGGAAGCACTTTCAGTCCGCGGCGATGCTGCAGGGCAGACTGAAACTCATCTGGTGGGCCAAGACGGGAGCCATGGCCCTGTTCGACCTGCGTACCGATCCTCATGAACGACGCAATCTCATCGACAGTCGGAGATACGATTCAGCGCGTCGTCGTCTCTGGTGGGCGCTCCATCAGTTCTTGGCGCAGCGAAACGAGTTGCATTGGCCGTGGTAGACCGGTCGGCGATACTCGGATCCGGGACGCAGATCGCCTTGCTTGCCTGCTTTGCATTCGGCCTGGGCTCGGCTATAAGTGAGCCTGCCGATTGCGAGGTGGCATGAGCCTTCCCGTCCGCGCCAAGGCGTGGCGAGGGGCATCGCAGGTGCGTCCGGAAGGCACGGAAATCTGGAGCGGATTGAACGAGCAACACAAGGAGATGTGACGACGATGCGTTCGGTGCAGGAGCAGATAGACTACTTGTTGCGTGGCACTTTGTTCGCCGATGAAGTGGGGGCGGGTGGTGAGTATCGACCGGCCCAAGACGGACAAACGGATGAGATCGCGGGCCTGCGGCAGCAGGCGCGTAAGGAGCTTGCAGAGCGGCTCGAAGCTGGACGCCCGCTACGCGTCTATCTGGGCGTGGACCCCACGGCGTCGAGTCTGCACATTGGGCATCTGGTTCCCGTGCTCAAGCTGAAGCAGTTCCAGGAACTCGGGCATCAGGTCGTATTCTTGATCGGCGATTACACCGGCCTGATTGGCGACCCGAGCGGTAGGAGTCAGGCCCGAAAGCAACTGACCCCCGAGACGTTGGTCGAGATGAGTCGTGGATACGAGGACCAGGTGTTTCGTATTCTGGACCGGGACAAAACCGAGGTGCGCCGCAACAGCGAGTGGCTGTCCAAATTGAGCTTCAAGGACATCATCGAACTGGCGGCCCTGTTCCCACTCAAGCAGATCGTGGCGCGTCGTGATTTCCAACAACGCATGGCTCAAGGCGAATCCCTGCGGTTCCACGAGACGCTCTATGCGCTCATGCAGGGCTATGATGCCTATGCCCTGAACTGCGACGTGCAGGTCGGCGGATACGATCAGCATTTCAACCTGCTCGCCGGTCGGGTCATCCAGGAGGCCCGTAAGCAGACGCCTCAGATCATGCTGACCCTTCCGCTGCTGCCCGGCACCGACGGCCGCAAGATGAGCAAGTCGTACGGCAACACCATCGACGTGGCGGACAACGCCAGGGACATGTACGGCAAGGTCATGCGTATCGAGGACGAACTCATCGAGACGTATCTGGACCTGGCTTGTTTGCTGCCCACCGAGGAACTGGACCGCATCAAGGTGGAGCTGCGCTCGGGTTCCGTCAATCCCATGGTGGTCAAGAAGCGGCTTTCGTGGGAGGTGACACGTCTCTACCACGGTGAGGAGGCGGCAGGTGAGGCGCAGGAGACGTTCGAACGCCTGAGCCAGCGGCGCGAAGTCCCCGTGGACGAGGACATCCCCGTGCGTGAAGTTCCTGTTGCAATGTCCGACGGAAAGACACCCTGGGCCGTGGTCCTGGCCGAGTTGGGCCTGGTCCAGTCGCGGGGCGCGGCGCGGCGTCTCATGGAAGGCGGAGGGGTCAAGGTGGACGGTCAGGTCATTCGCGATCGGAATGCCATCTACGATGCGACGAGTCGGGTCATGGTGCAGTACGGCAAGAGGAACTTCGTGTTTCTGGAGCCGATTCATTGATTCTTGGAGCCGCCTCGATGCCTGACTCCTCTCCTCATGAGCAGGCCATGTCGGGTTCGCGGGGTTCATCCGAGGCCAACGAATCGTTGGTCAGCAGTGGAGGGCGTCGCCGTCGCGCCGAGCATTGGGATGCTCTGACGTCTGGGACATTCGACCTGCTCATTATCGGCGGGGGGATCAACGGTGCCGGACTGGCCAGGGATGCGGTGCTGCGCGGTCTCAAGGTCGCCTTGGTGGACCGAGGCGACTTTGCCGAGGGGACGTCGTCCCGGTCTTCGAAGTTGATCCACGGGGGCCTGCGGTATCTGGAAACCTACGAGTTCGGCCTGGTCCGCGAATCCACGGCCGAACGGGCAGTCCAGATGAAACTCGCACCCCATCTCGTGAAGCCGATTCCTTTCTGGTTCCCCATCTACCGCCAGCACAAGCACGGTGTGTTCTTCATGGACCTCGGCCTGTGGCTCTACGATATCCTGGCGTTGTTTCGGGTGCCCAAGGTGCATCGGGCCTATGCGTCTCAGTTCGTCGAAACCAAGATTCCAGATCTTCGACGCGACGGGTTGACCGGCGCCCTGTGGTACTTCGATTGCGCCACCGACGATGCCAGGTTGACCCTGGAGAACGTGCTCGACGCGGCGGATTTGGGGGCGGTGACCCTGAATCATGCCGAGGCGGTGGATCTTTTGCGATCCGGAGATCGCGTGGAGGGCGCCGTCATCCAGGACAAGCTGTCGGATCGAACCGTGGAGGTTCGGGCGAAGGTGGTGGTGTCCACCCTGGGGCCCTTTACGGATGCCTTCTTTGAAAAGGCGGGGCTGACCGGCTCCAACGGACCGGTGCGGCAGCGTCTGCTCCGACCCACTCGCGGGAGTCACTTGGTGTTTTCCTCTGAGCACCTGCCGGTTCCTGGGGCGGTGGTCATGCTGTCGCCCAGGGACGATCGGCCGGTGTTCGCGATTCCTTGGGGCGACCGGACGTACGTGGGCACGACGGACGTGGACCACGAAGGGCCCTTCGACCAGGTTTTTTGTACGAGCGACGAAGTGGAGTATCTTGTCGAGACGCTCTCCTTCTATTTTCCTGAGTTGGATCTGAGCCCGGCGGACGTGGTCGGTATCTGGTCCGGCCTGCGGCCTTTGGTGGACGAGCCTGATGTGGAATCGGCGTCCAGGGTGAGTCGGGAGCACGAGATTCTGGACGTGGCGCCTGGCCTCATCGCCTTGTTTGGAGGAAAGTTGACCACCTATCGTCTCATGGTGTCTCAGGTCATGGATCGGGTGTCCCATGTGCTGGGACGCGACTTGGGGCGCTGTCCCACCCGACATCGGTTGCTTCCCGGAGCGATCGGATTTGCCGACCCAAAGGCAGCAGCCGATCGGATCGGGGAGAACCGGGGGGCGGCCTCGGACGTGGCGCGGCATCTCGTTTCCGTCTATGGAAGCCGGGCGGACCAGGTGGCGACCCGCGGTGCGGAGCGCATTGCACCGGGGCGGCCCGTGGCTTGGGGGCAGGTGGACTATGCGGTCGAGACCGAGATGGCCCAGACCATCGAGGATGTGTTGATCAGACGGACCAGCTTTGGACTCAAGGATGTCAGGACGAGCCTGGAGGTCGCCGAGTCCATTGCGGACCGGATGGGAGCCCTGTTGGGGTGGGATGAGGCGAGACGCCACGATGAGGTGGCGGCCTATCGGGGTTGGGTGGAGCAGAGTCTTCGATGCCTGGGAGGCTCGTCGGAGGCCACGATGGATCGGTCTGCATCGGACGAGGTTTTGGCGTGGTCGGCGTCCCAGGAGCAGCAGGACCGGAAGAGAGGGGGCGAATCATGAGTGCCGTGTGGCAGCTCGCAAGCAGGTCGTGGGTGTCTGCGGCGTCCCTGTGGGGTGCCATGAGCGATTGGGCCTGTCCGGCCTGGACGAGCGGGTGGTCCGGGTGGGTGCATGGCCGGTTGGGGCGGACCTTCTACACGCTCTCCATGCTCCTGATCGTTGTGCTGCTGCGCTGGGCCTTGGGCAAGGCGGCGGATCGTCGGATTTCCGATGGCGCGAGCTATCGCAAGGTGCTCCGGCTCTTGAACTATGGAGCCGTGACGGTCGTGCTCGTCAGTCTGTGGCGGATCTGGATCGGGAAATTCGGGTCCATTGGAACGTTCTTGGGCCTGGTCAGTGCTGGTATCGCCATCGCCATGCAGGACACCATTGCGAACCTTGCTGGCGCCATGTACGTGTTCTGGACGCGGGCCTTCCACGTAGGCGATCGCATCTCGATCGGAGAGACCACTGGGGACGTCATCGACACCGGACTGTTCCAGTTTACCATGGTCGAGGTGGGCAAGTGGGTGGACGCGGACCAGAGCACGGGCCGCATGGTCACGGTGCCCAACAGCAAGGTGCTCAAGACGCCCTTATACAACTACACGCGTGGTTTTGCCTTCATTTGGCACGAGATGCCCATCTTGGTGACCTTCGAGAGCAACTGGAGAGCGGCCAAAGAAATTGCCCTTCGGGCAGGACAGGAGGCCAGTCATGGCCTTTCGAAGGAAGCTGCGTCCCAGATGAAGCGTATGACAAGGCGGTTCAACATTAAGTATGGAAAGCTGACGCCCGTGGTTTATACGAAGGTGGTGGATTCCGGCATCCTGTTGACCCTGCGATTCCTGACACGGCCTAGACAGCGGCGCGGAATGGAAGAAAAGGTGTGGGAGTATGTCTTAGATGCCTTTGCGCATCGCGTGGATATCGATTTTGCCTACCCAACCACAAGGTACTATGACAACCGCCGGGAAGGAAAGCCTGAGACCGGAGGGCCTCAGGCCCCTGGTTTCGACGAATCTGGATTCATGGATTCCCGCAGCGGAGCAACCGATTCGGACGCCAGCCCAGCAGATGGCGTTCGCCTGGACGGGCCGGATTCCGATTCGGGAGCCGAAGCGTCAGGCACGATCGATTCCGGCCGTGACGCCTCGTCCTCGTCATGATGGGACGCTGGGGCCAGGGTTGCGCGATGAAGGTTTTTTTGTCTTTTCTCACTGCCGAAATGGGCTAGTATTTGGATTCCCGAGTGGCTTCCGTCGGTTGGAGGCACCATCAAGCAGGTCGGAAGGTCGTCGTTGCTCGCGGGCGAAGGCCGATTCGTCGGGAGGTAGTTGAAGATGCGAGGTGTGGCGGCCCTTTGGGCTGTGATGATGTTTTGGAGCGCACCGGCTGTGGCTGGTCCGGTGCGGCGGACCGGAATTGGTGCCAGGCTGGCCACGATTCCGGTCAGTCAGATTCGGCGCGGAATGGTGGGGTATGGGCTGACCGTGTTCCACGGCACCAAGCCCGAACGGTTCCACGTTCGGGTCCTCGGGATCCTGCCGAACGCGTTTCCCCACGAGGATCTCATCGTCATCATGTGTGACGATCCCAAGTTCAAGCATGCGGGCGTAGCGGCCGGGATGAGCGGCAGCCCCATCTATTTCAACGGCAAGATGGCCGGCGCCTTGGCCTATGGCCCCAGGTTCGCCAAGGACCCCCTGGCCATGGTAACCCCCATCGGGAACATGCTCGCCGAGTTGAAACGACCGCTGCACGGCATGGGTGGGGTTAAGCCGCCGGCTCCCACGGCAACGTTTCCGTTCCAGCGCCGCTCCGCACGTGCCGTCGTCCGGGTGCGCAGCCGCGCCGTGGCGCTGGCTGATCGGGCTCTGGGCCGCAGTCCGCTCGTGGACCTTTCCATGACCAATCGGTTGATGGTGCCTGGTGCCGGACGCAGCGTGTTGGCCGGCGGGATTCGGCCCCTTGGACTGCCCGTCACGGTGTCTGGCTTCGATTCGGAAAGTCTGGGCGAACTGAACGGCATGCTGAAGCAATACGGCATGTTTGCAGTTCGCGGTGGAGCCGGCGGTTCGGCGGCGGTTCGTCGATACGGCCCCCAGAAAGGATTCGTGGACGGTGGCCCCATCGGAGTGCAGTTCGTACGTGGCGATTTTACCGCCATGGCCACGGGAACAGTGACGGCGGTGGTTGGAAAGCAGTTGGTTGCCTTCGGTCATCCGTTTTTTGGAAATGGCGAGCATTACCTGCCGGCGGTCGGTGCCTGGATCCATCTCATCGTGGCGTCGATCTACAGCAGTTACAAGATGTCGAGCCCACTGAATGAGCTGGGCAGTCTCATTCAGGACCGCCGAGCCTGCATTGCGGTGGACGAGAGGCGCCGGGCTCCCATGATCCCCTTGTCCGTGGCTGTGCGTTCCACGCGTGGGCTGTCGAAAATGTACCACGTGGACGTGCTGTCCAATCCGGCCATGGCGCCCTGGTACATGTACCTGGTGGTCAAGGCGGCCCTGCGTGACGCGGTTTCGGACATGACGAACGCTTTCGTGACCACGAAGGTGGTCATCAGGACGAAGCGTTTTGGCGCCCTGAGCTTCACGGATTACCTTTCCTCCACCAAGGGTGCCTATCGGAGCTTTTTGGCGAGTCGGAGTCGCGGCATTGCCCTGCTGCGACTGCTCTTTTCCAATCAATTTGGCAGGGTGCAGGTCCAGGGGATGGATGTGCAGGTCAAGGTGGACTACCAGATGCGAGTCGCCAAGATCGTGGCGCTGGACGTGGAACGGCCCACGGTGGAACCAGGTTCCATCATGAACCTGAGGGTCACCCTCCATCGTTGGCGTGCTGGGCGTTACCACGTCAATGTGCCGGTGCGCATCCCAGTGGTGCCGGACGGGTCGGTCTTGAGGATTCGCGTCGAGGCTGGGAGCCAGGTGAAGCCGGACTTCGCCCCGCCCAGGACGGTCAAGGACGTGATCCGAATCTATCGGCGGACGTACAGCTCGAAACAGTTGGTGGTCACGGTGCGAACCGCCGGTGAGGGAACGACCGTTGGTGACCGGCTGATTACGGAGCTGCCTGGGTCTGTGCTGGACTCGATGCGTTCGGCGACCCACGCCGAGAATTCGAAGGTTTTGACCAAGGCCTGGCGCAAGGTCATGTGGCTCGGCAACATGCTCATGGGGAGCAAGGACATCAGGATACGGGTTCAGAGCCGAAGGTGACGAGTAGGGTAGGATTCTCCCATGGGTCATGGACAGAAACAGTGACGGAACGAGAGAGCAATCGAGGTAGATGGATGCGAGACACGAGTTGCAGTTGGAAGAACGGATGTTCCAAGGCGAAGCGGACAGAGGCGACGAGAGGGACCACAAGCATCTGGGGCCGATTGGCGGCCATGCGGGGGCGGCTGGTGCGGTCTATTGGAATGGGGCTCGTCGTCTTGGCGGCCTGTTCCTGGTCGGCTTCGGCGCGGGCGGTGAGCACCCAGGTGTGGGTGAACCAGACCTACGCTGATTTCAACCAGGGCGAGGGCCACGGTGTGCTGGTCGATTCGCGAGGACTGCTGCGGCCCGGCCTCGTGCTCAAGCGGCGAGCCGTCAAGGGCGTGTCCCTCGTGTTCGCCTTGCTCGAGCATGGTGGCAAGGTGTATGTGGGCACCGGGGACAAGGGTGAGGTGTGGGTCTTCGATGGTTTTCGAGCGAAGAAGCTGGTTTCTCTTCCCGGTGCCGTGCTCGTGACCAGTCTGGTGGCGGGACCGAAAACGACCATCTATGCGGGAACGATTCCGGAGGGAAAGATCTTCGCTGTCGACACGAGGACGGGCAAGGCCCGTCTGTTCGCCAAGCTCAAGGCCAAGCACATCTGGGCCATGGTGGCCGAACCGAAAACTGGCGCCATTTTTGCCGGGACTGGGCCCAAGGGCGAGCTGTACCGGGTTTCTGCGGCTGGCAAGGCGACCCTCTACTGGAAGGCGCCCGACAAGCATGTGTTGGCCCTGACCTATGGGCCGGGCGGCGCCCTCTATGCCGGCACTTCGCCCAAGGCTATCGTCTATCGCCTCGTGAGGAAGGGCGTGGCCAGGGCGGTTCACGACTTCGACGCCACCGAGGTGCGGGCGCTCGCGGGCAACCGTCGGGTGCTCTATGCGGCGGTCAACAAGATCAAGGGCCCAAGGACTTGGTCGGTGAAGGTGCCGTCGCGTCACAAGAAAGCGGGGACGGCTGTCCACGGCGTCGTTCGTAAGCGTCCTCCCGAAATTCGTATTCCACGTCTGGGAGCAAAGAAGGGCATGGGCGGCGTGTTTCGTATCTGGGGAACCGGTGCCGCCGAACAGCTCTACGGTTTGAAGCAGAGCTACTTTACGAGCCTGGAACTGACGGGCAACGACAACGTCTATGCCGCCGAGGGCATGCGAGGACAGGTGTTGCTGCTGGGGCGGGATCACAGCGTGGCCACCGTGGCAGACGTGAAGGAGCGGCAGGCCCTTTCGTTGCATCTGACCGGCAGGATCCGCTGCATTGGAACCGGCGATGCCGGCGCCCTGCACGTGATGGTCCCAAGGGGTGCGAGACGATACCTGTCCAAGGCGTTTGACGCTGGTTCGGCGAGCCGTTGGGGGCGTCTCGATCTGGCCGCTTCGGGGAACTTGGCCATCGAGACGCGGACCGGCAACACGGCCAAACCAGACGCGGGATGGAGCCGTTGGCAGCCTCTCGCCCGACTGGCCATGCTCGCCGGCGGGCGTCGTGGCGGCTTGGTGGCGAGCCAGCCTGGTCGCTACCTACAGTATCGGATTACCCTGAGGAGTCCTCGCGCCCGGGTCACCGGGGTCCGCCTCTATTTTGTTCCCATCAATCGGCGCCCCAGGATTGCGAGTGTCACGATTGGCAACCAGGGCGCTCAGAAGACCAAGTCCAAGGTGCTCAAGGCGTCTTGGCTCACCAAGGTGACGAGCGCGGCTCCGAGCAGCTACAAGGTGTCCTGGAAAGTGGACAACCCCGATGGTGATGCGCTCGTTTATCGTCTGTACTATCGTGTCGTGGGCAGCGCCCTGTGGCGCAAGTTGGGTTGGTCGCAAACGCCTCTGACCGGCACGTCGGTCACCTGGAAGACGGTCAATTTGCCCGATGGCTGGTACTTGGTGCGGGTCGTGGCATCGGACGAACGGTCGAACGCCGCTGGTCGAGCCAAGTCGGATACCTGGATCAGTGAGCCGTTCCTGGTGGACAACGTCAAGCCGGCCGTTCGGGCGCTCGTGGTCCGCGTTCCGCGTGTGTTCGGCACGTCGGTCGATTCCTTTAGTCGCATCGTGGGGATCCAGTATTCGCTGGACGCTCAGAATTGGTTCCCAGTGGATCCGACCGACGGTGCCTTCGACCAGAGGGCCGAGAACTTCTCGTTCAGACTTCCTTCCGGTATGAGGCGCGGCCCTGCCTTGCTCCTGATCCGGGTCTTCGATGCGGCTGGCAATTCCGTGGTGGTCAAGAAGGCGTTTCGAGTGCGTTGATCAGGGTGTGCGTTCGGGAATGAGAATCAGACAAAAAAAAGACCAGAACTTCTCCGTCCGATGTCGTCAGGGGGGCAACGGCCATGGGAACGGGGGGAATTCCGGTCTGATTCAGATTTCTTCCGTCTAACTAATTATTCCTATAATGCATGACTCCTTACATGTCAACCCTTAAAACGGAATTATGACTGTTTTTGTGATTTTTGTTGTTTTTTTGGTCCGCCCATGACACTGGCTGCCAAATGGTCTGCACAGGGCCCTTTCGCAGGTCATTCGTTCTGTACTCGACTGAAATAGCGTGTTTTTCGATCATGCCGAGTCCCAATGACCCGAAGGAGAGATGTCGATGAAGTTTTCCGTTGTGGCACGATCGGGAACGAGCCGTGCCGGTGTCTTGGATCTCGCCCACGCCCGGGTCGAGACTCCTGTGTTCATGCCCGTTGGTACCTATGGGACGGTCAAGGGCCTGGATCCTTCGGCGATCGAGTCCCTCGGTTTTCGGCTGGTCCTCTCGAATTCGTATCACCTTCATCTGTCGCCAGGAGAAGATTTGGTGGCGGCCGCCGGGGGCCTGCAGCGGTTCATGGGATGGCCGGGTGCGGTGCTGACTGATTCGGGGGGCTACCAGCTTTTTAGCCTCAAGGACGTGGTGAAGGTAACTGACGAGGGGGTCGAGAGTCGTTCGCCCCTGGACGGGGCGCGTGAGTTCATCACCCCGGAACGCATGGTTCAGGTCCAGGTGCGCCTGGGGGTGGACATCGCCATGGTCCTGGACCATTGTCCACCTTCGGACGCGCCCAAGGACAAGGTGGCAGAGGCCATGGAGCGGACCACGAGGTGGGCGAAGCGCTGCCTCACCGTGGCGAGGCCCGACGAAACTGCTTTGTTCGGCATCGTCCAGGGCGGGGTGCACCTCGACCTGCGACGGGCGCACCTGGACGAGGTGGCGTCTCTGCCGTTCGATGGCTTGGCCCTGGGAGGCTTCAGTGTGGGCGAGCCGCCCGACGTGATGCACGAACTCGTCGACGACCTGGCACCCAGGTTGCCCGACGAGCGGCCGCGTTATCTGATGGGCGTGGGCACGCCCATCGATCTCATTCGATCCGTTCAGGCGGGTATGGACATGTTTGATTGCGTCATGCCCACGAGGCACGCCAGAAACGGACAGCTCTTTACCTCGCGTGGCCGCATCAACGTGGCCAATGCCCGGTTCCGCACGGACATGGACCCGCCGGATCCGGCGTGCGGATGCCCCACCTGCCGCCGATTCTCCACGGCCTATCTGAGCCATCTCTATCGCCGCAAGGAGATCCTTTATTCCGTCCTGGCCACGACCCATAATCTGTGGTTTTACCGCCAACTCATGACGGATCTGCGCCAGGCGATCCTCGATGGCCATCTCGAAGAAACGGCTCACCGGCTCTCACAGCCCTGGTTGTAATGCCTATGGGACATCTGCATCAATGCTCCAGATTTGTCGAGGCGCAGCCAAACGCGGCCGACAGCCGCATTCACACACAAGGCAGAAGGTCATCCGCGTGATGCGGGTCACCCGTCCAGGTGGATGCGGCTGATGATGGACAGGTCGGTGGTGCCCAGGCCGCGGGCCACGGCATTGAGCAGGTGGGTGACCTGATCGGGTTCGAGGCCCAGCAGAGGCAGGAGTGCGGCGTCCACGGTTGCAGGGTCGGTGCCGGCCACGAGGACCTTGGTTTCCTTCACATCCGAGAGGCGGCCGCCGGTGGGGCCATGGCGCATGAGCACCCGGGAGGCGTCGGCCACCACGAGAGTCGGTGGGAATGCGGCGATCAGGTCCACGATGGTGGTGCCGATGTCCTGGTGGAGTCGCCGCCTCGTGCCGCCGGCGATGCCGATCCAGTTCTTCAGGGCTCCGGTCATCCGGCTCAGACTGTGGTGCTTGGGAACGGGCAGGTCAATGATTTTGTCCACCTTGTAGAGGAGCGACAACACCGGCCAGGACTGGAGTCGTCTGCCTGCCAGTCGAGCCGTGACGTAGTCGTTCGAGCCTGGAATCACCAGTCTTGCCCCGGCCTTGGTGCAGGCCTGTTCGATGCCCGAACGCCGAGCGGCGCGATGTGGGTCCGACACGCTGTGGTCGGAAACGATGACCTGCTTGGCTCCCGCCCGTTTGCAGCGCCGGATCAACAGTTCCACCAAGGCGGGATTCGTGGTGGCCGCGTAGTCGGGTTCTCGATCCCAGGCCATGTTGGGCTTGAGCAGAACCCGGTCTCCAGGTTTGATGAAATGGCCGAGTCCGCCCAATCGATTGAGGGCCGCATCGAGTCGCTTTGCCAGGTCGGATCCGGTGACCATGACCCCTGTGGGCGAGCCCTTGGGCGAGACGACGCGAAAGGATCGGGCCGGCTGGAGATTTTGTCCCTTGGTGAGTCGTTGGCCGCGGCCGCGGTGGAGGACCAGGCTGCCCGCAGCGAGAAGGCCGCCTACGGCCACACCGCCGACGGCTCTCGTGAGAAACTCACGGCGGCTCGCCAGGGCGGAATCTTGGTAGGGGTCGGCTCTTTCCGATGCGTCGTTCGCATGCTCCGGGCGGCCAGCCTGTTTCGACGGGGACAGGTGGGCGTTTTCTTTGTCCGACGACGGGTGAGCGTCTCCCTGCCGCAACGATGGACGGTCATCTCGTTTCGAGTCCGTGTCCCGTCGTTCGTCGTCGATGCTGGTCACCAGGTCCCTCCGATCCATGTCTTTTCAGCCCTTGCCTTCCGGTCGCTTCATCAAACAACGATAGCATAGAACGAAGGATGCAGTGCGTCCATCTTCCGTGCAGACCAAAAGAGCCGCTGGTGATTTGGGATGGTTCGATCGCTCCGCCGGCGAGGTCTCACGCTGCGCGTCGGTCCGTTGGTTCCGATCTGCTTCGTCTCCGTTTTTTCTGCACGAGGATGCCGGTCGCCAGGAGGGCAGGCTCGTGTCCGTTGCCCGCGTGTCGTAGAATTCGTAGATGGCCCCGCCGTTTCGATCGATGACCAGGGCGTCGATCGGTTTTCAGGCATCTTCTTCGACAAGGCGCTCCTTTGTCGCTTGCGCAGCTACCTCGTCGATGCGTAGTTCCGTCGCAAGTCTCTTACGGGCCCGGTCGAGGATGCGCTCGATGGCCTTGGTCGATACCTTCATGGCCGCCGCGATTTCCGCATAGGACATCTGCTCGAAGTACTTGCCGATCACGGCCATTTGCTGTCGAGGTGGCAAGCGGCAGAGCGCATGGCGCACCTGCGCCGCGTCCTCGTGGGCGGAGGCGGCCTGTGAAGGGGTCGCCCGGACATCTGCGGTGTCTGGCGACGACCCTTCGGTCTGCAACCGCTGTCTGCGACGCCCCACGTCCATGGCGAGCCGCGACGCGATTCGGAAAAGATAGCTGCGCAAGGATGCCGTCGGGCGGTACCGAGGCGCGGCCTTGAGCAGTCGAAGGAAGGTTTCTTGGGCAACGTCTTCCGCTTCGGATGCATCGGAGAGGAATTGGTAGGCAACCCCCCAAACGAAGCGCTGGTGCCGACGAACGAGTTCTCCCAGAGCAGCCATGTCCTGCCTGGCCAATGCCTGCATGAGGTGTTCATCTGATCGCGTGATCACTGAGTGCCTCTTTTCGAGACGGTCATCAACGTTCTCGGCGCGTTTTCCGGGTCTCTCCTGTCCTGCACGGCACGATGGCATCATGCAGGCCATGGTCAGCAGGCGCATGGGCGGTTCACTCCGTGCGCAGGGCTTCGATGGGTTCCAACCGGGCGGCCCGCATGGCCGGATAGATTCCAAATATTATACCTAGGGTTATGGAGAACGCCAGGGCGACCGCTGCGGAGGGCCAGGACAGGACGGTTTTCCAGTAGCCGAGCCATGACACCAGCCATGCGATTCCAGCCCCCAGGGTGACCCCCAGGAGACCTCCTCCAGATGCCAGCATGGCAGCTTCCATCAAGAATTGATTGCGGATGTCCCGCCGTAATGCGCCTATCGCTCGGCGCAGTCCGATTTCTGCCGTGCGTTCCCGAACCGAGATCAACATGACGGCCAAGATGCCGACGCCTCCCACCAGCAGGGAGATGCCCGCTGCTCCGCCGATGAGCCAGATCATATTTTGAGTCGTGGCGCGTTCGGCATCGATGAGCGTCGACTGGTTTTGGATCGTGAAGTCGTCGGGCTTGCGGCGCAGCCGATGCCTTCTGCGTAGGATCCGTCGGATTTCCCGTTCTGCATCGGACAGCGCATTGGCACTCGTGGCCTGCACGTACACCGTGTCCACGGAGGTCACGTGAAACAGTCGATTCATGGCCGTGGACACCGGGACGACGATCAAATCGTCTTGGTCGGCTCCGTTTGCATCAGTGCCCTTGGGAGCTGTGACTCCGATGACCTCGAATGGAACTCGGCCGATCCGGATGCGTTCGCCCACAGGGTCGTCGTCACCGAAAAGGTTTCGAGCCGCTGTCGGAGCCAGGAGAGCCACCCTGCGGCTCCCTCGGCTTTCTTGATCGTCGAACATGCGTCCAGATGCCACTTGGATGTTGCGAATTTGAAAGGCCTGCCTGGACATGCCCACCACGTTCGTGGTGGCGTCTTGCGAACCGGACCGAACCGCCCGTTTCTTGTTGCAGGCCGAGGCTGCAAGGCGAACGTGGGGACAGTTGGCCTGAATTGCCTTGGCATCGGCAGGAATCAGCGTGGTGGCCGTGCCGATCTGGCGTCGACGACCTGCGATGATTCGGGTTTGGCCTGCGTTCACGATGATCAGATTGGTCCCCATATTCCGAATGCGGTTCAAAATCTCTTTTTGGGCACCTCGTCCCCCAGCCACCATGAGCACCACGGCGCCCACGCCCACCACGAGACCGAGAATACTGAGTAGAGTTCGCGCCTTATGCGCGACCAGGATTTCCAACGAGACGGCAAGACTTTGTGTGACCTTCACGACGACTCCTCATGTGATCATCGAAGCGCATCGACCGGCGAGGATGCGGCGGCCTTCCGTGCAGGTTGCACCCCGAAGATTGTGCCTACCAAGAGGGCAAAGGCCACGGAGATCCCCACCGACTCCCAGGACAGAACGGCAGGCATGCGCGTGTACTGCCCCAACAGCAGCGTGATGCCCGCGCCGAGAAGGCCGCCGATGAGCATTCCGATCAGTGTCACCGACAGAGCTTCGATCAGGAACTGCATCCCGATTTGTCGCTTGGTCGCGCCCACGGCGCGACGGAGACCGATTTCTTTTTGCCGCTCGCCCACTGAGATGAGCATGATGTTCATGAGCACCACACCGCCCACGAGCATGCTCAGCACAGCCAGGGACAACAGCAAGATGGACAGGGTGCGCGCCGTCCGCCGTGCCATTTTTTGAATACGGTCCGAAGAGAGCACCCGAAAGTCGTCCTCTTTTGGTGGCGTGATATGATGCCGACGATGCAAGAGGGCTTCGACGGCCCGTACCGTCTTTCCCAAGTTCGTTCTGGATTTGGCGATGATCCGGATGGCACCCAAATAGTCCACGTTGAGCAGGCGGCGCATGGCCGTGGTGATAGGGACGAGGATCCGGGCGTCGAAGTCGCCCCCTAGGGGCGTCCGTCCTCGCTTGGTGAGAAGGCCTTTGATTCGGAGTCGGACCTTGTTGACGTAGATGGTCTGACCGACGGGGTCCTGGTCCCCAAACAGTTGCTGGCGAACGGTTTCACCGATGACGCATACCCGAGCGAGGGTGGCCACATCTTCGTCGGAGAACTCTTCGCCTGAGGAGACGTACCAGTGATACGAATCATGAAAGGCGGGTTCGACGCCCCAGACCATAGCCTGGTATTCATGTCCGGCGGCCCGAAGGCCCATGCGAAGTTTCCGTGCAATTGAGGTGACGATTTTCAGGTTGGGAATGCCCTGCCGAATGGCGTTGGCGTCTTCGAGGGTGAGGGTTGTGATGTTCATATTCGGAGGACCGAGCTGTTTGCCTCCCCCGGTGAGCACCATGATGGCATGTGGGCCGAAGGTTTCCACCTTCTTCATGATCTTTCGTTCCGTTCCCTTGCCGATGGACATCACCAAGACGAGTGCCGCGATTCCGACGATGGTGCCGGCCATCATGAAGAAGGTGCGGACCTTGTTGCCTCCCAAGGACCGCATGCTTTCGCGAAACAGGTTCGAGAGCGTCATTGTGTAGTCTCCTCGTCGCCGAGTTCCGCGAGTTCTGTGTCCGGATTACGGGGGGTCGCCACGGATCGATCTTCCGCTAATTTGCCATCCCTCATGACGAGGATGCGTTGGGCGTGTTCGGCCACCGCCTCGTCGTGCGTCACCATGACGACGGTGTGGCCCTTGGCATGGAGTTTTCGGAAAATTCTTAGCACGCCGAGTCCGCTCCTTCTGTCCAGGGCGCCGGTGGGTTCGTCCGCCAGGAGCACTTCAGGGTTGTTGATGAGCGCCCGGGCGATGGCCACCCGCTGCTGCTGCCCACCTGACAGTTCGTTCGGCCGATAGCGGATGCGATCCCCCAGACCGACGGCGGACAAAGCCGCTTCGCCCCGTTCATTGGCGTCATCCGGGTAGTCCTCTGTGTAGAGGAGGGGCAGGAGCACGTTTCGCAGAGCCGTGGCCCGTTCCAACAGGTAGAACTGCTGGAACACGAATCCGAGTTTTCGATTCCGAAGGTGGGAAACGTCGTCATCGTCGAGTGTGTCCACGCTGACCCCGTCGAGGCGATACTGTCCGCCTGTGGGTTTGTCCAGGCACCCGAGTATATTCATCAGGGTGGACTTCCCCGTCCCCGAGGTGCCCATGATTGCCACGTATTCGCCTCGTGCCACCTGGAAGCTGATGTCGTGGAGGACCTGGGTGGCTGTGGCGCCAGCGCCGTAGGTTTTTTCCAGACCGTCGGCCTCCATGATCATTCGTTTTTCCGTTTCTTGATCCATGATTTACCTCGATGCGCCTGTGTGTGCATGATTCATTTCAATGTGTCGACAGGAGGATGGTTTCTCCTTCCTTCAAGCCGCTGCAGATTTCGACCCACCGACCATCCTTCCATCCTACCTTCACCGGGCGTTGCACCGGTCGGCCTCCTGAGCGGACGACCACCACGGTTCGGCCCCGAATCCGTCGCACGGCCCTTGCCGGCACAGCGAGGACTCCCTTCCGAGCCTGAATCTGGATGGTTACATTTGCCGTCATGTCGGGTCGCAGGAGGCCTTCGTAGGGCGTCAGGATCGACAAGACCACGTCGTAGTTTACCACGTTGTCCTGGATCACGGCCTTCGGGTAGATGGCGGTCACCGTACCCTGCATCTCGCGTCCGGGCAGTGAGTCCACCGTGAAGATTGCGTGCTGTCCCACCTGCACTTTGCCAATGTCCACCTCGTCCACGTAGGCGTCCACCTGGAGACGTTTCAGATCCAAAATGGTGACGAAGGTAGGAGCCTTGAGTCCGGCCGAAACCGTTTCCCCTTCCTGGGTGGCGACCGAGGCGATCACGCCGTCGATAGGAGCTGTGAGTACCGTGTAGGAAACCTTCACTTTGGCTTCCTTGAGTGCGGCTTTGGAGGCGTCTACCTGTCGCGTCGCCAGGATCAACCCGGCGTGGGCGCTTGCTTCTTCGCTTCGGGCCCGGTCCAAGGCATCCTGGGTGGTAAAGTCCTTTTTTTTGAGCCGTTCCTGGCGTTGGAGTTGGAGTTGCGACAGCAGCAATCGGGCCTTTGCGTCTCCCACCCGAGCCTGGGCGACCCTGACCTCGGCTCGTCGACGTCGTACTCCTGCCTCCAGGTCCGCCTTTTCCAGTTCTGCGATCACCTGCCCCTTTTTGACGTTGTCCCCAATGTTGGCGCGCAGGTGCTCCACCTTGCCCGAGATCCGGGCACCCACCCGGACTTCGGCACCCACCTGGGGCTTGACGGTTCCGGTGGCCATCACCGTGGTTCGGAACTCACGGCGAATGACGCGAGCCCGTTTGCCCGGAGATTTCTTTTGTTTTGGATTGTAACCCCACTGCCAATATGCCCAAAATATCCCGACCAAAACGAGGGCCAGCACCAGGATGCGTTTCAACCGTTTCTTTTTAGCCTTCTTCATTGTGCCGGCCTCCTCGTTTCTGATGGCCGGGTCGCAGACGGGGCGTTGCCCGGTGTTGGCGTTTTATGGAGCCGCACCTTCACTGTCGAGTGCATGGCACTTGGCGGTCCTTTGCGGGGAGGAGCTGTCTCACGAAATCGACCCACGGCCCAGCGCAGTTTGGCCATGTCTGCATACCAGGCGAGTCGAGCCTGGACCAACTGGAGTCGAGCCCGGACATGGGCGGTCTGAGCGTCCACGAGTGCAATGATCGACGCCACCCCCTCCCGGTACTGACCTTCGGCCGTCTCCACGCTTTCTTTGGCGCTCTGCACCAGCGTCCGGGCGGCTCGAATCGCGGCGGCGGCTTCCTTCAGTGAGGCGAAGGCGGTCCAGACCTGCATTTCGATGTCGCGGGCCACGCCGACCACATCGGTCTCGCTTTTTGCAGCCTCGAGTCTTGCCTGTCGGATCGCATACTCTCGGTCGAGACCGTCGAAAAATGGAAAGGTGATACCAAGTCCGACGGTCCAGTTCGTGTATTGGGTGCTGGCTTTTCGGAGTTGAACCCCTGCCTGAGCGTTGAGCGTCAAGACGGGCCAGTATCGAGACTGGGCGCCTCGGGCCTTGGCGCGAGCTAGGCTCACCTCTGCCCGCGCCGCGTTCAATTCGGGCCGGTGTGCGGCGGCTTCCTGGAGGAGTGCTTGGATGCGGCCTACTGCCTCAAGAGGGTCGTGGGGAGGAACAGCCGCCACTCGGATCATCACAGTAGGGGAGAGCCCCATGGCATGGGCCAGTTGGCCTCGGGCCAGTCGGGTTTGGCTGCGTGCCCGTACCCAGGCGAGGGTCGCCTCGGCCTTCGCCGTCTCGGCCTGCATGACGTCCAGCCGAAGAGCGACGTCATTTTCCCTGCGGGCTTTGGCCAGGGCGACGTGTTCTGTTGCTTGCCGCACGGATTGCCGCGCAATACCTTCTTGTTGCTCAGTTGCCAGAAGCCCGTAGTAGGCAAGTTCCACGGACCGGACCACTTCGCGAAGTTTTGCGTTGTGGGTCAATCCCGCTACCATGAGGTTGGCCTTTGCGGCAGCGACGCCTGCGGCCCGACCCCCTCCATCGAACAGGAGATAATGGAGGCCTAGGTTTGCCTCCAGGACATACGAAACGCCCTTCGTTTGTGGACTGGACGGTTCGAGTGGATCGCCGATCACAGCTTGGGCCGATAGGTCGAGGGATGGCAGGTAGGCGGCCTTTGCCCTGCCGACGCCAGCGGCAGCAGCCCGTACGGTGAGCCAAGTGCCGCGCGTTTCCGGGCGGTGTTCCAGGGCCACCTGAATACATTGCGACAGGTTTATGCGCCTTTTGAAGTTCAGTGTTTCGTTGGTGGAAACGGCCGGGAGAATCACCCCTTGGCGGCCATTGCGAAAGGACGCAGCGGACGAGGACGGGACGCCGGCGAGCAGTCGATCCAGGCGTGAGACGGTGCAACCTTGTGTCCAGGTCGCGGCGCCGAGCATGAGTGCAGCGCCGCATAGGACGCGGAGAACGTGCATCGGTGCAAATGGACCGTTCATACAATGTGCTCCTTCCAATCGAAACCCGCGGGTCTGCACAATGATTCCGAGGGGGCAATTCAATGAGCTTGACGGTCGGCTCAATGATCCGTGGGGCCAAGCCACGGAGCGTACGGATCGGTTCAATGACTTCGAGGCATCCATCTCGGGCGCGAGAGCCGGCTGGTGCGCATGCGTTCTTTGAGTAAGGCAAAGAATCGGGTGCGCTGTTTCGGCGTGAAGATCCGACTCGCCTCGATCAGGTGATGGACCACCTTCGCATGCATGTCGTGCTGGAGGACCTGGATATCCCGTACCACGGCCTGGATGGCGGCCTGGTCCGATGGACGGTTTGCCAGGAGATCCAGAAGATCCAGGCGTTTTGCCCTCATCCGTTCTCCGTGTTTTCTGATCGACTCCTTGAACGGGCGGCAGCCAGCAGTGAATCGCTTGAGTTGATCGGGACGCAGGTTGAGCTGTTTCAAGAGTGCGCGCGGAGGCTGTTGCCGCTTCTCTTTGTGAGATGTGGTCCTCCAGGCATAGAGTCGTCCGGCAATCAGCACAACGTTCAGTGCCACTGAGAACAGGATACCGAGGAACTTGAGTTGTTTCATGGACCGAACTCCCGTGACCCCATCGGGGGCGCCGTTATCTTCACGCATGCCGAGGCAATGGATCCGGGCGGCATGGAGGCGAACCATTCGAACCCGTAATCATCCGCCAGGGCCGGACCTGCCGTGGTTTGTACCCTCGTTTTGTTGCTCGTTTTCTCCATTGCCGTCTTGGGACCGACCGACAGGAACACGCCCAGGGTCAGGGCCAGGGCCACGGTGCAACATCCTGAAAGCCATAGGGGTACCTGGCGGCCGGACTTTTCGGGGCTCAAGAGCCCACGCAGCCATGGCAGGCCTCGATTCGGTGCCGCCGAGGCGTCCACCTGTTTCCTGGCCGCCGACAGGACTCTGTCTGCAAAATCGTCGGGAACGGCCGGCGTGGAGTCTGAAGCCAGGAGACGAGATTCCAGGGCCCGCAACTCAGCAACCCGGGCCCGACATCTGCGACATTCTTGGACATGGGAATCGACCTGGATACGAAGGTCTGTCTCCAGTTCGTTGTCCACATAGGCCGAAAGAAGGCGATTGACCATTTTGGACTTCATTGCATGCTCCTGGGCTTAGAAGGCGCCATGTATCCCTAAAACGGGTCAGGATGAGAAAACCCCCGCAGGAATCGAAATATCTTTTTGAGGAACATGAGGATTCAAGCCCTGGTCGGGCTCGTTTGCCCTGACGTGACGGCCACCTGTGACGTTACCGTCTCTCGCGTTGCTTGGATGCCCGGACAAGGAGCCAGAGGATGCCCGCCATGATCAGGAGTAGGGTGGGCAGCCCTGGCAGTCCAGGCCGCCCTGGGTGGCCTGGCTGCCTAGTCGATGGCGATCCAGGGACGGCCCGACACCCACAGCCGCCTTCGCCGCCTCCAGAATTCGTACCCGAAGCGTCCGTTGGAACGGTTGCGTCCCTGCTGCCTCCGTCGGACCGGGGCCTTCCGTCCTGTCCGAGTCCGCCGTCGTCCACTCCTCCATCGGTGGGTTTGGCGCGCAGGACGTCGGCCAGGCGGCGACGCTGGACGAGCCATTCACCTCCACCACTTCTTAATATTGATGTCGAGAAGTGGATGGCTGACCGAAGAGGTTGGTCCGCAGTCTCAGGGGCGCGGGCAGGGCAGGGCAGGAGGACGTTGGTTTTTGGTATCAGGCTATCCCTTCCAGTTGGACTGTTCCTGCTGGAAGAAGGCCTGTCGTTCCTCGTCGGTCATGACGGCGAGGTCCACGCCCGTGACCTTGCCTCCTGCTTCGGTGACGGCCTTGGAGACAGAGCCGATCATATAATCGCGAATCATGTCGGGAATGCCCATGAAGGGGATCACCAGAGTGAAGGTGACCTGGCTTTCTTCGTCCACCTTCACGTCGCGGATCATGCCGAGATCGACGAGACTGACGGATACTTCAGGGTGTTCGACCTTGTTGATGGCTTCTACGATGGTTTCCTGTGTGGCCATTGAGGCACCTCCTGCTTGCCGGGCCTCTGTGAAGGGCCCCAGTGGTTGTTTCGGACAGAATGTGCGGTTTCTTGTCTGCTTGGTCAAGGCTGAAATCGATGTTTTGGCCAAGTGTCCATGATGATGTCGGAGTGAGCGTCCGGGCGGGCGCGGCGTTGGTTAGCGGATGACGAGGGTTTGCGGGTGGACGTACGCCTTGCCTTCCGGGTAGTAGTAGTCGTAGATCGAAGAGAGGTTGGTCGAGAACCGACCGGTCAGGGTGGGGACCATGCGGAGGGAGAGGCTGCGACTCGTTCCATGGGGGAGTCTGGACAGGTAGAAGACGATTCGTCCGGGCGATACCTCGTAGCGTTGGATCTGTTTGGTTCGGACCATGGCGTCCAGGTCGGAGCGCATGGGTGTCATGCCGGGAGCGAGGCGCAGTTCCACCATGGGAGCCTTGGATGAGTACCCTGTGCGGTTTGCGACCTCCAGGTACGTGGTGATGGATTCGTACCGTCGCAGGGCGCGGCGAGGGTAGGTCATTTTTGCGGACAGGATGGGGCCCTCTGGATTGGCGCGTGCCCGGGCCGCCACGTCCACGAGGAAGCGATTCGAGCCGCCGACCGCGGTCCGTGGTAACCGCCGGGATTGCGGAGTGGCTGTGGTCCTGGGCTCTTCGTTTGCTGCCGGTGCTGCCGGTTTTGGGTCGGTTTTGTACGAGAGGGCGATGCGGTACAGGACAGAGCCTCGTTTTGATGGAACGAGTCGGATTCGGTGTCTGCCGGGGGTGAGCATGGCGCGGTCGAGGGTGAGGCTGGACAGCGAATGGCCTCTTCGGTGACCGGACAGCGTGATGTGTCCTGCCGGCCTGCCGTCGAACAGGACGGCCACGGTGCCCACGGATCGGCTTCCGAGGAATCCTTGTCCGGCCCGCAGGGCCTGGAGCGCCAGGACCGTGGCCTGCGTGCTGTACCAGGCTCCGCCTTGGTCCCGGTGGGTGAGAAGGTATTTGATGGCTCGGCGAGCCAGATCGAAGCTGTTGGAACGCTGGGCCAGGACTCGGGTGGCCAGCCCCGTGATTTCGGTCTTGGCCGAAAGACCGGCGGATCCAGACAGGGTGAAGATGCCTTCTCCACCTGCGGGAATGGCGCGGTTGCCTGCGGAGCGCGCAGCGGCGGCGGCCTTGGTTTCCCAGAAACGGCTGCCATCGCGTGCACGTCTGGCCGTTGCGGACAGGGAGGCGAGCAGACGAGCGCCGAGTCGAGTCTTGATTCGTCTGGCCGCGCCCAGGGCGCTCGCAGCCAGGGCGGTTGCGTACGGACTGGCGAGGAGTTTGGTCCTCGAAGAGCGCAGGAAGCGGATGGCCCGGGACACGGTGTTGCTGCGCCGTCGATGTCGGGCCATGGCCCAGGCCACGTAGGCGGTCAGCTTCGGGTCGTCCGCAAAGGCTCCGTTCGACTTTTGGTGGTCACTGAGGAATCGGATCGATCGTCGGATTACGATCGGATCCACGGGGACGAGCCCCTTGAGGTCCGCCATCATGTGGAGGCCGAGCGCGGTCAGGAAGATGCTGGACGGCTTTTGGCCGAACAGGGAAAATCCGCCTCCGGGGACCTCGTAGGAGAGCATGCGCTGATAGCCGGCCAGGACGAAACGATGGGCCTTTTTCCACAGGGCGTCCTTGCGGCGTCCCAGGATGTGATGCACGAGGATGTTCGGGTAGGTGATCGATGCGTTTTGTTCGAAGCATCCGGAGGGCTGGCGCAGCAGACCGGACAGGCTGTCTCGGATCACACCGGGCAGGCCGGACTGCAGGGTGACGGTGAGTTTTCCGGTTCCTTTGGATACGGACGGTGGGATCGTGATGCTTCCAAGCAAAGACGAGGAGAGGGTGCCGCTCGTCGCGAGCTGGACGGGCATGCCGCGGGGTTCTACCAGGGTGGTTCGGGTCAGACCGTCGCCGAGCGAGCGGCCTGTGACCATGGCCGTGAGCTTTTGGGGCCCCAGGCGGCGCACCTCGATGGGGAACAGGACCTGCTTGGTGCCGTGAGCCGGGAGAACGACCCGTTTCGTTGCGTTTGGAGTGTGGTACCAGCCAGCGGGCCGCAGAGAGACGGTCACAGGGCGTCTGTGGGATGTTTCGTTGTGCAGCACGACGGGCAGGTTCAGTCGGTCGCCTCGGCTCAGGCGCAGGGGAAGGTTCATGTCCAAGAAAAGTTTCTTGAGGGCGCGCGACCGGGCCACGGTGAAGCCAAGCCGTCCGGATCGATCGGAGGCGAGGATGCTGGCGACCCAGGTGGTGATGTTGTCGGCCAGGCTGATGCGCACCTTGGCGTGCCCCTGGTCATCGGTGCGCAGCAAGGGCTGCCAGGTCAGGGTCTCCGCCATGCGTTTGCGGACTGTGATTCGTTGTTGGTTCGCAAAACCGGGAGGCCGAAGATTGGCGTGGCCCATCCGGATGAAAACACTGTGGCCGAAGGCCGAGGGGCCACCGAATCCGCCACCTCCTCCGCATCCGCATCCAACGCTGCAGTTGTGGTTGCGGGGAATGGCCCGCATCGAGACTCGATACGGGCCCATGAGGAGGTCATCAGCGGTTTCGAATCGGCCGTCCGGTCCGGCGGATTGCAGCATAATCATCAGGATACCGGACTTCGGGTACATCGGACAGCAGCCGTTTCCATCCTTGCCCTGGATCTGCATCCTGTGGCCCCAAGGGTCTTGTGCGTCCTGTGCATTGAGCGCATTCTTGCGCAGCAGCTTGGCGACCGTTGGAAACAACGGCCACTCGTTGTCACAAAGAGATTTGTTGCGGTATTTGGCCTTCCAGAATCGTTTCATGGCCGCGCCGATCACTTTTGCCCTACGGCGAAACCAGGGCTTGAGGACCCGGGCGAGCCGGCGATGGAGAGAGACCTGGTAGGCGGCGGCTTCCTGTTTAATGGTTCGGTGCAGGTCGTGCCAGAAGCCTTGGTATCCTTTCTTGAGGAACAGACCGGCCAGGGCGCCAGCCAGCGCCTGACGATCAGTGGACGCCGGACCGGCGAGCAGTTTTTCCGCGGTGACGGACTGGAAGCTCATGGTCGATTCACGTGCGGGGTCGTCGAGCAGGAATCGTTCGATGTGGCTTTGGGGGTGGGTGCCGGTCATGGAATAGATGGCCTGGTCGATCACGGCGAGGCCGAGGGCCGCCTGCCTGGGTCTTCCCTGCTCGTCGGTGACCGAGATGGCGAGTGACGCTGGCTGGCCGGGTCGGTAGGCGGATTGGTTCCATGCCATGTGGACCCGCAATCGGTCGAGGGGCTGGACGAACAGGATCGTGTTCCCCTGTGGCGGCTGCTTCGTGCCATCGTCGAGTTGCGCCGAGAGGCGCATGGCTCCCACGGCAGACTTTGGAATTGCCGCCTCCATGCTGGCGCGTCCCGCCGTCATGACGGCAGAAAGGGTGGTCGTGGTCTGACCCCAGCCACCCAGCTCCAGGTATAGGTTGCCATTGAAGTTCTTGGGACCGTACACGGTGATGCGGACCCGGTTGCCGGCTCGAATCAGGGTGCGGTTGGTGGTCACCACGAGTCCGCGTCCCTTCCAGAAGGCCAGTCTGGCCGCGTGGCGGCCCTGGTGGCCCTGTGGGTCTCGGGCCTGGATCACCATGCGAAGGCCGTGGTGCGAGCGCCGGTGCGCCAGGACCCACAGGGTCGCGACGCCGTGTCGGTCGGTTCGGACCTCCATGCGCCGACCCGGTCGTCTTGGCTGGTGGGCTTGTGCGTCTGACCTACGGGACCAGGGCCAGATGCGAGGCAGCGATGGGGCAGCGGGCCGAGCCACGAATCGTCCGTGGTCGAGGCGCACCGACAAGGTGGCCCTGGCCGGCCTGCCGTCCGGGGTGACGGCTACGATGGTCACGGGCTGGGGAAGTCCGGCCACGAGTTTGCCCATGTTGGGCAGAGCGTCGATGAGGATGCTTTGCTTGGAGACGGGCACTGAGATGGTTTTTTTGGCGGAAAATCCGCCGGACGCCGTGACCTTCATGGCCACGATCATGCGGTACCCGCCGTCCGCATATGCATACAGGCTCTTGGCTGACGGGATAGGGATGGTCACTCGGTAGATGCCCTGGGCATCGAAGTTTCCTCGGTAGCTGCCTTGCTCATGCGTGGTGACGCCTCCTCCCTTCAGGTGCATTTCGAGATGAGACGAGACCGAGACCCGACCGGTCTGGACCTTGCTGCCCCACATGTGGTGCGCCCTGACTTCCAAGACGGCGTGCGCGCCGGGACGGTAGAAAGGACGGTCCATGTGGGCCTCGACCGCAAGGATCGGAGGCCTGTAGGCGAAGACCTTGATGGTTTTCGTCATGCGGACCGTTCGTTCGCCTTGCCGGGCGTCGTCGAGTCCGGCCTGGATTGTGTAGCGTCCGGTCAAGATTCCTGTGGCCAGGGGTGCATCCGTGGCTGCCACGCCGAAGTCATCGGTTCGAAGGTGTTCTTCGAAGACCAAGTTCTTGCGGGGATCCCGCAAGGAGACGGTCACTTTGGTGCCTGCCTTGGGTTGTCGAGCCGGTTCGGTCAGGGCCAGGATGCGAAGGTGGACCGTCTGCCCTGGTTGGTAGATGGGTTTGTCGGTGTGGAGCAGGATCTGAGCACGTCTGGCAATGCGTGCCGGCAATCGGATGCGACGCCGCAGCCCAGCCGACCAGGCTGTGATGGTGATGCTCGCCGGGCCTGGAGTCCATCGCGACGGGATGTGCATGGACAGGCGTGCCAGGCCGGCCGAGTCGGTGCGACTGCGTGCCGTGACCGGTGGACGGTGCTTTCTTGTAATGGCCACATCCACGCGTGCATTGGCGAACGCGCGGAGTTGTGGGCTGCGGACCACGATCTTGAGGGACGCCACGGCCCCGATGATCAGGGTGCGCTGACCATCGAGGGTGATCATGGGATAGTTGATGATGCGACTCAAAGGGAGGATGATACTTCGTTTGGCCCTGTTCTTTCCGGACGGTTGGAATTCGACCCTGAGGCGGTACAGGTCCAAATCCGCCGTTCGTCTCGGCAGGGCGAGCCGAAATCGCATGGTGTGTTTCACCTTCGGAAGGGCGGTCGTCCGGCTGCGGCTCACCAGTCCGCCGGCCGGTTTGAGCAGGACGAGGGTGACCGTCCCCGCGCCCTCCAGGGCCACGGAAACAAGAAGGTCATGGCCCGAGATGGTCGCCGACGCGCCGTTCCATGCTCCACTGCGCAGTGGATAGGGATGCAGGCGGCGATGTCGTGCGTGGCGGCGGGGACCGGCGATCGCCGTTTGCGCCATCACGATCGCCACAACGGCAAGGATCCATCGTGCCGTACCCACCGATCGCCTCAACCGGACCCGGTGTGTCGTACCTGCCGATCGCCCCGCGCCTCGCCGGCCCGTGAGGTCTGGAAGAGCCGCTCGATTCAGGTGTTCGTCCCGATTCGTGTCGTTTTGCGTCGTGATTCTCGGCATGGTCGTCTCCTGTCGCGGGCATCGGCCGGATGTCCACTGCGTTGGTTCGCCTTCATTGAATCTTTTTTCGATCGCCGCATCTTTTGACAGCCGGTTCAAGGAAAAGTTCCCATGATGTGTTGGACTGACCCCAAATCCTGAGTTCACCAGCTTGGATCGTTTCTATCGATGACATCGACGGCTTTGACTTGACGGCTTTGACTTGGACAGGCGGCTTGGTTAGTATGCGCCCATGATAGTGCTCTGTGACGCTTGTGGCCGGCAGTACGACGTGAGTGGATACGCGCCCGGCGAGAAAGTTCGGTGCGCCTGTGGCACGATTCTGACGGTTCCGAGGCAGCAGTCGCTCGAAGCGGCGGTGCTCCATTGTTCCAGTTGTGGCGGGCCTCTCGAAGAGGGTGCGGACCGTTGTCCGTACTGCGGTGGCGTGGTGGACCGGGACCAGGCCAAGTTGACCCTGGTCTGTCCGTCGTGTTTCGCCAGGATTCCCGGGACGGCCAGGTTTTGTTCCCATTGCGGGTTGGTGTTGCATCCTCAAAAAATCGAGGCGGTGTCCGATCGGGCCCTTTCCTGTCCTCGCTGTGCCGTGCCCCTGCGGCGTCGCACGACGGACGGGTTGGACATGTACGAATGCCCTGAGTGCTGCGGGCTGTGGCTCGGAAACGATGACTTCGATGCGGTGAGACGCAAGAAGGTGGCCGAGTTCGAGCAGTATCCTGTCCCGAGGGAGGAGACCAAGGCCAGGAGGCTGGAGCCTGTGTTGTACCTCAAGTGTCCCGAGTGCGGGGTGCTCATGAATCGCGTCAACTTCGCGAAGCGTTCGGGCGTGATCATCGATCAGTGCCGAGAGCATGGCGTTTGGCTCGACGACGAGGAACTGGAACGCATTGCACGGTTCATCTCCGAAGGCGGATTGGTGACGGCCAGCAAGGCGCAGGCCAGAGAGACGTCCAGGCTGGCCGAACAGAGGTCGTTCATGGCGCCGATGCAGGGTTCCGTTGATACCGGATGGCAGTCGCCCGATACGCCCGTGTCCCTGTTCGGTTCCTTGATGAGCGCGCTTTTCAAGTAGAGACCTTCGTCCTGTCGGCAGGACCTGCCGTCCTGCAACTGGGCTGCAACGTCTTGCGCAGGGCAGTAAACAGCAGTAAACAGCGAAGAAGCGAAGAATCGAAACCAACGCGTATTGCGCGCAGAGCATAGAGAGAGGACCGAGCCATGCCAGACGTGACCCTTGAACGACTCAATCCCCCCATGACGCCCGAGGCGGCCTTGATGGAAGCGAATCGATGCCTGCTGTGCGAGGATCCGCCCTGTGAGCAGGATTGCCCGGCCTCGGTTCCGGTGCGGGAGTTCATCCGCAAGTTGCGTCATGGAGACATCGAGGGAGCGGCGGCGGCCATTCAGCGGCGGAACGTGCTCGGCGGTGTCTGCGGCGTGGTCTGTGAGACGTCCATCCAGTGCCAGAGCCATTGCACGGCGGCAAAATTGGGCAGACCCATCGATATCGGCGGGCTGCAGCGTTTCATCATGGAGACGGTGGCGGATCGGAAGCCGTTTGCGCTGCCGTTCCACAAGAAGCCTCAGACGGGTAAGAAGGTCGCCGTGGTGGGCGGTGGTCCGGCGGGTCTGTCTGCCGCAGCAGAGCTTGCCCGGCTCGGGCACGAGGTGACGATTTTCGAAGAGCTGGATCGATTGGGAGGCATGGCTCGTTACGGTATCCCGTCGTTTCGGCTTCCCAAGGACCTGCTCGACCGTG
Source organism: Deltaproteobacteria bacterium (assembly GCA_021162935.1). Taxonomy (GTDB): domain Bacteria; phylum Myxococcota_A; class Polyangia; order HGW-17; family SLPX01; genus JAGGXR01. The sequence continues at coordinate 65,412 of JAGGXR010000010.1, forward strand.
AGATCGAGGCGGTGGTCGCCATGGGCGTGCAGGTCCGCAAGGGGCAGAAGGTGGATCTCTCCGAGGTTCGTCGGAATCATGACGCCCTGTTTTTGGCCACGGGACAGTCAAAGACGCAGGGGCTCGGTGTTCCAGGCGAAGAACTGGAAGGCGTCCACCAGGGCCTCAGTGTGCTGCGTTGGCTCGAGCGGCCCGAAGAGGCTCATCCTCTCAAGGGCAAGGTGATCGTGGTCGGCGGCGGCAACACGTCGATGGACGTGGCTCTGGCTGCCTTGGCCCTCGGCGCATCGGATGTGACCGTGCTCTATCGACGGTCGCAGTCGCAGATGCCGGCCTGGCCATCGGAGCGCCACAAGGCCACCGAACATGGCGTTGCCCTGCGAACGCTGATCACGCCGGTTGCAATTCTCGGTGAGCGGAAGGTAGAGGGCGTGCGTTGTCAGCCCATGGTGCTGGCCGAACCGGATCTGACGGGGCGTCCCAGGCCGGTTCCAGCCCCGGGCGGCACGTTCGAATTGGAAGCTGATCATGTCCTGGTGGCCGTTGGGCAACGTGGGGACGACGACGTGGTTTCCAAGGTCGGGCTCGATCTGAAGCGAAGTGGCGACCTGGATGTCAATGGATTCGGCGGAACGAGCCAGTCTCGGGTCTATGCCGGCGGCGACTTGGCCAGCGGGGACAAGACGGTGGTGGCTGCGGTGGCGGGGGGGCGGCGTTCCGCCTGGGCCATCCACCAGTCCCTCGTGCAGCAGGTGCCAGAGGACCCGGATTGGACCGAGGCCCTGCCGCAAGACGTGGACCTGTCCGTCGAGTTTTGCGGACGTAGGTTCGTCAATCCGTTTGTCTTGGCGGCGGCGCCACCCTCGGACGACCTGGAGATGGTGCGTCGCGCGTTCCGCGCTGGTTGGGCCGGCGCGGTGCTCAAGACCACCAGTGTCGAGGGAACGGCGGTGGATCTCAAGTATCCCATGATGGCAGCCGTGGACATGGCGGCCAGGAAGGTGATGGGCCTTGGGAACATCGATCTGATTTCAGAGCACCACATCGACGAGATTGAGCGTCGGGTCCGGGCCCTCAAGGACGAATTTCCCGACCGGATGGTCATTCCCTCCATGATGGGCGCCTCCAAGGAGGAGTGGCAGGAATTGGCCGGTCGGCTTTCCGAGGCGGGCGCGGACCTGATCGAGTGCAGCTTTTCTTGTCCGCAGGGGTCGCTCGGCGCACGGCCTGGTGCCATGCTGGGCCAGGATGCCGATCTATCCGGTAAGGTCGCCCGGTGGGTGAAGGAGGCGGCGGGCGAGACTCCAGTGGTCATCAAGCTCACGCCGCAGGTGACCGATATCGTCGAAGTCGCCACGGCGGTCAAGGAAGCCGGCGTGGACGCGATTTGTGCCTCTAACACCATTCCTTCCTTGATGGGACTCGACCCGGATACCTTGGAACCTCGGCCCACCGTTGGCGGGAAGAGTTCGTACTCGGGGCTGTCCGGGCCCGCGATCAAACCCATCACATTGCGTACGATCGCTGAGATTGCGAGACAGGTTCGTATTCCGATCACGGGAACCGGTGGGCCGATGACGCCCTTCGACGCGGTGGAACTCATGGGGGTCGGGGCGACGACCGTACAGTTCTGCACGGCGGTGATGACCTACGGGTACCGAATCATCGAGGACCTGGTCGAGGGTCTGTCCTGGTACCTCCACCACCATGACCTGACGCGGCCGGCGCAGCTCGTGGGCGCGGCCCTGCCCAAGATTGCGACCCATGACGAGCTGCAGCAGGCAGGCAAAGTGGTCTGCCACATCAGACAGGAATCTTGCATCGGGTGTGGTCGCTGCTACCTGGCCTGCCGCGACGGCGGGCACCAGGCGATTTCCTTCCATGTGGAAGAAGACGGCAGACGAGTCGAGGTGGACCCGGAGCGTTGTGTGGGCTGCGCCTTCTGCACGCAGGTCTGCCCGGTGCAGGGCTGTATGTACATGGGCGTGGACTGACCGTCATCGCGCGTTCGATTCATGTTTGCGCATGGATGGGTGCTCCTGTCCGCATGGATTCTTGTTTCCATTCGCATGGACGATGGGCACGGTGAACGGCCTGTCGAGCCGGTTTGGTCGTTTCCCGGTGAACGTGCACTTGCGTGATCGTCGGATGTGCACCATGTTTGATGGCAGATAGCCGTTTTCGTCTCCGACTGGGTCGACTCGACGGGACGGCTTCGACAGAATTGCCCTCCAGCCATGGAGCCTTTCGGGCCTGGCGGTTTTGCGATGAGCGTAACGGGCACGACGAGGAGGTAGACGATGGTCGCTGGCTCGAAACCCAAACTGAGCCGGATTTTGGTGACGGGCGCCGCCGGTGCCGTTGGACGGCGCGTGGTCCATCTGCTGTTGGATCGTGGATACGAAGTCGTTGCAGTGGATCGTCCCGGGGCGTCCTATTCGCGTGAGATGGACGAGAGTCGGGTGACCATCATGTCAGGCGACTTGGCCCTTCCCGCGTTTTGCGACGACGTGGTGCAAGGCGTGGACGCGGTGGTCAGTACGGCTGCGTTTCACGATGCGTCGGCATCCTACGATGACTTGGCGGCGGTCAACGTGGAGGCCGTTCGACGCCTCTACCTTGCGGCCAGGCGACAGGGCGCTGCGGTCTTTGTGCATGTGTCGTCGAGTTCGGTCTACCGCTTTACGGGACGTACGCTTCGTGAGGATGGCCCCACCGAGACCACCACCGACTATCAGCGTTCCAGGCTCGATGGGGAGCGGAGCATTCGTGAGTTGGGCGACAAGGCTTCACCCGCGTGGGTCGTGTTGCGTCCCGCGATTCTCTATGGCTCGGGAGACCGGCACGTGGGAGGCCTCCTTGCTGCTCTGCCGGTCATGGTCTGGGCGTTGTTCGGTCGGAGCCTCTGGGTACGCGGCGGGGCGAAGTGGAGCTTCGTGCATGCGGAAGATGTGGCCGGAGCCGTGCGTCATGTTTTGGAACGGCCCGAGACCTGGCGGGCCGTCTACAACGTGTCAGACGATACGCCTATGACGGTTGGGCAGGCTTTGACAGCGGCGTTCAGGGCCCATCGGGTCGGTCGGAGCTTCTTGATTCTGCTGCCTTCGAAATGGGTGATTCGACGGTTTTTGCCGTTTCTGGATCGCGATCCCGTGTTCGGCTTGGTCAATTTCGGGCTGAGATGGCTGTGGTCCATGATCCGGTCGCGTCACGAACTCACCGACGAGTTCGAACCCACGGTGGAGCGGTTCATCGCGGCCTACCTGGGGTGCGACGTGGTGCTGGACAATCGGCGACTCTCGGACACTGGATTCGAATTGAAACATCCGGACATGAGACGCGCCTGGCCTGGGGTGCTGGATTGGTATCGCAAGCACCGTTGGCTGCCTGGTGAGGAACGGTTGGAGTCGGCCGAGGCCCTTGCTTTGAGCTTCGGGCTCAATCTGGTGGGGTCGCATCGTCTCACTGGCGACGAGCCCGTGGACCGGGATGTGCGGTTCGTGTTGAGCGTGCAGGTGAAGAACGTGCTTGCTTGGTGGAAGGCCAGATCGCTTGCGCTCGACGGCAGTTGCTACCTGGAGCACCTTGCAGAGAACGTTGCCTGCACAGGGCGGGCGGACCTGGACCTTCAGGCGCGTCGTATCATCGTGGAGGTGCACTTCGTGACAGATGAAGGGATCCATGCGTTCGGGCGGGGGAGCGCGAGGGTGACCCTCAAGTCCATCCAGGATCAAAAAATTCCGCTGGTCGTCTATGGTCCATCGGGGCGTGAGCTATCTCGCGGATCCATGCTGTTGAAATTGCCTGCCGAGGTCATTGGGATTCTGTCCTCGTTTCGTCTGAGTTGGTAGTCTGTTTCCGTTTTGTGATGAAACGGGTTGGATGGCTGAGGATTCAAAAAAGGACTTGGCAAAGAGAAGCCCTCGTGTAAAATCCTGCTCCGCATAGAGGTCATGTAGGAAGACTGTTCAAAATAGCAGATGTATTCTGACCAGCCTCCTAAGGCTCCGTGGCCCAATTGGCAGAGGCGCTCGACTCAAAATCGAGAGGTTCTGGGTTCGACTCCCAGCGGAGCCACTCTTCTCGACAGGCTGGTTGTGTGATCGTCTGGATGATTCTCATTGATTGAGAATTCCTCGATGGGCGAGTACGCCCGTCGAATGTTCCCTCCGGTCCTTCGTTTTCCGGATGCTCTGTGGTGCTCGGTACGACCCATCCACTTCTGCATACTTTTTTAGAACATGTAGGCGGGACCGAAGAAGATGAAAAGGTTGTCGTGGACGATACCCTGGGAGTATTCGAAATAGACGGTCAGGCCAACGGGAATACGTCGGCTGAAGAAGGCGGCGCCCATAGCTCGAATGCTGAACTTGCTGTACGTGACGTCGTAGTCGGCCATGATGCGCAGTTGGAGGCCGTAGTGGAAGTCCATGAAGAGGCTTCCACCGACCTGCACCCGTTCATAGTACGTCCAGTGATGCACCTTGAGAGGCGGAATGGTTTTCGTGTCGTTGATGGGCTGCGGTATGTAAACGCTGCCACCTGGGCTGGAAACGTCCACCCGAACCGCTTCGAGCAGATACCCGGCGTGAGCGGTCACGTACCAATGTTGGATGGGGATGTGGAATCTGACGCCCATTCGTACGTAGGGCTCGATGATGTGATTGTTGACGAGGAATCGGTCGAAGTGTGCCGTGGCGCTCACCCCTCCTTTGGTGACGGTGTCTTCGTAGTTTCTCAGATCGGACGTGACGTAGTGGTAGGCGATTCCCAAAGTCCGTTCAAAGCTGATCCATCGCCAGATGGGTGAGGCATAGACAGCGGACAGGACGTTGCCGGTCACCAACGAACTGTTTACGTCCGGGACCAGAAACGTCACGTTTGTGATGGACAACCTCTTGTAGAAGAACACAGCGGTCAGGCCGGCTCCCCAAGCCGTATCGGTCATCGATTTTTTTCGATGGGTCGTTTCGTTGGGCCCCGTGGGAATGTCGTATTCGAAGCGTATCGTATTGCGGAGCACTCCTGCCAGGGCGGCGAGTACAAGATGCCACGATCGTGGGTGGCGGCCCTGTTGCTTGAGCGCCGGTTGCCCGCTCTGTTCGGTCGTGGAGATGGCTGGTTTTCGACGCCCCGCACGGGGCGTTCTTTTGGCACGAGGTGGCAACCGAGGGCCACGCGGTCTGCGAGGGGCCGGCTTCATTGATGTTGCTGGCGCGTTGTCGACATTCAAAGCCAGTGCCACACCGGTCCAATTGAGAAGGATGGCTGCGAGCAGCAGCATTGAAATGAGTGAAATGCGATGCATCAGGCTCAATGGGGCGTCGAGCGACCAGTGTTTCCGGTCATCTTATTCCGACTTCCAGTCCGGGTCGTCAGGTCCGATGACAAGAAACTGGCCAGCCTGCGTGATGGTGACAGACTTTGCGATCCAAGGGGTCCCAGCGAGGTGGGACGGCATGCCGGTCGCGTTCGATACTCCGACGACGACGGAGTAGGTGCCCGGGTCGAAGACTTCCGCCTCTGATTGGGCCAGGTTCATGATGGTGCCCTGGATATGGTCTTGGGCTTCTTCGCCCAGGAGAGCCGCCATGGGCATGGCCGTGGGACGAACCGAGTAGTCGCTGTAGTCTTCGTGGCGGTATACGGCGACGGTGGCTCGGTAGCCTGTCGTGATGGACCCATGAGTGAACGTGGCGTCCACCGTGATCGTTTCGTCGAGGAGTCCTGCATCCGCTGCAACGTCTGAGTCTTGGATGCCCGCGTCCGAGTTCTGCGTTGCGGCATCAATGTGTTGTGTTGCAGCATCTGTGTTGCCGCCGGCGTCGTCATCTCCGCAGGCGACGTTGCCGGCAGACAGCGCGAGTCCCAGCATTGCAGTGGACAGACAGGCACGCAGGAACGACAGGCTTGGGACGTCTTTTACCCATACTCCGTGCCGTTTCCCCCAGGAGTTTGTTGTGGGCCTCGTCATCGGTGGGCGTCGATGCGTGGTCGGTGATTTCGTGCTGCTCTTCATGACGGGTTTTCTTTCAGTGACGACGGTTTTGTGTTGTTCGGTGGCACCGTTCCTCGTTGGGCTCGGCTGTTCGTCGTGTCGCGGACGAACGTGCCTGTCGTGTCGATTCTGTCCAGAGGAGGAACGCGGATATTTGCTATCATAATTGTCTATCAGTTTCCAGGTGAATGGTGCGGGCTGGCTCGACCGTTCATTCGTTCCTTGTCGATGCGGCCCATTGCGCTCGAACAGGGTGCCATTGTGCTCGATCAGTATGATCCGAACCCCATCAAGGTGAATATGCCGATCAAACTGTTGATTTGTTCTTACTATATGGAATAAACTGGGAAAGAGAAGGTGGCCTTTTGTTGACTTGAGCCCGCCTCGTATCGCAGATGTGTCTTGGTTTGAGACGCAGTGGGCGTCATCGCTTCTTCCTGTAGCCATCATCCTGACGGCCCCCCAAACGGGGCTGGTGGTCTTTTGTAAAGGAGTCGGTTGACCATGTTTTTCTTTCATTCGTTTTCCATGCTTCGTTCCTTGCTACGTTCCAGCCATTCTGCGTCACAGCGTGGATGGCTCCTACTGGCCGCTGCCGCGATTTCGATCGGATTGGTCGGCTGTCAGCAGAATCACTTCAATGTCCAAGATCATCGGGTGACGTTCGAGACCCAGGGACGGGCCATCATCAATGGCACGGACGATACTTCTCAGGCTCACATGGCAGTGGTGGCGCTCTTCGACACGAGGCGTCGTGAGTTGTGTTCAGGAACGTTGATTGCCCCTCGGGTCGTGTTGACCGCAGGGCACTGTGTCTATGGCGGCAATCCCACGGACATCCAGGTGTTTTTCGGAACGGACATGAATTCGGGTCCATCTGAGGATTGGAGAAACGTGTCAGAGGGCATGGTGCATCCAGCCTATAACCCGGGTGGCGGCACGACGCCTCCCACCCACGATGTGGCGTTGTTGCGTCTGGCGAGTTCGGCACCCGCCGGAGTGACGCCCATCCCGGTGGCGCCCCTCAATCAGCGCATCACGGCCGCCGACGTGTACCCGAATCCCATCGACATTACGTACGTGGGATTCGGGCTGGATGAAAATCATCAGACCGGTGTGAAGCTGACCATCACCCTTCCTCTGGCCATGGCCTGTTTCGGTCCCGAGGACTGCTATTTTGCCGTCCAGAACTCCGGCGCATTGGCCACACCGAAGACCTTGGGCGTGGATATCACGAGTGGAGGGCCATGCAGCGGCGACAGTGGCGGGCCCGGGATCATCCACCGAGGGAGCACCGAGTACGTCGTCTCGGTGAATTCGGCGGGTGACCAGGATTGCCAGTACTCCGGGGTGGCCACGGATGTGGACGGCCACTATGCGTTCATCCAGAATTTCCTGGGCAACGGGCCCATGGAAGTCTGTGAAGGAAACCAGGACGAGGACGGCGACGGCAAGGTGGACTGCGCAGACCCGGACTGTGCCAATGACACGTCCTGCGCGTCGCCTGCTTGGACATCGGCTGACTTCATTTGTTATGAGCCGCAGAAACCCTGCCCGGACGGGTCCAAGTGCATGCCACTGTTTATCCCAAATTGGCCGGCAGGAGCTGGATTCTGCAGTCCCACCTGCAGTCAGCCGAATGCTCCCAACGGAGAGTGCCTCGAGGGGGTGAACGGGCTCGGGATATGTGCCCTGTCCCAGGGAAACGAATATTACTGCGCCCTCTATTGCGGGACCGTCCTGAGCGAGGGGTGTCCCAGTGGATTCACGTGTCGTGATTACGACACGGGCGCGACCAATCCAGAGCAGGGGATGTGCGTGCCGGACCATGCCGTTATCGAAATTTACTGCACGAATGGTCAAGATGACGACGGGGACGGCCAGACCGATTGTGACGACCCCGACTGTGATGGCGTGCCCGCCTGTCGGGTGCCGCAGGAAGCCTGCGACAACGGCGTGGATGACGACAAGGATGGCAGGATCGACTGTGCGGATCCGGACTGCGCCCAGGCGCCGCATTGTCATCCCGGTCAGGAAACCTGCACCAATGGAATCGATGACGACGGGGACGGTCAGACGGACTGTGATGACTCGGACTGCACACAGGATGCTGCCTGTCTGCCTGGTAACGAGAACTGCACGAACGGCGTGGACGACGACAACGACGGCACGATAGACTGTGCGGATCGGGACTGTGCCCAGGCGCCGAATTGTACGGGCGGCAACGAGAACTGCACGAATGGCGTGGACGACGACAACGATGGGAAGATCGACTGTGCGGATCCGGACTGCGCCCAGGCACAGAACTGCAAAGGGATCGTGGAAAACTGCAACAACGGGTTGGATGACGACGGGGACGGATACATCGACTGTGCGGACTCGGATTGCACAGTTGAATGCGAGAATGCTTCGGGCGGGGACTCGAAGGGCTGTTCGTGCCGTGCCGTTTCTTCGTCCGATGGATCGGATCGTTGGCCATGGCTTCCCGTCTTGTTGCTGCTCGGTTTGTTGGGGGTCGTGTTCCTGCGCCGCAGCCCGAAGGACTGATGCTGCCCGGTGTTGCGTGCTCATTTGCGAATGGTGCGAGTCCGCATCGATTCTTGAGCGCTGACGGATGCCCCCCTTGTTTGCGTCCCATTCGAGTTGTCCCGATTTTTGCCATGGTTGACAGGGTATAGTTCCCACCGTATCCTAAAAAAAAGTTAGTCTGCTGAACGACGACCATTTGCTGGAGCCAGGTTTCGTCGACTGATGACAGACGACCACAAAAAAGCGGTACCTCCTGCCATACCCGAGCTTTCGGACGGCGGTCACGACGAGACCGGACCGGGTGTTGCTGTTTCGCCGGGGCGTTACCTCCAAATGGCGGACGGTGAACGTGAGCCGTCGGGTCCTGGAGGCACTGACAGTCAGACCGTGGACCGCATCGGTCCCTATCGTCTCATCGAGTGTCTCGGCTCGGGTGGGATGGCGGTCATCTACAAATCCGTTCAGGATACCCTCGACCGGACCGTGGCCCTCAAGGTGCTCAGACCTGCCGTGGCCGGAGAGGAGCAGTTTGCCCGGCGTTTCCAGATCGAAGCGAAGACCCTGGGGGAGTTGCAGCAGGAAAACGTTGTCCAGATCTATGATCACAGGGTGGACCTGGGCCTGCAGTACATGGTGATGGAGTACATCGATGGTTTGGATCTCTTTGCGATCATGGATCAGTGTGCTCCCATGCCTGCCGAGGTGGTGGCGGTGATCGCGTTGCACGTGGCCAGGGCACTGGAGCACGTGCATTACCGAGGGATCGTACACCGTGACATCAAGCCGGCGAATGTGATGCTGTCCTATTCAGGGGTGGCGAAGCTCATGGACTTCGGTATCGCCAAGACCGAAGATGAGGAGTCTCTGACCCGGCATGGTACGGGCCTTGGAACACCATCGTACATGTCGCCCGAGCAGGTGCTCGGCGATCGATTGGACGGGCGTACGGATATTTTCAGCCTCGGGACGGTCATGTTTCAGATGCTGACGGCTCGGCGTCCTTTCGAAGAGGACGACAACGAGTCCGTGCTTCAAAAGATCCGGACGACCCGGGCTCCGCGGGTTCGAAAGGTGCGGCTCGACGTACCCAGAGATTTGGATCGGCTCATCGGGCGATGCCATCAGTACAAGGCTCAGGATCGGTATTGGCCCACGCGCGAACTCGTGCGTGCCCTGGAGCGATTCGTGGCCAGCCGTGGCGTGGAAAGTGAGAATGCGCTCATCGTTCGGTATCTCCGGGACAAGGGGATCATCTCCGCTGAAAAGGCGGCGGAGCATCTCGAACTCGCAAGGAGGAGCGGCTACCAGGCCACGCGTCCAACGGTCCGAGCCGTCAAGGTTCGATCCGTGGCACCCTGGCTTGGCCTGGTTGCCGGGCTCGTGTTGCTCGGTGGCGGCATGTTCGTGGGGCGGTGGCTGGCGCCGTCCGTCAGGCGTGCTCCTGCGGCGGCATCTACCAATGCGGGTCATGCCGCGAAGGCCGTGCAGCCGGGCGGTATTCACGTCATCGCTCATCCATGGGCCCGCGTGTCGGTGGACGGTCGTCAGGTCGGTGTGACCCCTATGGCGCGCGCCATCTCCGTAGCTCCCGGGAAACACAAAGTCCTGCTGTCGAATCCATATTGCGGCCACAAGGAGCGGACGGTGACGGTCTATTCGGGGCGGGACGTTCGGGTCGATGAAACACTCACCTGTACCGGCGGTGCGCAATGAGACGGACAGGCGACATAGGGCGCAGCCTGGGGCGGTCCATTTTCGTCAGGCGATCCATACAGGCGGCTGTAGCCCTGTTGGCCGTGGTGATGGTGGCGGCGCCGGCTTCCGTGTGGGCTGCTGCGGTGCGACATCGCAACAGCAAGGGGCAGACCCTATCCGGAATTGCCGCCTATTATTATGGAAATGCCCGGTTCGGGCTGTTCATCGCAGCGGCATCAGGATTGGCGCCTTTCGGGCACGACAGCCTGGAGACGGGCAAGGTCCTGTCGATTCCTACTGCCTGGACCTATCGAATTCGTCGAGGCGATCTGTGGGGATCCTTGGGCGCAGCATACCTGGGTGGTGCGAGAAGAGGCTTGGTGGTGGCACGGCACAACGGAAAGGATCCCAAGCGGGTTCCGCCGGTCGGGCACCTAATCGTCATGCCCGGTATCGTCCATGTGAGGGTTCGTCGTGGATCGTCGGTCGTGGACGTGGCTCGGACCTTTCGCTCCATTTTGAGCCGGAAGCAACTGATTGCATTGATGCTGGACATCAAGCATTTCAACGGACTCCGAAGTCGCCGTTTCCCCAAATCGGGGCTCATCGACGTTCCTTTGTTCTTTGTTCGCGTCCGTCCTCGATTGATGGCGACGGAGTTGGTTCCACCCGATCCTGCAGCAGCGTTGCGGGTGCGCCGCGTCAATCGTCAGGTGCGGAGGTTCCTGCATTCGGGTGAATTCGCCAAGGCCGCATCCGCCGCATTGCGCGGTCTCGCGGATGCAGAACTCGCTCCGGGGCAGGGATCGACGCTCTACGTCTTTGTGACGACCGCCTTCGTGGCGTTGGAACAGTGGCATCTGGCCAAGGCTGCGGCGCGACAGGCGCTGCGGCTCAATCCCAGTTTGTCCCTGGACCCGAAACGCATGTCCCCAAAAATCCTTCGGGTGTTCCATTCGGTTCGGGGAAAGTAGCATTCCAGGGTAAGGAACACAACCGAGGAGCGACAACGAAACCTTCGGTGGTGAGGTGCGCGACCGCGCGACTACTGGCAGTCGAGGTGAAGGGTCCAGGACTGGAGGTTGCCCTGGTCTATGGCGGCATGGTCGGACACGTTCAGGGTCCAGGTGCCGTTGACATCGTCCTGCGCCAGCCCGGTCACCGCCTCGTGCTCGAACACGAGGTCGTCTGCGAATCCGCCGTGACGATTCTGCAGGACAGCGGTGTGACCGGATGGGTCGGTCAGACTGACGACCAGGTCGCCTCGATAGGTGTGGGTGATGTTCAGGTCCACCGCGACGTTCCATGTGCAGGAATCCGCGAGGGCAGTGACGCTCACGTGGCTGTCCACGCCATTCGCATCGTTGTCCGGGATGGTGAGAGGCGTGTCCTGGGACGAGATTTCGCTGTGGAAGACACCGGTCTGCCAGGCGCAGTGATGATCGTTGCAGGTCCACCGTCCAACGGTCATGATGTGGTCGAGCAGGCCGCAGTCGCCGCCCACGGTGGCCTGTTCGCACCAGTAAGTGTCATGGCAGGTTCCGTGACCGTCCACGACGTTTTTGCACATCAGTCCGTCCTGGCACTGGTGGGCGTCGTCGCAGGGATCGCCTTCGGCGCCGGCGACCGGCGGCTGGCAGGTGTTTGGATCCACGCAGACATAGCAGGCTTCCTGGTACGCCAGGATCGTGCCCTCGGGACACATTGGGATGGCCCTTCTGCAAGCCAGTTGACTGCCGTCGTCGCATCGAGTGTCCCTGGCGCAATGTCCGTAGCAGGGAGCGAAGGCATTGATGCAGTAATGAGGGATGCAGCTTTGGTTCGTGGGACAGTCTGCGGTCGTGTTGCAGGAGTCTTCTGGAAGCTGTTCGTAATAGGTGACCGCGATAGCCTTGAATCCCCAGTCATTCACGCTGTAGTCGCTGTGGAGCGTGATGTTGAGGGTGTCACCGTCGAAGGTCTGTGAGGTGAAGTTTCTGTGCGATCCTTCAATGTACTGGGGCGCCTGGCCGTTCGCCGCGACGGCGATCCAGTCGTAGCCCGGTTCCAAGTCGATGCGGCTGAAGTCCACCTTGATCTTGGTGGCGCCTGTTCTGGTGATGGTCCATGTGTGCTCGAAGCTGTTCGCATAGGGGTGTTCGCTTTCGACGCCCTGGAGCAGCACCGAGGTCCAGGACCAGGGGCCCGGGTTGGTGCATTCCCAGACGCACTTCTCGTGATTGCAGCTTGCCCGTCCCGTGCAGTCCACGTGGTTCCAGACGTTGCCGTCGGCCGTGCAGTCCGCGTCCTCCTTGCAGGCTCCAGTGGCGAGGCAGGTGCCCGTGCCGCCGATGCGATTGGTGGGTACGCCCTGGCAATAGAGATTGTCGAAGCAGGAATATCCGATCGAGGGGCCGCAGTGCTCACCAGCGATGGCGATCCGCACGGTGTGATGGCAATTGTCCCAAACGATGAGGCCGGTTCCATCCACGTACCAGCCTTCGCTGCGGCTCGTGATCCCCCTGCATTCCGGGGTGCCGGCATCTGCGCAACTCGCGTACTTGATCAGCTCGCCCGTGTCCCCCCAGTACCAGCCCTCGCTGCGTGAGCCGATGGCGCCGCAGTACGGTCGGTGGTCGGTCGGGTGGTCGTTTTGGACCACGTAGCTGTATGAATCGATGGAAAGACCCCATTCGGTGACCGAGTAGTCGCTGGCAAAGTGGATCTTCACGTAATCGCCGTCTACGTCGAAGGTCTCGCCCGTGTGGGCGCCGGATAGGCGGCTGAGCACGGCGCCGTCTCGATCGAGGAAGGTGACGAAGTCATAGCCTTCTTCGGTTTCGAAGCGAGCGAAGCGCAGGGTCAAGTGCGTGGTGCCGTGGGGCGCCGCGATTTCCCATTCCTTGGTCTGGTTGTTGGCGTACGGGTGGTCCGTCTCAATGAATACCTGCTGGGTGAGGTGTTGCTCGTACACCTGTGTGCGGATGGCCGCACCCGAACTGGGATCCTGTGAAGTGCAGGCCGCCATTGTGAACAAAAGGGCGGCCGTGGCCCCGAAGGATAAAATGGTACGCGTCGTTTTCATCATGATTGCTCCTTGTAAATCATGCAAAGTTCGTTCTGCCCTTACGGGGTGGGGGCAGCTATTCTTCCATGTTTTTTTGATGCCATCCGGTTTTTTGATGATGGATCAATGACGAAAAACCCCGTTTTTATGAATCCTTATGGTTTTTCCGGTCGTTCAGCCTTATTTGAGGGGCGATTTTTGGTCGCCGGTTTTTCAGCGGCGGTTTGATAGTCCCTCATTGGTGGGAGGATATAAGGACATGTAGGTGCGAAGTCAAGGAAAAAATGTGACAACCGATACATTCCATGAATGTCATCTGTTTTTGTGGCCTTATGAGACGTTCTTGATCGATTTTGCCTGGATTTTGAAGAGAAATTTCTTTCTGGCTTTGGCGCAGGGATCACCGGTTTCCGCCGGCCACATGACGTCCATTGCCGCCGTGTTGGTGGAGCAGGACGTGATGTGGATCTCCAAGGGGAACTGGGAATCAGTGGGTTTCCCGTCTTCGAGTCGTGTGGCTGGAGAGTCTGTCGGCAGCATGGATGCTGCTTCGGATGCGAGGATGCGGATGGCCTGCATCTTTTCGGCAAGGGGTTTCGCCACCAGATCGAGATTCGGGACGGATCCGTCGGATGGACGGGATGCCGAGGATGCGCGAATCAAGGAAAAACTCAGGGTCGATGGTTGGACCAGGACGTCTTCTTCTGCTGCCACTTGAACCAGGGCCCGGGCGATCCGACGGGCCAGGCGCCCCGTGTCGATGACCCCGAGATGGTGTTCGACCTGGTCGGCGTTTATGACCTCCACGGAGAGAATGTCCATTTTTCGAGGCGAATGACGGCGGGAGAGCCAGATGTGCAGGCCTTCGAGTGAGAGGAATCCTGTCAGGGGCTGTCGGTCGGGTGGCAGCCATTGGTGCCGGTTCCAGCCCTCATCGGGCCTCTCGATGACGAGCTTCAGGTGCTCGATGACGAGGGCGATGTCTCGTTCCGCCTGTTCGGACCAGAACGGACGGTCATTGAGCAGAATACAGAACAGTCCGTTGCTGATGGGAAGGATTCGGGCATGGCGCCATGCTTCGGGCAGGTTCTGGCGGCTTGCAGGTGTCGGTTGCCATCGTTCCGTCTGGATGTCGGACCAGTCCATGGATTCCAGGATGGTGCGCATCCGCGCCATCTGCCGACGTGGTAGGTCGGTCGTGGCCTCGACCAGGGTGCGGCCGTCGCGCCGTTCGATCACCACGGCAGCGGCAACGGCTGCGGCTCGATGGATTGTCCGCAAGGTCTGGCGGAATTGCGCCGTTCGGCCGGCTGTGACGAGGAGGGCTGACGATTCCGCATAGACAGGGCGCCTTGCTTCTTCTTCGAGTCGTCGATACCTGGCGTTGCGACTCTCGATGACTCGTTCCAGGATACGGTCCGCCTCTTCGGTGCACATGAGGGTGGCAGTTGGGATGACCAGGGCCGGTGCTGCGTCGGTTTCCTCGTTGGTTCCCAAAATCGATTGAACGTCGCTGACCGGCAGGTCCCCGGCGAGCCCCTCGTCCAAACCTTCGACGAGGAGAACGTCGGGAGGTAGGACCGGGGTCGCCCAGCCATGGACGATCGAAGATGGCTCGAACAGGGAATGATAGATTTCCGATTGGTGTTTCTTGTTGCAGATAATAAGGTCGGGGCGAAAGCCTGCCTGCGATGTCTGGTTCAGGTCGATTCCAGTCGTGTCCAAGACAGCCCAGCCTCGGCGGTGGAGCGCCTCGCTCCAAAGGCCGGTTTGGCGTTGAGAGTCCAGTGCTAGGAGGGCAGCATTGGGCACCGCAAGGGGCAACGGGGAAGCTGATTTTTCGTGTTTGCTGAACATGGTCTCTAAGGTCGCGTTTCTTGACAGTTTTTAGCTCTGCATGATAGGTCTAAAAGGCGTTTGTGCAATACAAACCCCTTTTTCGGAGGAATTCATGGCCAGAGCGACGATACTGGCGGTCGACGACAGCAAGACCATTCGGACGGCAATCGAGTTCACGTTTGCCAAGCAGGACTTTGATTTGGTCCTCGCCGCGTCTGGCCAAGAGGCTCTCGAACGCATGGGGGAGGTTCATCCTCATGTGATGCTGATCGACCACGAAATGCCTGGTATGGACGGCTACGAGCTTTGCTCCAAGGTCAAGTCGAATCCGGCTTGGCAGCACGTTCAGGTCATCTTGCTGTGCAGCCAGCAGGAACCGTTCGACGCGATTCGTGGCGGACAGGCTGATGCCAACTGCGTCAAGCCATTCGAAACCGACAAGCTGATCGAGATGGTGACGGCGTTGGCAGAGGAGGCGCAGAAGGCTGCGGCTGCTCCCGTGGAGGAGCCACATGCTGCACCTGCCGCAGCCCCATTGGTGCAGCCTGCAGCGGCGGAGTCAGGGCCGGAGCCGAACGTGGTCATCCCTTCCCTTGGGGACGCACAGGAGATTCCTCGCGGTTTGGACGCTGGCGTCGATGAGATGGACGAGATTGAGATCACGATCGAAGATGAAGATGAAGATGAAGAAGAAGCGCCCGTCGCAGCGCGTCCTGTAGAGCCAGAGCCTCAGAAGGCTCCCGCTGCACGACAGGGCATCATGAAGACCCATCTGTTCACCGGCCAGGCTGGTGGCGACATGAGACAATCCGGCACTGCAGAGGAAAAGACGGCAGGTTCAGAATCGGTCGGACAGTCGGTGCGTCCTGCCGCTGCCAGGCCAGAGCCTCGGGTTGCGGCACCTGCCGCGCCGAAGCCTCCCGTGGCCACCGGGGCGCCCAAATTGACGCCTCCTCCGATGGCAACCGTTCCTTCCAGCGCGGATCGGGGAGTCGTTGCAAAGACCATCATTGGAACCGGCAGGAACCCATCGGTGGAGATTTCTTCGGTTGGATCGCCAGATGAGGAGGACCTGCCGGTGGTGGAGGGTGAACTCCTTCAACCGACAGAGGAGGCTGCACACGAGGCACTGCAGAAACCGATCGAACTCGTCCATCCGAAACCCGCCGAGCCAAAACCAGCGGAGCCAAAACCAGCGGAGCCAAAACCAGCGCAGCATCCGCGGCCTATGGTGGCGCATCCACCGGCAACGCCGAGGGTGGAACCGAAGCCTGCGGCGCCCACGATGCAGCCGGCCGCACAAAGGCCAGCGGAGCCAAAGCCTGCTGAGCGGAAACCCGCCGAGCCGAAACCCGCCGAGCCGAAACCCGCGCAGCATCCGCGGCCCATGGTGGCGCATCCACCGGCAACGCCGAGGATGGAACCGAAGCCTGCGGCGCCCACGATGCAGCCGGCGGCACAGAAGCCAGCCGAGCCGAAGCCTGCGGCGCCCACGATGCAGCCGGCCGCACAAAGGCCAGCGGAGCCAAAGCCTGCTGAGCGGAAACCCGCCGAGCCAAAGCCAGCGGAGCCAAAGCCCGTGGAGCATCCGCGGCCCATGGTGGCGCATCCACCGGCAACGCCGAGGATGGAACCGAAGCCTGCGGCGCCCACGATGCAGCCGGCCGCACA
>JAGGXR010000014.1 GCA_021162935.1 Deltaproteobacteria bacterium
ACCAAGAAACAACTGCCTGCTGATTGCGGGCTACAGCGTGCAAAACCCAAGAGGCTGCGCTTTGTCCTGCTCAATGTCGCAGCCAGAGTCGTGTCCCATGCGCGACGTTTGGTCGTCAAACTCGACAACACGTCGGTCCTGGCAAAATACCTGCTCTCCATTCGCGCCCGCCTCAAGAAACTCACTGTTGTAGGCTCCCTGTTGGCCAGGGCGCCCAACGCTCTTCGGGCCTAGATCCGTCCCATCGCAACTCTTCAGCCAGCCAGCAGCCTTCTCGAAAGGGGCTGCAGGGCACAGATGTGCCTTGCCCGGTCACGCAGCAACCAACGGACTCGGCAACTCGGCTATTTTTGGGCGCCTACGGCCCACTGACCCGCATTTTGGCCCGACAATCTCTGTCCGTCTCCAGTATTTTCCCCACACATGGACACTTCTTGCTTCTTTGCCCCTTATCTGGTTACCCGATTACCCGACGACCCGACGATTGAGGTTTGACGAGACCCCGCAGGTTGGTTTCTTGGATCAGGTATGGCTCTGGGGTATGCAAGCTGGTTGACAGTTTTTGTTGTACCACTAGATTTGGAGGCGGCAGTTATATATATTGAACCGATTGCTCGCACCCATGTGACCGAAGTGGGGCGCGCATGGGTCTATTCGGAATGAGGCGGCTGAGTCGTCCTGCGCGTTGCGCAGGGGATTGGGGTTCTCGGTGGCAGAAGAGCATGACATGGACAAGAAACGGACCTTTGGAGTCGAAGTAGACGCTGGGCAAGCGGGGGCGAACGGTGACTCAGAGGCCACGACGGGAACGATACCAGTCCGAGAGGTTGAGGACGCCGTGGATGCGCAAGGGCGCGAGAGCGGAGAATCGGCTACTGACGTTTCAGACGCTGGAGTTCCTAGTGGGGGAGAAACGGGCGGATGGGCCGGTGGCTCCCCGACCGATGAGTCATCGACCGAGGACGCACCGGCGAGTGATCCATCGACCGAAGACGCACCGGCGAGTGATCCATCGACCGAGGACGCACCGGCGAGTGATCCATCGACCGAGGACGCATCGGCAAGTGATCCATCGACCGAGGACGCGTCGGCGAGTGATCCATCGACCGAGGACGCACCGGTAAGTGAGTCATCGACCGAGGACGCACCGGTAAGTGATCCATCGACCGAGGACGCACCGGTAAGTGAGATCCCGACCGGCGAAGTCTCGATGGATGAGATCCCGACCGGCGAAGTCTCGATGGATGAGATCCCGACCGGCGAAGTCTCGATCGGTGAACCCTCGACGGAGGAGTCCGGCAAACCAATGGCTGTGGGGCTGTTGGAGTCAGGTGCCGAGTCGCCCCCCGCCGAAGCTCCTGTGGCTTCGTTGGCCACTTGGGAGGCCGTGGAGTCTCAGGCGGTGACGTCAGATCTGTCGATTTCTGAGTCCGCGTCCCCGTCGGAGGGCGATGCCGGATCGTCTGCCGGGGCGCCACAGGAGGCCGGGGCGCCACAGGAGGCGGCGGCCGGAGGCCTATCGATCGCGGAGGAATTAGCTGAACCAGTGAAATCAGGAGGTGCCCCTCCCCCCATGCCAGCCACACCTCCGTTGCCCGGCGGTGCTGGACAGGTCGTCGAGGAGCAGATCGTGACCGACGTGCTTGCTGACGCGCGTGCACGATTCGATCGTTCAGGCCGGGCCTATGAGCAGGAACTGTTTCAGTCGGAGATCGACGCGGTCGAAGATCGGGCAAGCAAGGCGCTCTATTTTTATGAACTGGGCGAGATCAATGAGGTGGACCTGGATCAGGTGAACAAGGCGGCCAAGGCCTATCGTCAGGCGGTCAAGCTGGACGCGTCGTTGCTCGCAAACCTGTGGGCGGTCAGGCGGATCCTGCTGCCCAGGAAAAAGTGGTCGAATCTTGTGACCCTGGTCGATGCTGAGCTGAAGCTGGCCGCCAGTCCGGACCATCGCATTGCTTTGTTCTTGGAAAAGGGCGCTTACCAGGAGACGTATCTCGACGATCAGGCAGGAGCGGAGCTGTCCTATAAGAAGGCGCTCGAAGAGCGGCCCGACAGCCTCGTTCCACTGATGCGATTGGAAAAACTCTATGCTGCCATGGGCCGTGTGGACGACCTGGTGGCTGTGGCGAAGCGTCACGTGAACGTGGTCGCCAGTCCTGGGCGTAAGGCGGCGATTCTCCAGTCGCTTGCCAGGTCGCTCGGCAGGATCGACGGGGCATACGAGGATCGCAAGGCCTTGTTGGAGGAGGCCATCGAATTGGGTGAAGAACCCGATTCGCTTCTGTGGGACATGGAGCGCCTCGCCATCGAAGCGGGGCGGCAACAGGACTTGGTCGATGTGTTGGGGCGGACCGTTCAGCGAGCAATTGAACGGGGCGACGAGCCGTTCGCTGTGGCGACCGGTCGCCGTCGCGCGCGTATCGCAGGGGCGGTTCTTGGTGATTGGGACAGCGCCTGGGACATTCTGATTCAGCTTCGTGATCAGGCGGACAGCCATCCAATCTTGTACGAGGACCTGACGGCAGTGGGGCGCAGGCTCGGAAGATGGGACGAGTTGGCCGAACTGACAGGGGCACGTGTGGCGTCTCGCCAGGACGGTGTTCCGTTGGAGTGGGTCCTGGCGCATGCCCAGGTCCTGGCGTTGATTGGCAGGGAAGATGAGGCGGCGGATGTGCTTGCCGCCTTGTGGAGCGACACCAAGGATCCGGTTTTGCTCGCTTTGAGGGAGAGGCACGCCATTGCATCTGGGTCAATTTCCGAGTTTGTGGCGGCACTAGAGGCTTGGGACACGTTTTTGGCCGAGTCGGGAGTCGGTGAGGCGGACCCAGGTGATGTGGCTCGATACCGGGCGGGCCTCCTGTCGGTTCGGGCCCATTTTCTGTTGACGGAAATGGAGGATGACGACCAGGAGAAGCTGAGCGTCATCCTGGA
This sequence comes from Deltaproteobacteria bacterium, assembly GCA_021162935.1. Taxonomy (GTDB): domain Bacteria; phylum Myxococcota_A; class Polyangia; order HGW-17; family SLPX01; genus JAGGXR01. The sequence goes on from JAGGXR010000014.1 coordinate 2,938, forward strand.
CCTTTGCCAGCGCGCCGTGGATCTGGATGCGGAATGCCTGTCGGCTGCTTATTTGGAAGAAGAGGCCTTGATGCGTCTGGGGCGGTGGCGCGAACTCGTGGACTTCCAAAAGTCTCGGGTGGAACATACCGACATCGTCGAGTCCGTCCGCCTGCTGGAGTCTATTGCAGACGTCTGTTCGAACGAACTCGAGGATCAAAAGGAGGCACTATGGGCCCTGGGCCTTCTTGCAGAGCAGAGTCAGGAGCCGATTCTTGCATTGCTTCGGTTGGTTTCACATCTGGAGGCCTCGCAGAATTGGGAGCGGGTGGCGTCCGTCGTGGAGAAGCTGTCGGACACGATTGCTGCACCGCAGACTCAGGCTGAGCTGCTGGTTCGATCGGCAGACGTGGTTTGGAGCAAGAGGGGCGATGCGGACGAGGCGATTCGCTTGCTGAACCGAACGCTCGATCTGGTGCCGAATCACGGTGCCGCCCTGTTTCTGCTGGAGCGTATCCTGTTTCAGGAGCATCGCTACGAGGACCTCCTCGAAGTGTTTCGGCGTGCCGCGGAGTTGGCTGAAGACGACGATTCGGTCGAGCAGTATCTCCTCAAGGCGGGTGATGTCCTTGCGTCCCTGTTGGGGCGATCCGAAGACGCCATGGAGGTCTACGAGGATATTCTGGCCCGATATCCCCTGCGTGTATCGGCACCGTGGCTGCTCGTGCGCGCCTGGCGGCAGGCCGGGGTTCTGGACCGGTTGGCGGATTTTTTGGTGAAGGCTGCGGATGGACATCCTGGTGAAGCACATCGCTTCCTGCTGGACGCAGGTGAAATTTTAGAAGATGAGGCTGTGGACCTGGAACATGCAGAGGAGGTTTACTGGACGGCCTTCAACAAGGATCCTGCCGACCGAGAAGTGGCCGAACACCTTATCGGTGTTTTGAGAAGGGGAGACGACCGAGCGCGGGTGGCCGATGCGCTCGATGCCCACCTGACCGCCTTGCAGGAGACGGACGGCGCATCGAAAGATGACGATTGGGTTCGGGTCGTGATTGAGGAGTTGGCTCTCGTGACCGAGGTCGTGATTGGGGATCCGGCAGGTGCCTGGGCTCGCTGGAGCGACCTCCTCGATGGTGACGACGCCAGAGCACGGCGCGCCGTGTGGGCCGGATTGAGATGGGCTTTGCGTCAGGGGGATCGATCGGGGGCTGCCCTGTTCGCCGGTCGGCTCGCCGAGACCTATCCTGGATCGTTTGGTGCCGTCATGTCGTTACGGGCGGCGCTGTTTCCCACAACCAATGCCGATGGAGACCAGACGGACTGGGCCTCGTTGGGAGAACGGCTTGGAGATTTGGGGCTGACGGCGGGCGCTTTGTTGGGCCGCAGGCCTGAACAGGTGGCCGACGCCATGCTGTGGAGAGCAGGGCACCTTTCGAATCCTGCCGATGCTCAGGACGTTCGACAGGCTGCAGCGATTGCATTGGCCAGGGTGGGACGACTGATCGATGCCGTCGATGTGGCGGGGCAGGTGGCTCAGGAATCCGACGGAGACATGGTCGTCGTGCATTTGTTGGCGACTTTGGCGTCATTGGCTGGAGACAGAGAGTCCGAGGCCGGTTTGCGGGCTCGTCTCGGGCAGCTACTGCGTGACGCGAATCGGGCTAGAGACGCCTTCGTTCGGGCTTCCGAAATCCTGGTGGGAATCGGGGCGACAGATCGTGCCCAATGGGCGCTCGAACAGGCACTGGCGCGTGTCCCCGATGATGATGATGCCTTCGAGCGGTTGTCTCGGCTTTTGTCCCAGACGGAGAAGTGGGAGGACCTGGTCCAGTTACTGAGCCATCGTCTCGCCGTTGTCCTCGACCAGGAGGAACGTGCCGATTTGTATTTGAGGCGGGCGACTGTGTACGAGTCGAAGTTGGGCGATGAACTCAAGGCTGCCGTGGATCTGCATCGAGTTTTGAACCTACGAGCCCAGGACAGTGTTGCGCTGCTTCGGTTGGGGCTGCTGTACGCCCGAGATGGTGACGATGACAGAGCGGAGGGCTTGCTGCGGCGGTGCATGGAAGCCGATGGTGATGGAGAGCGGTCCCAAAAGGCCGGTTTTTTCTTGGCGGAACTCTTGGAGGTTCGACTCGATCGCCGGGACGAAGCAGAGGAACTGCTTCGATCAGTGGCCGAAGCAGACAGGAACGAAGAAGCCTGGGAGCGGCTCCTTGGCCTGTATATTCGTGGCAAACAGTGGGAACAGGTCCAGTCTGTATTCGGCCGAATCGAAGAGACGTTGGACTCCGACGGGGCGCGTGCCGATCTCCTCCTGCGCAAGGCCCGATTTTATTCTGAATTGATGGCGAATCGGGGCAAGACCATCGAGAGCCTGGAAATGGCGAGAACTCTGCTTCCTACGGATCTGCAACCGGTTCGTTTGCTGGTGCACGAGTACCGGGAAATGCATGATGATCGGGCTGTCGTGCAGGTGATAGAATCGGCTGCCGCGACGCTCGTCCAGACGTTTGGCGACGATCCTGTGCGAGAGGGTGCATACAGAGGCCTGGCAGAACTCATGGACCTGGTCGGCCAGTCGGACCGGCGTTTTTTTGCCCTGGCGGCGCTGGAACTCCTTGGTCGGTCGTCAGAAGAAGAACATCGGTGGTACGTGGATCGGAGCAAGGATACCTTTCCTGCGACGAATCGAACCATCGACGAGCAGGACTGGCTCATCAAGGTGGTGCGGCGGGAGGTGCGCCAGAGTGGCGCCTGGGATCTGTGGCAGGCCGTTGCCTCGGGAGTGGCTCGTCTTCACGGGAAGAAGCCGTCGGATATCGGGCTGGGCCGTTCCGATCGATTGCCCATCAAGAGACTTGGAAAGGTGGGCCGACAGCTCGTTTTTCGGGCTGGGATTGTGGGCGTGACCATCGAGGACGTGTACAAGACGGGCAAGGTGGAGTGCGCCGACTTAATGGATTTTGGCGATGGTCCGGTTCTTTTGGTGGGGACGTCCGTGGAGTCCAAGGGCCTGGATGCGGCTGAATGGTTCCGTTTTGGGGGGCGGGTCGGAGCAGCCAGACTCGGAGCCCTCGACCTGTTCGATATGGACCTCGATCGGGTGCGGTTTCTGCTGACCGCTGCAGCTCTCGAGAGTGTTCCCGATTTGGTTCATGACCTTCCGCCGGACGGCGTGGAAGCTGCGGGGCGGGAGTTGCGCAAGGCGATGACCCGGAAGGAACGCAAAGCATTGCCGGTCGCGTCGTTGAATTTTGTCCGTCGATCGTTCGATGCAGAGAAGTGGATTCAGGGGATGAAGCAGACCACACACAGAGTCGGGCTTCTGCTCTCCGGTGACCTCGAAGGAGGAGCAGGGAGTCTTTGCTCGAGTCTGGCCGGCAAGGAAGGAAACGAGCGATTGTCCGTCCTGGCGGGATGTGGTGATGCCGTGGAGTTGATGCTGTATGCTGTCTCAGCGGTCTTTGCCGAGTTGCGGAAGGACTTGGGTTTGAGTCGGGATCTCGACTAGAAAGAAATGGGGGCAGGAATTGTCCGACAAAGCTGGAAAAGGCAAGAACCGGGACGACAAGAAGGGGCGCGGCAAGGACGAGCGCGAGGGGGGCATCGGGGTCCAGGATTTCAGTGATGAGGAGTGGTCTTCTGCTCTCGACGACTGGGACAAGACCCTTGCGGGCCTCGTGGACGACGACAAGGACAACGCTGGAAAAGGGGCGTCGGATGCGGCGGCTGATTCTGCGGCAGCAGAATCAGGGCCTGAACAGGCCGAACAGGGAGAACAATCCGAGACGGATGCCCCATCGGCACGAACAGAGGGAACGGAACGGTCCGAAGAAGCGCTGAAAGAAACAGCAACGCCTTTGGATTTCGATGAGACAGACGGCCTCGATCTGCCTGGCCTGGACGATGCACTGGACGCACTCGTGGGCGATTCCGTGGCGCTTGGCGGGCTTCTGGGCGGCACGATGGAGGGGCGTTCGTCAGAGCACGATGTCCAGGAGGAGGCCACCAGAATTGCGGACCTTTCCGAGGAGATCGTGTCTTTGAGCCGTCCGCAGGAGCGACTGGATCCGGAAATGTTTTCGGACGAAGCCACCCGGCTCGCCGGTCCGGAACTTGGCATCGTCTTGGCTGAGGAGGAGGCCCAGAGACAGTCGGATGAATATGCTGAGGACGAAGAGGATTTCTATGACGTCATCGTGGTCGGGGACGAAGCGGAAGAGGGTCACGAGCAAGCATCAGGCAAGGGACAGCAGCCGGTCGTCGATGTCGAGGATGTCGTCGAGGAACGGGTCCCTGGACTTGACCAGGGAGACATCGACGAGGCCGTGGAGAACATCGAGGCCGAAGCGCCGGTTCTAAGTGCTCAGCTCGATTCGGGGTTCGAGCCGGAGCCGCGGGCCCCGGCTGCGGAGGCCGCGCCAGGTGCGGTTACGGAGATGGCGTCTGAGTCTGTGGGGGTCGGCGAAGAGGAAGATACGCAGGGGCCGCCGTCCGTGGAGATGATCGTGGAGCCAGCCAGCGAGGGAGAGGCTGGCGAAGAGGAAGATACGCAGGGGCCGCCGTCCGTGGAGATGGGCGTGGAGCCAGCCGGCGAGGAAGAGGCCGGCGAAGAGGAAGATACGCAGGGGCCGCGGTCCGTGGAGATGGGCGTGGAGCCAGCCGGCGAGGAAGATGCCGGCGAAGAGGAAGGTACGCAGGGGCCGCCGTCCGTGGAGATGAGTGTGGAGCCAGCCGGCGAGGGAGAGGCTGATCGTCCTTCTGGGGGCGAGTACGGGGTTGGAGTTCTGTCCGGGGCCGCATTTGGCGACCTGGACAATGGAGTGCTGGGTGTTGGGGAAGTTCCGTCTGTGGTGGAATCGGGCCTCGACAGCCTGCTGGGCCTTGGGGCCGAGGGAGGAGTTGGGATTGGTCCGGTCGGGGCTCTGAGCGATTCAGTTTTGATCGTACCATTGACCTTCACGGCCGAAGGTGGCCCAGGCGTTCTCTCGGAAGCCGAAACGTTGGCCCTGGTCTCCGAGGATGGAGAGCCCTTGTACCAGCGGGACGAGAACGTCGTGCAGTGGCAGAGCCCGAGTCACGAGGGTGACTGGAATGGCGAGGTCGAACTCCTGGTCTGGCGGGATCTTGGTGATACGCTCGCCGTGGAGGCTGCCCTTTGTGAAGAAGACCAGGAGGCTGCGCGTCTCGAGTTGGCTTGCGCTCAGGTCGCCGAATGGGCGGTGGGCGACGGTGAGGCTGCCATGGGACATTATCTGGACGCCTGCGCTCGCGAGCCGAATCTCCTGGATGCTCGTTGGGGGGCCGTGCGTGCCTATCTGATGTCGGGTGACCTGGGTGGCGTGGCGGAGCAATTGGAGTCGCTGTCGAATTCGGCACATCCAGAGTCGTTCGAGCGAAGCTTTGTGACTGGCCTTCGTGCTGAGTTGTCTTTGCAGGATAGCGACCACGCCACCGCGCTGGAGTATCTCAGGGAACTGGGAGGATCGCAGTCCGTTCAATTTTGGAAGCTGCTTGGTGAGCACGACGTGGCCGCTGCGTCTGGGGATCATTCCTTCGTGGCGGACCGTCTGGAGACCATGGCGTTGCAGCAGTCCCTCGATGAGGGAGGTGCGGAACTCCTGTATCTGTCTGCGGAGTTGCGTCGTGTCTTGGGAGAAGGCGAGAAGGCCGTGGACTGTTACGACAAGGTCCTGCAGGCGGAGTCTTCTCCTCGGCTCCGTCGAGATGCGCATCATGGAAAATTCGTGGTACTCGAGCGGCAGGAACGCTGGTCGGACCTGGAAGAAGTGTTCGGACGTCTTGCCGACGTGGCCGAGGGTTCAGAGTCCGATTGGTGGCGGATACGGCGGACCAAGCTGTTGGCGCGGCTGGGTCGCGTATCGGAATCACTGGATGTGCTTTCGGGATTGCAGGAGCCGGATCGGTTCGTTTCGCTCCGGGCGAGGATGTACGAAGCCGCAGGGCGCGCGGACGAGGCAGTCGCATTGTTGAAGGAAGCAGCGGATCGGGAACAGGATTCCACGGAACGGGCACAGCTGCTGTTCCATGCAGGTCGTGTTGCCGAGGATGGCCTGGGAGCTGGGCCGGCTGCAGCGACCCTGTACCGCGAGGCTGCTCGGATGGATCCTGGGGTCCGGGCTGCGGATCTGGGCGTGTGTCGCTGTCTCATGGCCGTTGAATCGGATCGAGCACCTGGACTGGATTTGTTGGCCTGGGCAGCGGACAGGAGGGCTGCTTCCAAAGGAGGGGCTTTGTTCGATGCCTGGAGGGCCAGGGAGCTATGGGCGCTTGGGCGACTGGACGAGGCCTGGCAGACCATGGAGCAGGGAATCGATGGACAACCGAATTCCCTCGCTCTCGTCATCGAAGTGATTGCCCATGCCACGGGATCCGACGATGACAAGGCTATGGGGCTCCTGCGTCAGGTGGTCGAGCAGGGCCATGGGCCGACACAGTTGGTTGCAGAGTGGAAGCTGGCGGAGTTGCAGAGAGACTGGAGCCGTCTGTTGGATGATGTGACTGGTGTCTGGGCGGCGATCAGACGCGCAAGGAGACGCGAGGACCTGGAGGAGCTGTATCGGAAAGAGGCCGAGCATGCGCCCTTGCATCGATCAGCCTGGCTGGGACTGCGTTTGGACGACGATGATCGGGAGGCAGGCGAGTCCGTACTGATGGATGCGGCTCAGTCGTCCGTCGCAGGCTGGCCGGCCACATGGAAGCTCCTGGTACGACTGGGTGCTCAGGGGCGTTGGAAGGAAATCATCGAGGCGGTTCATTCCGGAGCCGTCGGGGGAACGAATGCGGCAGCCGAAATATTGGGCCTGTTGCGGAGTGCGGTCTTTGCTGCCTGGAGTCCTGAGCATCATCAGTGGTCGGCTGGGGCCGGCGAGACGATTCAGGGTGCGCCATGGCCGAGTTTTTTGTGGCTCGTGGCCACTGTTCATCAAATGCGCGGGGAGTTCGACGAAGCCGCCACGATTTTGAGTGGCAGACGATCTTCGTTGGATGACTCTACAGAGGGGCACGAAGGCGACCTGGAGTTGGAATCAGCGATGGAGTGGGCGGGGCGGCTCGATACGGCACTGGAACTGGTCGAGCGGTTCCGTGGTGGCGATGAGGCCACCATGTGGACGTCCGCGTGGGAGTTGATGCAGCAGGATTTGGGGAATTGGCCTGTTTTGGCCAGTGAAGCCATCAATCGCCTCCAGGATGCGGATGAGGGAGATACCCAGACCAGGGTGAATGCCTACGAGCAGCTCGTTCGTATCGATCGCGATGGTCGAGGCGAAGAATCGAGTGCCGTGTTGGCCTTTGGGTCGATCCTCGAGGCCTTTCCTGGGCATTGGCAGGCGCAACGCGAGTTGGAACTCTATTTTGCGGCTGACAGGCGTTGGGGAGAACTCGCGTCCGTGTATCGAGCCATGGCAGAGGGGGTTTCGTCGAACGATGAGCGCGAGGCGGCCCTGATGGAGTTGGGTCGTTTGAGCCAGCAGTTGGCGGATGCGCAGAGTGCCAGGGACGCATACCTGGCCATTTTGGAGTTGCGTGCCGATTCCATCGCTGCGTTGAAGAATCTCGAGGCCGATGGAAGACAACGGCGTGACTTCGATCTCGTGGAGCGTTGTTGGGCCGGTCTAGCCGAGGTGGTTCCGACGCACGGCGTGACCGCAGCAGCCGCCTGGACCAGGGCTGCGGAGATGGCGGTCCGCAAGGAACATTTCGAAGTCGCCATGGAACGGTTCGAGGCGGCTCTGCTGAAGCACGGGTCGTATCTGCCCGCGGCTGTGGCGCAGGTGCGCACCGGCTTGCAGATCGAGTCCTGGAAGGACGTCATTTCCGGTTGTCAGAAGATCCTCGAATCATCCGAGGTGCAGCAGACCAGGGCGGACGCCGCATTGCTTGCGGGGGTCGTGGCCGAGACGCGGCTGGAGGACGATGCAATGGCGGTGGGGTTCTACCGGCATTGCCTGTCGGAGCGTTCGGAGGACTATGACGCGCATGTCCATGTGTGTGAAGCCTATCGTCGGATGCAGGATTGGCAGAACCTGGCAGAGCAGATCGAAGAGCGCCTTGCCGTGGAACATACGGCGCTTCGTAAGGTGGACCTACTTTGGGAGCTTGCCCTGGTTTGGCGGGATCATCTCGATGATACGCGTGGAGCTTTGGCTTGTGTGGAGCGACTCCTGGCCATCAAGCCGGATCATTTTGCCGCCTTGTCGTCATCGGTTGCGTTTTACGAAGAGTTTGGACAGTGGCAGCAGGCTGCCGATGCCATGGTTCGGCTCGCCCGCCTCGAAAAGGACCGGGAGGTGCTCAAAGGGCTGCTCTTCCGTCTTGGGGGCGTTCTCGAGGAACACCTTTCGGATCCCCGCAAGGCGGCGTCGGTGTTGAACCAGGTGGTCTCGCTCGACCCGAATCACATCGAGGCGCTCGATCGTCTCGCCAGGATCCATGAAGATCTTGGGGAGTGGAAGGCGGCCATGGCCGCAAGTGGACGGATTTTGAACGTGGAGAAGGATGTCGAGCGCAAGGTGAATGAGTACGTCCGATTGGCCCGGATCCTGGAAAACGGCTATCGGGACATGCAGCGCGCCCGAGAGGCCTTACGTCGGGCTGTTGACAGTGGACCGTCGAATCTGACCGCTATCGGAGAACTTGCAGCATTCTATGTCCGCCGTGGCGACACGAGCAGCCTTCTGGTTCATCTCGACCAGGCCGCAACGACAGTGCGTAAGGCACTCGACGCTCATGCTCTGGACGTGGATGCCTATCGGAGTCTTCAGAAGATCTTTGAATGGCGTCGTGCCGGAGACCGCGCCGCTAGGGCCATCGATGTCCTTCATGTCCTTGGATTGGCAGGCGGTGAGGACCTGGCGATGCTTCGTCAGCATCCGTTCGGCGCGGCGGATCCGGCTGTGTTGGTGGATTCGGATTTGGACGACGCGTTGTTCGGCTTGGCCGTGCCCAGTGGACTGCGGCAGGTCTTTCGGATTCTTGGTGGCTCGTTGCTTAAGTACTACAAGGCTGATCTTAAACAATACGGTTTGACTCGTTCCCACCGTTTGACCAATGAAGGGTCTCATCCGGCGGGACGGCTGGCCAAAGAATTGGCTGCATCTATGGGGGTGCGGCATTACGAACTGTACCATTGCGATGCGAGACCCGACATCTTCGTGGTGGAACCCGCCGATCCACCCATGATGATTATCGGCGATCGGATCATCGAAGGGGCGGAAGTGGCTGAGTTGCAGTTCATGCTCGTTCGCGGACTCAAACTCATCCAGTCGAATATGGTCCTGCCCTCGTTCCTGTCCCCTTCGGACCTTGCGATCGTCGTGGCGGCCGTGGTGCAGCAGTACGTGACGGACTACGATGTCACCGGGCTGGATCCCAAGGTATTTTCGGAAACGAGTCGACAGGTTTCAAAAATCCTGTCTCGGCGTATGCGCGAGGAATTGATGCCCTTTGCCTACGAATGCTCCAGCGAGGACATGAAGTTCGACGCCATCGGTCGCGCCGTGCGCAATGCCGGAAACTATGTGGGCTTGCTGTCGTGCGGTTCGTTGGAGGCTGCGCTTCGGGTTCTGTCTCAGTCATATGGGCTGGGTGCCTTGCCGGACAAGCCAGAGGCGAGGATCGTGTCGCTTCGAGGGGCGAAAGCCATCGAAGACCTGCTTCGATTCATGGTCAGTGACGAGCACTTCGCCTTGCGGAGGCGCCTCGACCTTGCGCGGTGACGCTGGTATCCGGCAGAGCGATTCACCATTGGCAACCCTATTTTGAACAGCCTCCTTATGTCATCCGGATGGGAGGAATCTTCGGGGGGATGTCAGGGCTTTTTCTTTTCCAGGTTTTCGGCTTCCTTGGCCGCTTCGGGGTCGGCATTTCTCTTGGGGGTGATTCCGAGGAGGTCTTCGACGTCCGACCAGTTGCCCAGATCGTCGTCCAATTCGTCGTCGGACAGGACGATGCGTCCCTGTCGGTCTCGGTTCACCTGGTCGATGCCCGGATGCTGTTTTTGCAGGGAGTCCATGGTGGTTTTGCGGATCCGAGCGTGATTGAGGTCCACGGGGGCAATATCGACGCCGGCAGCTTTGAGTTCCACGAGTTCTTGGACCGTTGCCACGATTTGGTCTCGTGAGTATGGCTTGAGGAGCAGACGATGGATCTCGACGCGGTTGATGGCATCCAGCGCGAGTTGAAGATCCGCAAAGCCCGTGAGCATCACGCGCAGCGTGTTTGGATACTTGTCTTTGACTGCTTCGAGAAGTTCGAGTCCGGTCATGCGCGGCATGCGATGATCGGATAGGACCAGATCGACAGCCTGTTGTTCCAAGATCTTGAGTGCGGCTTCACCCGAGTCCGCCATGAGGACGGTGTGGTCCTCTGCCTCCATGATTCGCTTGAGGTTTACTCGAATCCATCGTTCGTCGTCGACTACGAGAATTCTTGCTTGCTCCACGTCCATCCTCCTTGCATCGCATGATCCACCACACAAGGCCACCTTATCGAGAGGTCGTGGTTCTGGCAAGTGAGAACGCCCCATGTGTGCGGGTTATGGGAGGGTATTTTTTGCAAGTGAGGATACCGACTCCGAATCGTCCATTGTTCGTGACAGGTCGACACGCTTGCGATAAAATATACTTTTATGGCAGCGCGGCCTACGTGGTATGCGCGGCATACGGGGAGTAGAGGGTTTCGAAGCTTATGACATGCGATACGAGGTGACGTCCATGTCTTCGGATTCGGACAGGTTGAAACGGGCGGTGCGAAAAACTTGGCATGGGGCGGCGCGGCCGCAATGGGCCGGCACGAGGCTGCTCGAGTTTTTGTTGATGCTTTGGGACCGGGTGGGCAGTGAGGACAGCGCGAATTCGGTCGACGTGCGCCTTCAGGTCGAGGCGCGGACCGCAGCGGAGATCCTCGTCAGTGGACTGTCTGCGCTCGAAGCACGGCTTTACGACGTCTTGGAGGTTGGGGATCGGGAACTGCTCACCGCGGCAGTGAGCGTGATGCAGGGGCTGACGCGCAGCCTGGACGAGCCTCATGGCACGGCGCATCCCACGATGAAGAGTCAGGAGCCGCTGCGGATCGATCGGAATACCACGGAGCGCTCCGTACCCGCGGTGGAGCAGGAACATCGGACCGTGGATCGATGGCCGGCTCTCGACGATGTGTTCGAGGTTTCGTCCGGTGACGGGGAGGAGACGGTCGTGGTGTCGGAGACGGACCTGGTGGGGGCACCGCAGTCGATGTCCACCGATCTGGAGTCGGGGCCGAGTGGCGCCGTCGACGCGGGGTCTTTGTACGAACAACTCCTGAAATACGCCGAGGACGTGGCTCGGCTCTATCGAGCACAGCGTGAGCTTCACTCGCGGTTTTCCGGGATGGAGCAGACCATGCAGGTGACCGAGAAAGCGGCTGCGGCAGGTCTCATGTCCGGCGGCGTGTTGCATGACGTGAATCACTACTTGGCCGTGATTCGTTCCGCTGGTGAACTGCTCCAGACCGATGCGTCATCACTGACGGAGACGTCTCGCGAAGACCTTGGTGCCATCGTGGAGAGCGCCGGTCGGGCCGGCGCCTTGATCCATCGGTTTCAGGTGCTGGCTAGACCCGGTGCGGACGATGACGTGCTGGTCAGTCTGGTGGATGTGCTCCTGGAAGCTCGCACGTTGCTCAAACGCCAACTCACCAAGAGAGGTATTGCGTTGGTTTTGGAGGTGAACCCGGAGTTGCCGGCCGTGTCAGGAGACCCAGCCGCTCTCGAGGAGGTGGTGCTCAATCTACTGAGCAATGCCATGGAGGTGCTCAAGAGCGACGGACATATTCGTGTCGTGGCGGATACGGCCGCCGGACGTGAAGGTGGCCAGGACGTGGTCCTCCTCGTGGAGGACGATGGACCTGGCATCAAGGACGAGATCAAGGAGCGGATTTTCGAACCGTTCGTGACGGGCCGTGAGGGCGGCACCGGCCTTGGACTGTACTTGGTCAAGAGGATCGTGGACCGACACAAGGGGTCCATCACCGTGTATTCTACTCCTGGCGATGGGGCCAAGTTTCTCATCCGTCTTCCTGTCGCGGAGGGCGGCGGGACGATGATGGGGCCAGATGGGTGATTCAAGGAGTCGGACTTCCCGCCAAGATGATTGCGCCGCCGCAGAAAGCCACCGCAGCGGCCAGAGCTTTCCTTTTCGTGATCGGCTCTGAGAGCCAGACGGCAGCCAGGATCAAGGTGAAGAAGGTGGAAAGTTGATTGAGGATGGCTGCGGCCGTTGCAGTGGTGTATTTCATGCCATAGAGCCAGGCGCAGGTCGCGAGGTATGTGCCCAGGACCGTGCCTGAGAGGACGGGGACCCACTGGTCGCGGCGGATGCTCCATTTCTGTGGGTGTGTTCCGCGTGCGACGAGCCACACGGCCATCATCACGCCGCCCGCCACGGCCCGCCAGAAGATGACCCAGAGCACGTTGTGTCCCGCCAATACCGGCTTGATCATGACCACTCCGACGGCCATGGACAGCATGGAAAGGGTGCCCAGAATCATGCCGGCGACCATCTGTGCGCGGGTGATGGTTTTGGACTTGGATGGATCGGCAACGACGATGAGCCCGGTGACCACCAGGACCGTGCCGAATATGAGGCTCGCGGTGGCCGGCTCACCCAGAAAGGCGACGGACAGGACGAAGACGAAGGGGCTGTAGAGGGACTCTACGATGGCGCTGAGGCCCGCCCCAAGACGGTTGAGGGCCGCAAAGAACAGGACGTCGCCCAGTCCGAGTCCAATGACGCCGCTTGCGATGGTGATGCCCCAAGTCCTCAGATCGGCCGGGCCGATCCAGGAGACGCCTGCGATGGGGAGCGTCAGTCCGAACAGCCCCACCGCGACCACGTTCTTGACGAGATTCAGTTGCACGGGAGGCGTGTGCTCGGCCCGTTTGAACGAGATGATGGCGCCTGTCCAGAGAAGGGCGCTGAGGGTGGACAGGAGTTTGCCGGCCAGGTCCTGTCCCATCATTGTTCTTTGGACGATCGGCGCTGGAATTCCTGCTCCACCAGGTGCTGGAGCGATGTGAGGTCAAAGGGCTTTGTGACGATTTTTGCCCCGAAATCGTTTCGGATCGACGGCAGGATGGGAGCGGTCGGGTCACCGGTGACGATGATGAACGAAACGTCTCCGTGATCCTGCGCTCTGGTGAATAGTTCGTAGACGTCCAGTCCGGGCACGGTGACATCGGACATGATCAGGTCGAACGGACCATGGTGCTCCACCATGCCATAGGCGACTGGTCCGCTGTTCGCCAGGATCACCTCATAGCCCATTCCTTCCATCAGGGCCTTGATGAGTTCGAGGATGGATGGTTCGTCCTCGACCACGAGGATCCTCGGTGGGCTGGTCCGTTTCTCTCGTTCTTCGTCCGAGTCTCCGTCTGCGGGCAGGAGGATGCGGAAACGGCTTCCTCGGGGCAGCTTGTTTTCTGCAGTGACCGTGCCGCCGTGTGCGGCGACGATGGTGTAGACCACGCTCAGCCCCAGACCCGTGCCTTTGCCACTGGGCTTCGTGGTGAAAAATGGATCGAAGATGCGGGGGATGTCTCTGGATTCGATGCCAGGGCCGGTGTCCTCGATGCACAGCTCCAAGGAGTCACCGCGTTGCCTCGTAATGATGGTGACCCTGCGTGGAGAGGCGACCTGCTTGACCGCGTATAGGCCGTTGTTGAAGAGATTGAGGAGAACCTGACGGAGTTGATTGGCGTCGCCCGAAACAGTGGGGAGATGATCGTCTAGGTTCAACTCGATTTCCACGTCTTCGGAGGAGATGTGGTGGCGTTGGACTGCGAGAAGGTCCGTGATGATCCGGTTCATGTCCACGGCTTCGTGTTCCGTGGGCTGCCATCTCGTCAGGTCGAGCAGATTCATGACAATCTTTCGACTGCGTTCCGCTTCCGCGATGATGACTTCTTCGATGCGCCGACGTTCCTCGGGCCGTTGTTCGACCTTGAGTAATTGGCTGTAGCCTAGGACCGACGTGAGCGGGTTGTTGAGCTCATGAGCCACGCTTGTCGCCAGTTCGCCTATGGCTGCCAATTTTTCGGTGACCTCCAGTTGGCTGGCGTGGGCCTGTTGGTCGTCGAGGTGCCGCATGATGAGGACTGTGTGTTCCGCCACAGGGGCGACGATGGAACGGATCGGCGAACAGGTGAGCTTTACGTCCACGTTGGATGGATGCTGCCGGAACTCGAAGACCATGGTTTTTCGATGCTGCACAGCCTTTTCAATTTGGGTCTGCAGGGCATCGTTTTTCGGCAGGAACAGATCGTGGAAGCTTTTGCCGATGAGGTCGGAAAAGGGCATGCCCAGGTTGTCCGCGACGGCCCGGTTCGCCCGTACGACTTGGACGTTCTGATCCACGATGAGAACCATGTCTTGGATGGCGTCGAAGGCGCTTTCCCACTGCTCCTTGGCCGCAGCGACGGCCTCGGACCAACGGTGCATTTTCATGCTGGCCGTTGTGCTCTGTGGCTGGAGTTCGATGAGGAGCATCCAGTCGTCCTGGTCATGGATCCGGCGCATCCGCATCATCAGCGGTTGTTGGATGGCGAGAGCATGTCCATTTTCCATGGTTTCCTGGATCTGGATGACGCCCATCCCTTCCCAAGTGTCAGCGATGCTGTCGAGATCGTCCAGGTCCACGTGCCGACTGGTTTTGTGAAACAACTCCGTGACGCGTTTTCCCTCCAGGTGCTTCCTCCCTTCGGACAGGATGCGTCCCGCCCCTCTCGATGCGGTGAGGATCACACCCTTTCGGTCACAGAGAAGCACTGCGGATGTGAGTACTTCCACCACGGCACGCAGGATGGCTCGTTCGTCTTGTGTCGATTCATTCATGACGACCTGCTTTTGGGGCTAGGTTCAGGACGATGTGCCCCCACGTTTTTGATGACGTCATCGTATTCATGAGGACGTGACGCCGTGAGGACGTGCCGGCACGAGGTCACGAGGTCACGAGGTCATGATACGGTTTTGCAGTATAGTTTAGTGGGGTGTTTTGGTCAAACCGTTGACAGGAAGTGACGATCCGGGCCATTGTAGATCGATGGTTCATGATGTGCCCGCGCGGGCAGCCTGCAGCGGTGGTCGTCAGGCGGCCCGACGTGCAGAGTCTGGAGGAACAGGACTCATGAAACGACTGGGTGTGGCTCGTGTGGCGTTTGCGATTTCGTTCGCGGTGGTAAGCTTTGGGGTCGGTGGTCGGGCCGAAGCCAAGATTCTCGAATTGTGGTTGCAGGCCCAGGGAGGCGGGATGTACGGCATGTATGGGACCGAGAAGTACGATCCCGCATCCAGCATCAGTCCTGCTCAGGATGATTTTTTTCGGGCACACAGTGGCGGTCTGTTTGGCGCACAGGCGGGGATAGAACTGTTCTTCGTGGACGTGGTGGTGGATTTTGCCCAGTTCTACGACCACAACGGCCTGTCGGGGACGTTGACCAGCTTCATGCTCGGATTCGACTGGGATTTCGCTATTGGCCGTCGTTGGGAGGTGACGCCATTCGGCCTGGTGGGTTTTGGTCTGGCCACCTTCGACAACAGTTGGCTTCGGAAGGAGTATCCCCAGATCGACAAGGCGGATCTGTCGGCTCGCGCGGCTCTCGTCAGGGTGGGTGCCAGGTTGGAGTTCAAGATCGTGGAGATGTTACGGCTCGGGGTGGAAGCTGGAGTTGGTTACCATTATGAGATTGCGACGGACAAGGCCGCAAACGATCTGGAAGGACATTCCCATGGCTTTCATGGTTACGTCATGGGGCTCGTTCGTTTTCAGTGGGAACCGTTTCGCCACCGTCGGCATCGCAGACCGACGGGCGTGGTGGTGCCCGGTCCGCCTGCCCCAGTAGCATCGCCTCAACAGCCCGCTCCGGTTTCTGTTCAGACCGGAACGCGCCAGCCTCCGGCATCGGGACCCCGATCCAAGGTTCCTGCCAGTTCTGGGACGCAGGCGCCCGGGTCGAGTCGTGGACAGGCGCCGGGTACGGGTGGGGGGGCTTCACCCGGGTCGGATAGCGGCACGGGTGGCGGTACGACCCCGCGGCCAGGCGGATCGGGAGGAGGCGGGTCGTCGTTATGAGACGCTGGTTGGGCCATGTATTCCTGGCCTGTTTGGGCATGGGGGCGGTCGGCCTTCTGACCTCTTGTCCGTCTGTGCATTCCGAATCTCCCTGTCCAGGGGACTCGCGCTGTATCTGCGTGGATGGCGTGTGCGGCCTCTGCGGAGACGGAGTCTGTGACAGTCCTGAGGACTGCACGTCGTGCCCCCATGACTGCGGGGACTGCTCGGCGACCTGTGGCGACGGTACCTGCACGGTTCCCGATGAGACCTGCCTGAATTGTAAACCGGACTGTGGGGAATGCCCCGTGGATTGCGGTGACGGATTGTGCGTGGCCCCGGATGAAACCTGTCGATTCTGTCCCGAGGATTGCGGAATCTGTCCCTCTGGTTGCGGCGATGGATACTGTGCTTCGGACGAGAGCTGTCGGTCCTGTCCGGAGGACTGCGGTGCCTGTCCCAAGAACTGTGGAGACGGTTTTTGTCGGATCCAGGAAGGGGAGGACTGCACCACCTGTCCCGGAGACTGCGGCGTCTGTCCGCCCCATTGTGGGGATGGTCTCTGTCAGCCGGCCGAGGGCGAAACCTGTTCGAATTGCGACGCTGATTGTGGCTCCTGTGGTGGTGGGGACGGGTGCATGGTTGGATCCGAGCCCGGCTGCGACGGTTGTGACTGTCTGTCGTGCGTCTGTGCTCAGGACCCGTTTTGTTGCGTGACGTCCTGGGATGCAGCCTGTGTGGATCTTTGTCAATCCTGCGGTCAGTCCTGCAGCGCCGCCTGCGGCGATGGTCAGTGCAATGGGGACGAAGTCTGTTCGACCTGTCCTTCGGATTGCGGGGACTGCCCGGCCCAGTGCGGCGACGGCCGATGTCAGGCCAATGCAGGGGAGCAATGTGCCAATTGTCCTCATGACTGTGGCTCCTGTGGGAGCGGCGATGGCTGCAGCCCCGACTCGGAGCCTGGTTGCGACGGCTGCGACTGTCTAACGTGCGTCTGTGCTCAGGATCCGTTTTGCTGCACTGTTGCCTGGGATCAAACCTGTGTGGATCGCTGCCAGGCCTGCGGGCAGACCTGCCCGTCCGAATGCGGCAACGGGATCTGCGACGCGGGCGAGCATTGCGGAAATTGTTCGCAGGATTGTGGCGCGTGCGGCACCTGCGGGGACGGCCTCTGTCGGGTGGCGGACGGTGAGGATTGTTCGTCCTGTTCCCAAGACTGCGGCCCCTGTCCCCAGGCCTGCGGGGACGGGCAGTGTCAGGTCAATCAGGGCGAGAACTGCTCGTCCTGTGCCGCAGACTGTGGCGCATGCAGTGACGGGGATGGCTGCAGCCCGACGACGGATCCTGGTTGCAACGGCTGTGGTTGCCTGTCGTGCGTATGCGCCCTGGACCCGTTTTGTTGCATCGATGGTTGGGACATGGGCTGCGTCGAGGAGTGCAATGCTTGGTGTGGTGGAACCTGTGCTGGCCCTGATTGCGGGAACGGGACATGTGACCTGTCGGAAGGGGAAAACTGTGGCACATGTCCTCAGGACTGCGGTGCCTGCGGCACCTGTGGAGACGGTCGTTGTCGCCCTGAAGACGGGGAGGACTGTTCCAACTGCGCCACGGATTGCGATGTCTGCGGTCAGTGTGGCGACGGCGTTTGTGACCGGGATTTGGGGGAGACCTGCATGACCTGCATTGCCGATTGCGGGACTTGCTATCGCTGCGGCAACGGCAGGTGCGAATTGGAACAGGGAGAGACGCCGGCACTTTGCCCTCAGGACTGCTACTGTGGAGACGGTCGTTGCGACCGGAACTCGGGTGAGACGGCGCTTTCCTGTCCTTCGGACTGTTACTGCGGCAACGGTTCCTGTGAACTGCTCGATGGCGAGTCGGAGCGAGTCTGCCCCGAGGACTGCAATTGCGGCGACGGGCTTTGCCGGTGGCACGAGGCGGGCGAACAGTGCCTCAGTTGTCCCGATGACTGTGGCCATTGTGACGGTGGAGACGGCTGCTCGGCCACGCCGGGAAAGAAGGGCTGTGATGGCTGCACGTGCCTGGAATGCGTGTGCAATCTCATGCCCGAGTGCTGTGCAGTGGAATGGACCGACGATTGCGTGACGGCCTGCACGCAATCCTGTGGACAGACCTGCCCCTGATACGTGACGGTTGCTCGCTCGTTCGCTGGTTTCTTAGGAGGCTGTTCCAGATGGCAGATTTGTTCTGATCAGCTTCCTCAGAACCGCACTTCGAGTTTCGGCCCCTTGGTCCCCATTTCGGAAGGCTTGATCTTGACGCGTTTGTTGCGGACGAGCCACAAGACGATGCTGGCTATAGCGGCCGCTCCTGCCGCTCCCAGGAGAGCCTGACCGGTCACCTGCATGGTGACGGAGCGATTTTCCTTGTTCGTGTCATAGGTGAAAGGAATGGACTTGCTGCCGCTATCGGTCTGCTGACGCTTGATGTCCGCATTGATGTCGTCGATGTCCGCTCGGCCCTTGAGGAGCAGTCCGAGTCCGGCACCAGCGAGGGCGACGGCTGTGGCCGTGACGGTTGCCGGCACCATCCAGTGGTATCGCTTGACGGTCCGCCATTGGACGAGCACGTCGAAGGGCTGGAGCACGACCTTGACTCGGGCTCGGTGTCCTGGGTTTAGGCTCACTTGCCTCGTGAAGGGGACCCGTCCCGGTTTGTTCGCGGAGACGAGGTGCATTCCAGGGCCGGTGGTGACGGGTTTGTGCATAGGGCCGGTTCCGACGGGACGACCGTCTACGAAAATTTTGGCACCGGCTTGGTTGCATTCAATGACGATCTGGGCGAGCTGGCCGACGAGTTCCGTGTAACGCTCGATGGCCTGTTTGTATCGTTCTGGGGTGATGGGGTCGGGTCCATAGGCGAGGACTTTTTTGAAGGTCTCTGCAGATTCGAGGGGACGAGCCAGAAAACCGAGGCTGACGGCGATGTTGAAGAGGATTCTCGGGTGCGGCCAAAGGCGGTACGCCTTGCGATAGAGCTTGACGGCCTCGTCGACGCGACGCTTCTCGAAGAGTTCATTGGCCTGCCGAAACAGCGCTCTGGCGGTTTCTTGTTTGTCTGTGGACGTACGTTCCCGGTAGGTGGTCGTCTGTTTCGGTATTTCGACCTTGATTCGTTCCTTGCCGGATTCGATCCCCAGAGCCTGGGTCTTCGTCGGACTCGGCTTGGCCGTGGCCGCGATTGGGGCAGCAACGAGAATCAGGGTCTGGATGAGCATGATCGGTCCGCGTCTCTTCATCACTTCAGCCTCGTGTTCGCCGTTGATATTCAGCAAGGCGTTTCCATGATCGGAGCATGGTCGCATTTACTGCCTGCTGTGGCTGAACGGCAATTTTTGAATCACCTTGCTTCTCAGGGCCATCAAGTTTTTGACCCGTTCGCGTTCTCGTTCGAGGAGTCGGGCGAGCCGCTTCTGCGCATTTTCGGCCAGGAGACGCGCCTTTCGTTCGGCGGTGGCCGCCTGCCTGAATCGACTATTGGCCTTCCTGGCTCGGCTTCCTGCAGCCAACGCCTTGAGCTGCGCCTTTCTTGCTTGGTCCAGGGCCACCTTGAGTTGTTCGTAACTGTGTTGGAGGTCCTGCTGTGCTTTTTGTTCGCGGTTTCTAGCCGCCACGGCCTGGGCGAGGCTGACCTTTGCCTGAGCCTCTGCCTTTTTGGCGCGCTCGGTCTCGATCTTGAGTTGCGACATCTGCTCGCGCACCCGGGCCTCTGCCTTGGATGCACGACTTGCCTCCTTCTTGGCCACGACGGCCTGCTTCTTGGCCTTCTGCTCGGCGTGCCTGATGGCGAGCAGGGAGACGATGGCACCCACCGTTACCAGAGCCATGATGATGATGGCTGCGCCAGCCAGCAGACGTCGTCGTCTGGCAGCCCGGTCGTCGAGACGGAAGGCTGCTTGGAGAAAGTCGTCTTCCATAGGGGTTAAGACCGCTTGGGAGCGTTTTCTCCACAGCCGGGCTTCGGCCACGGCGTCGCCTGTCCACAACAGGCCGGTCGGGCGTCCCCGGCCGTCCCACTGCCTTGCCGCATCGCGCAACTGCGCCAGCATGGAGGAGTCTTCGTGACCTTCTTCCAACCAGCGTTTGAGGGTCTGCCACCTGGTGATCAAGGATTCGTGGACGATTTCGATTCGAGCCTCTTCGACCTCCTCGCCCAGAGACTGAACTACCAGGAGCCGCGCCTCGGTCAGGATGCCGAGGATTCGATCGGCGTCTGCCCGTCTCGGAAACAGACCGCGGATCTCCGCGACCGATAGCACCTCTCTGGTTCCGTCCGGGGTCACGAGTCGTTGGAACAGGTGCTTGGTTGCCACCCGGTCCGATGACGACATGGCTTGGACCACCGCGTCCGCGTGTCGGACCAGGGCGCCTTCGACACCGCCCATGGCCTCGTAGGAGGCACGGGTCATCAATTTGCGCTGTTTGTCGCGTTGCTCCCACAATTTCTGGGCGGCGAACTGGAGCAGCGGCAGGGCAGCGGTCTCACCTTCCAGGCTTTTGACCATTTCGTCCACGAGAGACTCGTCGTCGAAGGCGTAGCCGGCGAGTTCGGCAGGTCTGATGATGGCTTCGCGCAATCCTTCGGACGTGGGTTGCTGCAAAATGGTCAGGTCACGGGTTACGGCCTCCATCAGGGGGCGGTTCTCCGCGACTCGGTCCAGAAAGTCGGACCGCATGGACAGGATGACACGTACCGGTGAGGAAGCATCAACGGCGATGCCTGCCACGGCGGTTGCAAACCGGTCCCTGTTTTCGGGGTCGTCCACTAACGTATAGAGTTCCTCGAACTGGTCGATGTAGAGCATGACCGGGCGCCCGTGGGAGCGGGCGCGGGCTCGCAGGATGGCTCCCAGGCGCCCCGGTGCCTCCTTGAGCTGGGCGGCCAGGGTGGATTCTTCTTTGGCCGCCTCGACCACTGAGGTGATGGCGGAGTTGCCGGTGGATGCGCCCATGAGCATGGCGCCAGCAACGGCGGAGAACGGTTCGCGTCCTGGTCGGCAGGTGATCACGTCCCATTCAGTGCTGCCTGCGGCACGCAGAGTTGGGATGACTCCTGCTCGGGCGAAGGATGACTTTCCTGCTCCGGACGGACCGATGACTGCGAGGGTGGGGCGGTCCTTCAATTTGCCGATGAACTGCGCGATTTCCGAGTCCCGTCCAAAGAAACGGTTTGCGTCGCGTTCGGTGAAGGGAGCCAGACCAGGATACGGACTCTGGTCTTCGGTGAGAAACGCCTTCCTGGACGGCGCTTCGGTGAGCAACTCCAGGTCAGCGAGCAGTTCCTTGGCGCTGTGGTATCTGTTGGTCTTCTTTTTCTGCAGACACTTGGTGATGACCTTGTCGAGGGCGTCCGGAACCGTTGGGATCACCAGCCTGACCGAACGAACGGGTTCGTTCAGCCTGGCGATGTTGTGCATGATGACTTCGGTGGATCGACTGCCGAAGGGGTGTTCACCTGTGAGCATTTCGAACAGAATGACACCCGCCGCCCAGATGTCCGACTGGTGGTCCACGTGGCCCAGTCCCCACTGCTCGGGGGACATGTAGGCGTATGTGCCCATGATCATGCCGGCCTTGGTGAGTTCCTTCTGGTCACCCCGAAGATTCGGTCTGCCCGATCCCGATTGGGAGATGCCCGAGGTGCCTTGTTCAGCCTGAGCCACCTTGGCCTGCATGGCGACCAGGTCCGCTTTTTGGACACCGCCTTTGTCCAGGGAGGCTTCGGTGTCGAACAACTTGGCGAGGCCGAAGTCGAGCACCTTGACGCCGCCGCTCTTGAGCAAAAAGACGTTGTCGGGTTTCAGGTCTCGGTGGATGATGCCCACTTTGTGGGCCTCGACGAGGGCCTTGACCACGGGCAACATGATTTGGAGCGCCTGGGGATAGGTTAGACGACGTTGCTTCAGTTTTGTGGAGAGGGGTTCACCGTCGAGGTACTCCAGAACCAGGTAATTGGTCCCGTCCAGGTCGCCGGCGTCATGGATGGTAACGATGTTTTCGTGGTTGAACTGAGCCGTGGCGCGGGCTTCTGCCAGGAACCGGGTCTTGAATTCGGCCTGGCGGGTTCCCTTCCTGTGCATGAACTTGATGGCCACTCGTCGGCCCAGACTCGTATCGTAGGCCTCCCAAACCGTGCCCATGCCGCCGCGACCCAGGCGGCGGATCAACTCGTATTTGAGGACGATGGTGCCTGGCTGGAATTCGTCGGCCTTCATGGGAGGGGGTTGGCCACCCATGTCGGGCGCGGTCCTGGATCGGGACGCGAGCGGGAGGGTCTTTTTGCCCATGTCCGCCACTTCTTCCATGTCCGCCACGTCGAGCGTCACGGTTCCCCCTGGGACCTCGGGTTGAGGCACGGCATCCAGCAATCCGTCGATGGTCCGCCCCGCGGTCCCCATGGGTTTTGTCCGTCTGGGGGCCCCTGGTTTGGAACCGACTATGCTGTGCTGGAATTGGATGACCCATTCCTCGTCGGTTTTTTTCGGGGGCTTGGGTAGCTTGGGGGCCTTGGGGCCTGAGGTCGGTTTTCCTTTACCGTCCGCGCTCATCGTTTGATACCTCTCGTTTGGATCCACCCGGCAGTCGTTTTTACACGCTTTCTGTCGGCTTGTCCCCTCCACTCGGAAGTTCGCTCCGCCGGGCGGAGCATCCCATCAAAACGGTCGAACCAACGAATGACTCTGGTCACCGTCCATCAGTCTTCCCGTCACCAGAGTCTGGATATGCCCGTGCAGGACACCACACACCTATCGTATTGGGCATTGGCCTCCTTGGCGCATGGGCACCCTGAGCGCTTCAAATGTGTGTCTGCACGATTCCATGAATAGGCTCCATAATACAGGAAGTGATTTACGTGCGCAATGTTCCTGACTTTTTTTTCATGCGGGTGAAAAAGGGCCATGGACGGGCCTTTTCATGACATCGATTGGACTCGGCAGAGCATCGGTTCATCATGTTTTAGGAGGATTTCAAACATTGCGGCCTGTCGTCGTTGATGGCATGTTCCCCCTGGTCATCTTTCCGGGAATCGCAGTGGCGACTCCATCCGGGTGGGCGTTGGCCCATGTTCGTTGGATGGACGATGCTTCATGAGTGTGATTTCGTCTGTCGATGGCAGCGCGTGAGGTGGTTGATTCGACGATGCAATATGACCCCAAAGAGCTTGCCTACGGCGGTTTGTTCGGCGCCGCAGCACTGACCCTGCCCATCGTGTTTCACGCGGTGCATCTCGGACATGTGTTCATGCCCATGTACTTTCCCCTGATGACGCTGCCGTTTCTCGTGGGGCCGAAGATTGCGGCGACCACGGCGCTGGTCATCCCTATTTTTTCCGGGTTGGTCACTGGTATGCCGCCCTTCTATCCTCCGATCGCTTTGTTTATGTCGGCGGAGCTGACCATGATGGCCGCCGTGGCGTCCTGGTGGTACCATCGTCGGGAGACGAAGGTGATCGTGGTCCTGGTTTCCGTGCTTTTGTTGGGGCGGGTCATGTCCGCCGTGACGGGATACCTGCTTGGACTCGTCCTGGATCTGCCTGCCAAGTTCACGTCCGTCATGTCCGTGGTGAGTGGCTGGCCGGGCGTCGTTTTGATGGTAGTGGGTATTCCGCCCCTTTTGCGGTTGATGAGCGAAGGTCGAACCGGAGAGCCGGACTGAAATGGTCACGGTCGCCTGTTGCAAAGGGCTCCATGACCGCGGACGCCTCGGGTAATCGAAAATCTGGTGATCGCTTTTGGAGTGGAGCAGATTATGGAACGGAGAGCCTATTTCAACTCTGTGTCGGACCAATGGGACGACTGGAACCGGGAGGCGGACATGCTGCCGCGTCTCGAACGGGACCTCCATGGTTTCGGGATCAGGCGCGGCGAACGGGTCCTCGATCTCGGCTGCGGCACGGGGATTCTTTTTGAACCGTTGCTTGATCGCGTCGGCCCGGAAGGCATGGTCGAAGGAGTGGACTACGCCCGTTTTATGGTCGAACGCGCTGCGGGTAAACATTCGGATGCCCGTCTGGCCGGTCACGTGGCAGATGCCGCATTTTTGCCCTTTCGAGATGGATCCGTCGATCGGATCGTGTGTTTTTCCACCTGGCCGCATTTCCCCGATCCACAAGCGGTCTTGGTCGAGGCGCATCGGGTGCTGCGTCCTGCTGGTATTTTGCATGTGTGGCACGTGGATGGCCGGGATCGGATCAATGCGATTCATCGGGACCTCGGCGGCGCAGTGGGAACAGACCTGTTGGTTCCAGCCGCCCTGTTGGCGGCGAAAGCGACTCGGGTTGGTTTCGAGCCGCTGGTCGTGCTCGACGAAGACGATAGGTATCTGGTGTCCCTTCGGCGATCACGAATGTGATGGGTTAGAAGTTCCTGTCGGGACCGTTGAAGATGTTTCTTACGCCGTGGTTCGGCGGACGGAAGGATGCTGCTCATGCGAGGCCATGGTGCCTGGATGCAATGGGGGATGACCGACGGGTTTCTGTCTCGACTGGACCCGACGGTTCGGATGCTCTGCATTCTGTCGTTTCTTTCTGCCGCCTTGATCGTGCGCCCGATACACCTGGCCGGCGGCTGCTTCGTGGCCGGTCTCTCCATCGTCGCAGCGGTGGCATCGGGGATGTCCCTTCGGCGTTTCATGCAGATCTTGGCCGTCGGAGCCGTGGTTTTTGCACCCGCCTTTTTGCTCACGCCCTGGTTGACGGGGGGAGCGCCGCTTTTCGAGATTCCCGTCCTGGGCTGGGTGACCAGTCGTGGCCTGGATATCGCCGCCACGATTGTGGTGCGCGGCCAGGTCGCCCTGTTGCTCGGATCGGTGCTCGCCGCCTCTTTGGATGCCACGGATTTGGCCCTTGGTCTGAAACGGCTGCCCATTCCCCATATCGTCGTGGTCATGGTGCTGCAGGTGGGGCGCTGGGTGGCCGTGTTGCTGGCCGAGACGCGCGGGATCAGTCAGGCCATTGCCCTGCGTGGGGCGGGCCGTGGATTGTCGGGTGGTTGGCTCGTGCTGGCGAATGTGCCCCTGGTCTGGGTGCCGAGGGTGACCGCGCGGGCGCGCCGCGTCGCTTCAGCCATGGAGGTTCGCGGCTACGGCGGGGAGCTGCCAAGGGCATCGCTTGCCAGACCGGGCCTCGTCGATGCGAGTTCCGTGGCCGTTGCCCTTTTGGTTTTGGCGGGAGCCATTGTGATACGGATGCGGTGATGCTCGGTCGTGCGGCCGTCGTGCTGAACAGGCGGCCATTGCAGTGATCACGCGACCATTGCCGTGACGTGCGACCGTCGCAATCGAGGACGTGGTGATGTCTGTGCTCGAAGTGGAAAACCTGTTGGTTCGGTATCCTGGCGCCGATCGCCCCGCCCTGGATGGGGTGCAACTCGACGTGGCGCCCAACGAGCGGGTGGCCCTCGTGGGACCCAACGCGAGTGGCAAGACGACCCTGCTGCACGCCCTGGTTGGGCTCGTTCCCTTGGAGGGACGGGTGACCATCGACGGCGTTGCCTTGAGTAAGGCCTCGCGGGCACAGGTGCGCAGCCGCGTCGGTTTCCTTTTTGCTGTGGCCGACGATCAGATCCTTTTTCCCCGCGTGATCGACGATGTCCTGTTCGCCCTGCGTCGACTGGATCACGGCGACGCGGAACGCAAGGCCAGACACGTGCTGGCTCGATTGGGCGTGTCCGACCTGGAGGAGCGTTCCCCTCATCATCTCAGCCTGGGACAGCGCAAGCGAGTGGCCCTGGCCGGTGCTCTGGTTGCCGAGCCGCCCCTGCTCCTTCTCGACGAACCCAGCGGTGGGCTCGACCCAAGGGGCACGGCGGACCTTGCCTCCCTCCTCGCCGAGGTGCCCTGTGCCATGCTCATGGCGAGTCACAATTTGGATTTCGTCTGCCGCGTGTGCAGTCGGGTGCTCCTGATTGACCAAGGCCGTGTCGTCGGACAAGAAGTCGTGGGGCGGTCCGAGGTGGACCAGGAGGCTGCCAAGGATCGCCTCCTCCAATGGATGCTCGGCTCGGGGCCGACGCCAGGTCGAATTGCGTGATCACAGGTCCGTTCGGACCGTGGATGTTATTCAAACCGGAGGGCCAGACCCGCCAGAATCGTGATTCCGGGAATGGGGTAGTCTTTGATGTAGGCGTTCTTTCGGTTCAGGAGATTCTGGATGACGAGGTAGGGCTCGAAGCTGTATGTGGCTCCGTCGGGTCGATAGCGGTCCGAGATCCTCATGTTCAGGAAGAACACGTCCGGAATGGGGTCTCGATGGTAGTTGGACATGTAGAGTCCGTGGACCCATTCTCCCGACAGGGATCCTGCAATTTGGTGGGAGCCAAAGCCGTGGTGGGCCTGCAGACTGAAGTTCAATTTAGCGTCAGGGTTCTGTTTCGTATATCGGCCCAGGTTCTGCCAGTTTCCCGTGACGAAGCAGCGCATGGGGCCGAGCCCATCGAGTACGAGCTTTGCCTCCACACCCCAGATGACCATCTGATCGATGTTGACCACTTCGGCGGTGGGCCAGGATCCGAAATATTTGATCATGTTTGTGATGTCGCTTCGATATCCGGTTACCGAGAATAGGACGTGGGGTAGGATGACCGTGGCCCCCGCATCCCAGTTGAGGGCGTATTCGGGTTTGAGGTCCGGATTTGCCGTGGGGAAAGGGAGGTACAGTTCTCGGATGGTGGGCTGCCGGAAGTTTTTGGTCACGCGCGATCGAAGACGCAGCCATCGAAGGACCCGCCAGGTGATGCCTCCTTTGAACAGGAACACGAACCCGTATCGGCTGCTGAGCAGTTCTCTGGACCCGGCCACGAGATCGAGGCTGGGGTGAGGGTGCCAGGTGAGTTGATGGTAGAACGAAAACGTCGCCACCCCAGGGATCATCTGGTTGGTGCGATCGATGCGGTTTTCCACCTGGCCGTCTCCCCATTCCACGGCCGCTCCAGTGATGGCGTGCAGGCCGTGGGGCAGCCTCACCGATGCGTTGGCATCGTGCCCCAGGACGTAGTCCGTGGAGTAGAATCCGTCGTAGAGGCGATGGACGCCCACGTTGAGATATGGGGTGAAGGTGAGGCGCCAGCGATGCACATCCAGGACGAATCGTAACGAACTCGTGTTGCGCCACACATCGTACCAGTGATTGAGGTACGGATGGCTCGCCGGGCCGGGGTCTCCTCCCTTGAGATGGACGATCCGGTCCCGGGTCGTCAGTGACATGGTCGAGCCGAATCGGTAGCGCCCCGCCACCTGGGAGACGAAGTTTTTGCCTCCGGCACCGGCCCGATGGCCGTCCGTGCCAAGGAAGCTCACCGAAGTGGCCAGGTCCCATCGATTCCAATGTCCGAGCAGAGCAGCGGCTTCACGCATGGTTTGGAAGCTTCCGTAGGACGCATCATTGAAGAGTTCGAGCCCATTGTGATTGCGCCAACGATTTCGGATGACGATCACGCCGCCCATGGCGTTCGTGCCGTACAGGACCGAGTCGCCTCCCTTGACCACCGTGACGTCGCGGACCAGCAATGGAACGTACGCGTCGGGAATGGGGTGACCGAAGATTCCTTGGTAGTCCGGTACCCCGTCTTCGACCACCAGCACCTGCGCGTTCGGACTTCCTCCGAATCCCCGGATATGGATGGCGCCCGATGCGCCGTTCGCGATACCGTGGATCCCCATTCCCCGACTGTTCACGTACACATCGCCGGCCTGACCGGCCAGGGCTTCTAGCATGCTCGACCGGGCGCTGTGTCGCAGAGTTTTGCCCTGCACGTAAGTCTGGTCCGACGTGCGATCCTCTTTGGTGGCTTCAGCGTTCGCCACCACGACCGATTCGTAATGGGGACAGGCTCTATGGTGGTCGCAACGGCTCGATTTCGGTTTCGTCGATCGACCTTGATTCTGCTTTCGGCTCGCGTGAGCCTTTCGGCTCGTGAGGCGTTTGCGGTTCGTTGCCTGCTTGCCCGGTTGCTCGGACCCGGTTTCGGATCTGCTCGGGGCTCGTTCTGCCGCCTCCGCATGTCCGGCTGCGATGAGGTACAGGAAGGCGATACAAACCATGTGTCTTCGTGTCGATGTTTTCAGGACGAGCCACGGCTCCTCGACACGCTCAGACGACCAGGGATACGATTGAGACGCATGGGGCATCATGGTCTCAATGGCCGTAGGGTCCTGGGACACCGAAGTCCTGCTCCATGTCGTCCGAAACGATTTCGAATCGATAGAAGCCGGGGCCCTCGGCGCGTTTGATAGAAATGGATTGATAGTTGAACCATAGGGGCGTCTCGTCGATGAGACCATCGTCCACGGGGCTGCGGGCGATCGGCTTTCCGCCGTCACAGAGGCAGAGCCCGTCGAGCGTGCCATCGGCTGCCTGTTCCTTACAATATTCCTCGACGTCGAACTTCTTGAAATGCACGTGGTCCGAACCAGGGATGCAGCGCTGCGGAGAAGTGGCCTCGCCATAGGCGAGCACCTGGTCCCACCTGCAGCCCTGGAAGCTGATACCTCGGATCAGGATCCGTTCGCCGGTCATGTTGACCACGACCACCTCGGGTTCGATCTCTTCGCAGCTCGTTATGGCCGGTGCGGACGCGGCGACGAGGATGAGCAGTGCGAGGCTGATGCGTGAAGGCCAGCCGGCAGCTCGTCCCATGGTTTTTGCGATCACGGGGCGGTCCTTTCGTTTGCTGCCGAGAGGCAGTGACCAGGCCCGAAAGGTTTCGTTTCGGATCAGTTGGACTGGCATTGCGGGTTTTGGGTGCGCTGGTCGTATGGTTTGAACCCATATTCGGGCCAGAGCTGACGGATGCGCTCATATTGTTCTTCTGGAATCGGAGGCACGCCCTCGGGCGGACAGGGACCCTGATGGTTCGCCAGGTTGATGGCAATGGTCCGGTGCTGGCCGTCTACCACTTCCTCTTCGTTTTTGGACGCGATGGGCAGACAATGTTCGGGATGGCAGTCCGGATCGTCCCAGGCCGCCACCATCAGGACGTAGTCCAGGCCTGGTTCCACTTCCATTTCCTCGCTCGTGTCCCCGATGGCGATGGGGCCGAAATTGACCCCCATGTACGACACCTTGCAGATGGTCCAGGGAGGCTGGAAGTTCATCTCGGGGTTGTTGAAGTCGTTCTTGATCGACACGTATGCAGTTCCGATGTTGCTGTCGTCGCCGCAGGCTTGAACCGTGAGTCCGAGAGCGAGGGCCCATATCAACGTGACTGTTCTCAGAGCAGCTTGTCTCATTCGGTTGTCTCCTTTTTCCGAAGCGTACGACCAAAATTTTGTATCGGATGGCGGTATTACGTTTTGACGGATTCGTACTATTCTGGCCATGCTGAGTCAATGATTATGTGTGTGTTGCGGCTGATTGAAGAAAGGAGGGATTGTGCTCCTGTTGAGCCGCGTCGTGGGTTGTGGTATGGCACGGACCTGTCAGGAGGTGGACATGTCGCACAAGACGGTGAGGATCTTCGGTGGCCTGGACTTTCTGTTCGGTTGGCTTTACCTGCTCATTTTCATTTACGCGGTGCCTTCGTTCGACCCGACGGTCAGGATTTTGACCTACGTGGGCTCCATTGCGATTATCGTGGCGGGAGCAGTCATGCTGGCCGGCGGTCGCGTCGGTTACTGGGTGGGCGTGGGGGTTGCTGGGTTTCTGCTTCTTCTTTGCTTCGCGTTGGTGGCGATGCTCGTGGCGGCAGCGGCCTATTTGTACGGGCTCTACGGCGCATTCGGCAAGGGAGCCACCTACGTGACCCTGTTCGGGATTTCTTTGGTGGTGGCCTATATCGGGCTGCTGCCCATTTTTCAGATGGCCTACTTGCTCCGGCGTGAGGTGCGAACCTCGTATCGCCGTGCGACCGGGGAGGCCTGACCCATGGCTGCGAGGATGCCGCTGCGGTGGAAGGTGACCCTGGCCGTCGGGATTCCGGGCGTCCTGCTTTGGGTCCTCTGGTCGGCGGTGGTCGGATGGGTGGCCCTCGACCCGGTGCAAGGGATTGGGCCTGGCGCACGGTATTGGGTGATCGAGAGCCTGCGCGCCACGTCGGAGGGCCGGACTCGGCCTTCTGTGCCGGCCGGAACGGTGGGCAGGGATCTTGCCCGGCGGTTTCCCGGCCCGGTGTTCGTGACGCTCTACCTGAGAGGCCGAGTGATTTTTCGGTTCGTGTCCAAGCCGCGACAGCCTTTGTCTCGCGTGGTGGCCGATGCCTGTCGGTCGCTTGGCGCCGATGCATCGGTCCGTTCTCTGTCGACCGAGGACCGACGGGCGAGTCGCTTCAAGGTGGACCTGACCTTGGCCCAGGGGCCGATCCTGACGAAACCGCGTTTGCTGCTGGCCCTGTCCGTGGTGCCCGGGTTGGACGGCATCGGACTCAGAACCGCATCCGGGCGGGTCGCGTACATGGCTCCCGACGAGTTGCTTCGGCGGAACTTGGTGACTGGCTATCGGCCCTTCAAGTTCGTCAAGGAGTTCAAGGCAGGCCTGCATGTGGGGGCCGTGGCCGGAATTTTGGCGCGCAGGGCCCAGGTGGAGCGGTCGGGCAAAGACGCGTTGCCGCCCGGTCGGCTTTTTCGTTTTCGGACTCAAGGTTTCGTCGAGGCGCCCTGGGTCGAGACGGGCAAGGGGAGCATCCTCATTGCGTCGGGCCGGGAGCAGGAAGGCGCGGACGCCGGCAGTGGCGCCTCCGATGTGGCAATCGGTCAGGGAGGGGGGGCAGGCGGCGTCCGGGATGACACTGCGTCGCGGAATGAGGAGGGCCGAAGGGGTTTGCGGCCCGGAGGTCGGAAGGGGCCGATGGTCGTGGTTCGGGGCAACACGCCGCCGCCGCGGTTCAACCGGAGGTCAGTGCTTGCGGCCTGCGTTCGAGGCGGCCGTTACATGCTGCGCATGTTGGCGAAAAAGCCGGTGGTGCTCGACACGCACCTGATTCGAGAGCCAAATGGGAGGCTCCGTCCGTACACGGAGCAGGAGTTGCTCCCTGGCGAACGTCTGGTCCGCAGGCCGTCGAGGCTCCTGCGCGGACAGTTCGGGTACATCTACTATCCATTGACGAACGATTACACGACCGGCGGGTACAGCCTGCCCAGGCATGCGGGCGCCGCCTACGGTTTGGCTGTCTTGGCCGGGCTGCTGCGGCCTTTCCCGTCGGTGCCTCGCTGGCAGGTTGAGGCGTTTCGCAAGGGCGCGGCTTTGTCCATCGAATACCTGGCGGAACGGGTGCGCAAAGGGCGTTGCCGTGGTCCGGACTTTACCTGCGTGTCTTTCGGGAGCGTGACGGACTTGGGGTCCACGGCTCTGCCCGTGGTCGCCATCATGGAGTATGTGCGGATGACGGGCGACCGTCGGTTCTTGGATCTGGGCCGCCGGATGTCGAACTTCTTGTTGTTCATGCAGCGAGGCGATGGCGAGTTTTGTCACATCTACGACGTGGCGCACAATCGCAAGGACTGCAAGACCACCCTCCTGTACTATTCGGGCGAGGCGACCCTGGCCCTGGCGCTTGCCTACAAGGTGTTCAAGGACCCGAGGTATCTCAAGGCGGCCGAAGCCGGACTCGACTATCAGACAGGGCAGTACCTGGCTCCGTTGACCATGAAGTTTTTGTACGGCGAGGATCACTGGACCGCGATCGCAGCGCACGAGGTTTGGCCCTTCCTCAAGAAGAAACGCTACGCTCAGTTCGCTTATGGATTTGCGGATTTTCAGCAGCGACAGCAGTTCGTCCAGGGCGAGGCATTCGACGACTACGTGGGAGGGTACGGGATCACCCCGTTTTTCCCACCCCACCTGACCCCAGCCGGATCTCGAACCGAGGCGGCCGTGGCGGCCTATCGCCTCAGCGTGGCCAGGGGCGAGCGTCGGAGAGACATTCTGCATCAGATCAGGCGGGCGTTCAGTTACATCGTTCGGCATCAGGTTCGGCCGGAGAACAGCTACATGTTCGTCGATCCGGCCATGGCGGACGGAGCGGTGCGAAAGAGCCCTGTCAAATTCGACGTGCGGATCGATTACGTGCAGCACACGGTCGTGGCCATGTTGCGTGGCCTGGACCTGGTACCGAAATAGCAGAGCATCGAGGGAGAGGAACCGTTGGTTCCACGGGCGGCATCAGGAGGTGAGGACATGAACATCTTGGTCATCGGTTCGGGCGGACGCGAGCACGCACTGAGTTGGGCGCTGACCCGGAGCGAAGGGGTCGATGTGGTCTATTGCGTTCCGGGAAATCCCGGCATTCCTCCCGATGGGGAGCCGATCGGGGGCAGGGTGGACGACTTCGACGGTTTGGTGGACCTCGTGCGTCGAATCGACGCGGGGCTGACCGTCGTGGGCCCGGAGGCGCCTCTATGCGACGGCATCGTGGATCGGTTCGAGGCCGAGGGCCTTGCCGTGGTGGGGCCCACCAAGGCGGCAGCGCGCTTGGAAGGTTCCAAAGTGTTCGCCAAGGAGTTCATGTCCCGTCATGTCATCCCCACGGCGGCGTTCGGCTGGTTCGACGACCGACAGGCCGCACTCGACTATGCCAAAGAACGTCAGGGGCGCGTGGTGGTCAAGGCGGACGGGTTGGCTGCGGGTAAGGGCGTGACCGTCTGTCACTCCATGATCGAGGTGGAAGCGGCGCTCGAGGAAACCATGGGCCGGCACCGGTTTGGAGCTGCAGGCGACCGGGTGGTGATCGAAGAACTCCTCGAGGGCCAGGAGGCCTCGTTCATGGTCCTGTGCGACGGCGAGCGGGTCGTGCCGTTAGCGTCCGCCCAGGATCATAAGCCTCTGCTCGATGGCGACCAGGGACCGAATACAGGCGGGATGGGCGCCTACAGCCCTGCACCGGTGCTCACAGCCGATCTGGAACAGCAGGTGCTCGACACCATCGTCTGGCCCACGGTGCGCGGCATGGCCAAAGAGGGGTGGCCCTATCACGGGGTCCTGTACGTCGGCCTCATGCTCACCGAATTTGGGCCCAAGGTGCTTGAATACAACTGTCGGTTCGGAGACCCGGAAACCCAGCCCGTGTTGATGCGACTCGACCAGGATCTGTTGCCGTTGCTCGAAGGCACCAGGACGGGGCTTTCCACCCAGCCGGTCCTGTGGAAACCGCAGACCGCTATCTGTGTGGTCATGGCGTCCAAGGGGTATCCCGGTGCCTACGATAAGGGATTGCCAATCGCAGGAATCGAAGAGGCCGATGGCATGGACGATGTGAAAGTTTTTCGTGCAGGAGTCGCCCTCGACGATGGAGCCTCGATCTCGTCACGAAAGATCGCGGCCGCATCCGGCACGAGGTCGCTCGTCACGGCCGGAGGCAGGGTGCTCGGGGTGACGGCTCTTGGCAGGGACGTGGCCGCCGCCCGTGACCTTGCTTATGCAGCGGTGGCGAAGATCCATTGGACCGGCGCGCAGTACCGTCGGGACATCGCCGCCAAGGCGCTGCCCAAAGACTGAATGGGGTCGGTCGATCGAAGATCGGGCTCTACCTGATTCGACGGGCCTCGGGCTTCTCGGCATTGCCACCATATCGCTCCATCGAAGGGGCGTGCCAGCACAGGGAGAGAGCAACATGGACGAGACGAAGAAGAGCGCGAAGGTCCTGGTCGTCATGGGATCCGACAGCGACCTGAAGGTGACCGAGCCCGCCTCCGCCATTCTGGATCGACTTGGTATCCCCTATGAATTTCGGGTGGCGTCCGCCCATCGGACTCCAGAGATGGCTGTGGCGCTGGCTCGCGAGGCCGCTCGAAGTGGCGTGGCAGTCATCATTGCCGTGGCCGGCGGCGCCGCCCACCTGGCGGGTGTGATGGCGAGTCAGACCCTCCTTCCCGTCCTCGGGGTCCCAGTGGCGGCTACGCCGCTGGGCGGTATCGATGCTATGTTTGCCACGGCCCAGATGCCGAAGGGGATTCCCGTGGGCTGCATGGCGGTGGGAGGCACTGCCAACGCGGCGCTGCTTGCCGCCAGAATCATTGCGATCAATGACGAGAACGTACGCAATCGATTGGAACAGTGGCAAAAAGAACTGCGCCAAAAGGTTCGGGACGCGGACGTCCGGGTCCAGGCCCTGTTCAACAACAGCGCAGAATCGGACCCTGGTGGGGCGGGAGCCGACTGATGACTCGTGAATTGCATGGGGGCCGAGGCGCGGATCCTCGGGCGGAGTCGGACCTCCCGATCGTTTTGGCCGCCGATCCGTCCGGGATCCGTCGCGCCGCCGACATCCTCGTCGCGGGCGGGATCGTTGCTTTCCCCACGGAGAGTTCGTTTGGCCTCGCCGCACGATTCGATGCACCACGGGCCCTGGAA
The DNA here is from genome assembly GCA_021162935.1 of Deltaproteobacteria bacterium. Classification (GTDB taxonomy): domain Bacteria; phylum Myxococcota_A; class Polyangia; order HGW-17; family SLPX01; genus JAGGXR01. The sequence continues at coordinate 37,330 of JAGGXR010000014.1, forward strand.
CGATTGGCCGCGATCAAGGGGCGAGGGAGCCACATGCCGTTTCCCCTAATCGTGTCGGATCGACAGGAGGCGGATCGTTTGGTGGGTGGTCTGAGCGGCGCTGCTGCGGACTTGGCTCAGGATCATTGGCCCGGTCCCCTGACCCTCGTGGTTCGTCCCCGCGTCGAGTGGCCGCTGCACAGTCTGCTTTCGTCCCGTCTCGGCATTGGGATCCGTTGGTCCTCACATCCAGTGGCGACCGCTCTGGTCGGGGCAGTTGGTCGGCCGATCACCGCCACGAGCGCCAATCGTACCGGTCGGCCTGCTGCCATGACGGCTGAGCAGGTGCGCGAAATCTTCGGCAGTGATGTGGATGCCGTGCTCGCCGCGGATTCATGGAGACAGGCCCCTTCCACTGTGGCCGTGGTCTGGGCCTGGGGGGTCGAGGTGCTGCGAGAGGGGCCCATCGTGGTTTCCATGGAACAGCGTGTGTCCAGGGACCAAATCCTGCGCGGCCGCCTGGAACTCATCCAGCCAGTTCGTGGGTATCGATTTTCGGTGGATGCGCTCCTGTTGGCCCACTTCGGAGCCGGCATCCTTCCGCCTGCGCATGAACCGGCCTTCGTGGTGGACCTCGGCGCCGGATGTGGGGTCGTGGGGTTGGCCCTGACACGCCATCCCCTCCACTCGTCAATGCTGCACAGTCACCAGGAGTTGGTGTCGTCGTCCAAGGCGATTCGGTCGAACCGGACGGTTGAGCCGGACGAGACGAGTCGGTCACAGGGGAGCGTTGGGCCGGATGAGACGAATCGATCACAGGGGAGCGTTGAGCCGGACGAGACGAATCGATCACAGGGGAGCGTTGAGCCGGACGAGACGAGTCGGTCGGACTTTCGGATGTGGGCCCTGGAGATCCAGCCGCGGTTGGCGGCTCTGGCCCGCCTCAACGGTCCGCTCAACGACCTGGACGCGGAACGATATCAGGTGATAGAAGGGGATCTCCGCCAGCCAGGCGATCTGTCCGCCGTCCCTGCCGGACAGGTGGACCTCGTCCTTTCGAATCCTCCGTATCAGCCGGTGGGGCGGGGGAGGCCGAGTCCGAACGCAGAGCGGGACCGGGCGACGAGGCAGACCCTTGCCACCATCGATGAGGTCGCTCGTGCCGCGGCGAGGCTCCTGCGGCCCAATGGGCGATTCGCCGTGGTGCTACCAGCGGAGCGATTGGCGGACCTGTTTGCCGCCTGTACTGCTGCGGGCCTTGCCCCGACCATTCTACGTCCGGTCCATGCCTTTCGGGAACAATCGGCCCGTCGAATTCTCGTGGCCGCAACCAAGACGAGCAAGCGGCTCGACGTCCGCATCGCGTCGCCGCTCGTGCTCCATGAGGCTCCCGACCAGAACAGTGAGGAACTGGCCGCGATTTTGGGTGAGGGCACCGGTGGTTTTGCCTCTTCGATGGAAGGGCATGACGTCGAGATTTCGACAGGGAGTGATGCTTGACACCCGAGCCGGCACGGGGACTGAGCGCGAACGGGGAAGACGGAGATTACATGGAGACCCAATGGATTCTGTCGCCATTTTTCATCGGCGAGCCGCTTCCTGGTCTGGAATCCCTGGCTGGTTTTGACTGGATCCTGAATCGACCCACATTGATGCCTGGAACCAAACAGGAGCGGATGTCCGTTCACCGTCCGAGGTCCGAGTCGACATTCGATCTGACGTCCGAGTCGACGCTCGATCCGACGTCCGAGTCGACATTCGATCCGAGGTTCAAACGGATGTCTCCTCGTCGGCAGGTGCCAGCCGGATTTGCGTATTCGGCAGGTTGAGCACGATCCAGCCGTCCAGTTCATCCATGTGTTCGGCCAGACCATGATAGGCGTTCCAGGTGAACCGCGCTGGTGTGGTGCCGTCTTTGACGAGGCAATAGAGCCGGCCTACTGGTTTGTAGCGGATCGTCTCAGGGACCAGGATTTCTGCGGTGCCATCGTTGAGGAATACGATGGGGTTCTCCCCTTCCAGGTCCATGCGTTCCACGAAATAGGGCGTATCCTCGATGATGATGGGATGGATGTCTTTGCCCACGTGCAGGACCCAGTCGCCTTCTGTGGTGCGCCGGATACTGCGGTTGAACAGGTCCACCACCTTCTTGTTGGTCACCGGAGCGCCGCGGTAGGTCCAGCGGCCTTCGCGGTCGAGTCGAATTTCGTGGTTTCGGGCGCGGTCCTCGAAGATGGCCTTCATCTCTTCGGGAATGACGACCGCCTCGTTTTTGGTCTCGATGTCGTCGTGGGTCGTGGTTTCGTCGTGATGTTCTTGATGTGTCATGGCTGCCATGGGTCGCCGGCTGCATTTGGCCGGTGGTTTGCAATCGTCCAGGTGCGGCCGATCATCGCGGGTCGATCGTCGCCGGCTGCTGCTTCATGGTCGCCGCGATTGTCTTGTTCACCCAGGAGGTTAGAATGGGCATGGGGTTCTGTCCAGCCTTGTTCCAGGATTGCGAAGAAGCCCCTTTCGTTTTGACAAGGCGCGCTGCCGAGTCGTAAAATCGAACGGGTGCAAAAAGGCTCTGAACGGGAACACAAGCGCTGGCGCGGTGAGACAGGGAGGTCGAAGAATGAGAGGGATGGCGAGTCTGTTGGCGGTCGCCGTGGCCATGATGGCCGGCTGTGCCCATGGTTCCGGGGGAACGAGCGATGCGGACGCGTCGAATTTTGACGCGGTCGCGGCAGATGCGGGGGCGGATGCGCATCGAGACGCGGGATTGGGCGATGGCCAGGCGCAGCGCGACGGACAGGTCGCTGACGGTGCCTCGGTCGATGCCTTCGTTCCTACGGTTTCGGTGCCGATGAGCGAGGCGTTGCTCGTCTACGCGCGTAACCATTACGATGCGGATACGGACGAATCGGCGTTGGCTCCCTACCTTGCCTACGTGGACCAGCAGGGTCACGTGCTCGAGTCTTACTTGTATGACACCTTCGTGTATCTGGACATCGACCTGATCGTCGCCGAGGACCCGACGGTGGAGGCATGGCGGCATTTCCTGGACACCTTCTTCGACTCGGATCCTCCCGCCGGGTACAACGTCCGACCGGAGACGACGCAGCGGTCCGGTGTGCAGGGAGCGCTGCTCGACGACAGTCATCTGTCCGTTACACAGACTGCGATTCCGGTCAGCGGGGGCGGAACCTATTCCTGGGAGGTGTTCACGCGCTGTTCGGCCGAAGTGACCGGTCGGGAGGCGCTCATCGGGGTCGTGGTGCGCGATGCGCAACAGAATCCGATCACGACTGGCGTCACCGGGTTGACCTGGAGTGACTACGTGAGCGAGTGGTACCACTATCTCCCATCGACGGCCCGTTGGAGTCGGCATCGTGGAACGTTCACGTTACCGGCCAATGCCGTCAGCCTGGACGTGCAGTTTCGAAAATTTACGGCCCAAGGCGAGCAGGTCTCGGTGGATCGCGCACAGCTCGTGGCCGGCTCGTCCGTGCTGCCGTTCGAAAGCGCCGTGGCTGCCGACTACGACACCCTGTTTGCAGACGGCGACTTCAACGACGGAGCAGCCTGGCAGGGCCTCGTGGCCGGAGACGGGCTGGAACGGGCCTTTCACGTGGCCGAATCCAAGCAGGCCGTGGCTCAGGGACCGATTGCCGTTTCCGGTGGAGCGACATACACCCTGGCGGCAGCGTTGCGCAGGGACCAGAGCGGGAGCTCCCATGCGGCGCTGCTCGGTATCCGCATTTTCGACAGCGTGGGCGCCGAGATCACAACGGGCGTTACCGGGATGTCCTACAGCACCGCCGCGCGACCCAACATGTTCTACGCGTACGGCGAGGCCACCACGTCCTGGGGGACGGCTCAGGCGACGTTCACCCTACCGGTTCAGGCCGCCAGCCTCGACGTGTATTTGGTGAACTGGGCGGGAGACGGGGTCTGGTTCGATCAGGTCCAGCTCGTCACTGGGGCGGCTCCTTGGTCGCAGAGCCATTTGAAGTCGGCAGGATACGAGACTCTGATCAAGGACGGCAGCGCGGAACGGTGGGATGCGGCCGACTGGTGGATGCCGGGCAACCAGGTCCTTCCAAGCGGCAGCGGACTCCTTCCGGCTTTGAGTCGCGTGGCCTCCGGGCTCCACGATCGGCGCAAGAGGAACGTGATTCTGGGGCTGCCCGTCGGGATGGGGTTCGACACGCAGACCGACTTCGGCGAGGTCAATGGCCAGCCGGTCGACCTGACCCAGCCGGCCGGTCGGCAGGCAGCTCTTTCCTGGTTCATCGACGAGGCTGCTTCACGATGGAATGCGTCGCCCGTTCCAGGCATCGACTTTGTCGGGTTCTACTGGATGCATGAGTCTCGAAATCAGGATGCAACGCTTGCGGCCTATATCCAGGGGCTGGTGGAGAGCCGGGGTCTGATACTGACCGGTTCTCCGTATCGCGCGTTCATGGGCGGGTCTTCCTGCTTCGGGTCCAGTTTTTCGCCCGAGTTCGCCTCGCACTTCCATCGCGTCTGGCAGCAGCCCAACGTGTGGCCGCCTGGTCGTTGGTCGATGACCGAGGCCGTGTGGAACAACGTGCATGGTTGTCTGTGCGACTCGGTGACCCTGGACGAGTTCTTGAACCAGGTTGGCTATCCTCCTTGCGAACTGGCGGTTGTGGGCCATTTCATCGACCAGATGCAGACGGACTGCAACACGTTTTCATCCACGGCCCATGTGCACGTCAACATCGAGTGGGTGTCGGGACTGGAGGCGACGCAGGGCTATGGCCGCGTCTTGGACTACATGAACACGAAAGGCACCTTGGCTCATGATTTCGGCCGATTTGCCGATCGGATGTGGTACGAGGACGCAGGCTTTGGTCGGCAATGTGCCTTGAGTTCGGATTCGGTTTTTCGGGCGGAGTACGACGCTGTGCATGATTTTATCGAGGCCAATCATGCCCGGCATGGCTTTCCCGGCCCCACGCTGTAAGAACGCTGTTGAAAATAGCAGATTTGCTCTGAGCCGTCGTTCGAGTCGAAGAATCGAAGATTGCGTCGAACCTTGAGACATCATACACTGAAAAAATAGCAGGCAGTGTCGGCCTGGCGATCGAGCGATGACCATGACGTTGGTTTTCGTCCAAGGACTGCCAGGGACACCGGAGTCTCGTGATCACGGATCGAAGTCCTTCTGCCGAGGAGTGTGTGATGAAATCGAAGCGATGGTTTTGGCTGGTGGTTGAGTGCAGCGCAGCGCTCGTTCTTTCCGTTGCTGGGCCGTCCTGTGGGCCGAGTTCGAGTTCGGGCGGTGGCAGCGGTGATGGTGGTGCGGACGGGTCGAAGGCCGACGGCCAGGGGCAGACCGTGGATGCCTTTGTGACGGACCCGAATGTGGATGACGACGGCGACGGCTACACGGAGAACCAGGGTGACTGTGACGACAACAACCCTGCGGTGCATCCGGCGACCACTGAGATTTGCGATGACGGATTGGACAATGATTGCGATGGCCACACAGATGGCGATCAGCCCGACGCGGACGGTGACGGCTACGGGCCCTGCCGTGGCGACTGCGATGACAGTGACCCAGACGTGCATCCAGGTCGAGACGAGGTGGCGGGGAACGGCAAGGATGACAATTGCGACGGCGTGGTGGACGCCGACTTCGACGGGGATGGCTACACCGAGGCCCAGGGGGACTGCGATGACAGTGATCCGCTCATCAATCCCGGCATGGTTGAGAATTGCTTCGACGGAATCGACAACAACTGCAATGGAGGCACGGACCTGGACGAACCGGATGCGGACAGTGACGGCTATGGGCCCTGCCAGGGAGACTGTGACGATACGGATCCGAATGTGAATCCGGGTCAGTCCGAAATCGCAGGGGACGGCATCGACAACAACTGCGACTTTTTGGTGGACGAGGACATCGATGGAGATGGTTGGACGGCGGCGAATGGGGACTGCGACGACGCCGATCCGAATGTGAATCCAGCCCAGCCTGAAGACTGCAGCGACGGGATCGACAACGACTGCGACGGGACCACGGATCAGAATTGTCTTAATCCTTGCGACCTGGCGGCGCTCATGCGCTCTTCGGTTGGCTGCGTGTACTATGCCGTGGACACGAACCCCATCCACTCGTTTGTGCCTGGGGACTACGCCATCGCCGTGTCGAACATTGACGATACCGCCACGGCCAACGTGGTGGTGGAGGTGAAGAACAACGGCACCTGGTCCACGGTCAGCGGCGGAAGTTTCACCGTCGCTCCTTTGAGCCTCAAGACTTTGGTGCTGCCGCATCGATACACGAATGACAGCGCGCTCTATGCTGGCGGGGCCTATCGGGTCACGTCGGACCTACCGGTCATCGCGTACCAGTTCAATCCTCTCGACGGGTCGTCATCGTACCTGAGTGATGCGTCGCTGCTCCTACCGGTTTCAGCCTACGATCGGTACTTCCGTGTGCCCGCCTGGCCGTATGGACCGGCAGACGGATCCAATTCGGGCCATCCGGCGCACATTCAGATCGTGGCCGCCGAGCACACGACGGTCCAGGTCACGTCTCCCATCTTGACCAAGGCGTCCAACGGTATTCCAGCACTGCAGCCCAACGTGGTCCATTCGTTCACCATGGAGCAGGGCGACTACCTGCAATTGACGGTGCAGAACTACATGGACAGCTTCACCGGAACGTACGTCGAGGCCGACAAGCCGGTCGCGGTTTTTACCTCGAACGACTGCGCGAATGTGCCGGCGAGTTCCTCGTATTGTTGTTGTGAGCACCTCGAAGAGCAGGTGTTTGGGCTGCAGACCTGGGGCAACCATTACGTGGCGTCACGGGTTCCGCAGCGCGGGGCGGAGCCGGCCATCTGGCAGATTCTGGCGTCCGAGGACAACACGACAGTCACGTTCAATGCGGCGGCCCAGGTGACGGGCCTGCCACCGTCGGTGACCCTCGGTGCAGGCGAGTCGATGGAGTATCAGGTGGGAGGCCCCAGTGCTCAGCCGGGCGATTTTTTCGTGTCATCGGACAAGCCGATCCTGGTGACGCAGTTCATGGTGGCTGCCTACATGGTCCAGCAGGGCGGATCGAACGGCGACCCGTCCGAGGTGCAGGCGGTTCCGGCCGAGCAGTATCTCAAGCAGTACGTCATTTTGGTGCCCAACACCTGGCAGACGGATTACGTGGTCCTGACGAGGCAGCAGGGCGCCACGGTGGACATCGACGGCAATCCCGTGACCACCGGTTGGACGCCCGTCGGGACGAGCGGCTACGAGGTCGCAAGGGTCGGAGTCGCAGACGGGGTGCACGAGATCCACGGATCGCAGCCCCTTGGGGTCATCGTAGTTGGGTGGGATGCGTATGATTCGTACGCCTATCCTGGTGGCCTAAACCAGGCGCTCATCAATCCCATCAACTGATTCGCCAGAACTCATGCCAGAACTCGTGCACGAACGGAAATCGGACTGACGTCCAGACGGAATCTCCGGCTACCAGACTACCTGGACCGGGACGTTTCGATCGTTGGAGGTCCCGTCTCCGACCTCGGCGGGTTTGCACAAGCCATCGCCGCACATGGTGCAGACTTCATCTGACACGTGACGCTGCAGCCGCTACATATCCTTTGGTTCTGAATGGACCCTGCAACGGCGCTTCAAGGACCATCCACCGTTGGTCCGGAAAGGGACGGTCATGTCTTGTGGCTGTTCAGCGGTCTATGGAGCCTCGGCGCCTGACGAACAGTATGCCGATCAAGACGGTGAGCAACAAGGGAGCAGTGGGGTCGGGAATGCCGCTCGTGTGACATCCACATCCGCTCGACGAGCCAGACTTTTTCGTTGGGCTTCCGTCAACGCTCCCTGCGTCGATGCCTCCGTCGTTGGGCGGATTGACGGATCCGTCTCCAGAGCCGCCTGCGTCATCCGATACGCCGCCGTCCGGGTAGACGATGGACCCTTCGTGGTACTCGTAACACCCCAGGTCCACGGCGTCACCCTGAGGCCTCGGCACACCGTCTTTGTCCTGGGCCGGGGCAAGGTCCGAACTGCCCGTGTCGATGGCTTCGGTTCCTGGGTTGAGATGGAAGTCGAAGTTCGCCGGGTCCACAAAGAGGGCGGTGGCATCGGTGATGGTCAGGTTATGGTCGGACGTGACCCCCGATGAATCCGCGCTGTTGAAGGCGGTGGCCAGGTTGTTGCGCACGATACAGTCCTCGGGCGGCGTTCCGTCCTTGTCGTTGCCGATGCGGATCCAAGGCGGGCCGGGCCTTTCATTGTTCAGATCCAGGACCGTATTGTTCACAATCCGGCAGCCGCGGGCGCCGAGCAGGGTGATGCCGTGCCAGTGGTCCACGAGGATCAGGTTGTTCTCCACGACCCAGTCCACGAACATGCCGTCGAAACAGCCGATACCCTGGAGGGTGCCTCGAAACGGCTGGTTCGGGTCTTCGTAGTTGATGATCGTGTTGCCGCGAAGCTCCACGCCCACCACCTCTCCGGTGCCCACGCCATCTTGCCCCACGGACCAGCTCTGGAATCCATCGTCGTGGTTCGCGTTCACGTCGTAGCAGTTCTTGACCGTGTTGTACTGGAACACGTCGTAGTCGCCCAGCCCGCGCATCCCGTCGCCAGCGAAGTTCTCGACCAGGTTGTGCTCGACCAATGCGTGTGGGCCCGACATGGAGATGCCGAAGTTGACGTTGCGCAGCGTGTTGCTGCGGATCACCACGCGCTCTCCGTCGCTGGAGATCCCATTGGCCGACTTATTGTTCCAGTCGTCGATGGTCCAATTCGACGTGTCCTCCACTGAGAAGAGTGTGCAGTCTTCGACCCGTACATCCGACACGGGGCCACGGAAATTGTGGTTGCGGATGCTGATGAGTTCAGTCGGATCGTAGGGCGACACAAAGCTCGGACTCACGTGCAGTTTCTTGAGCACCCAGAACGCGCCGCCCTGGAACTTGATTGAATGGAACTTGGGCGTTGCGTTGGGGGCGGCTTCGATGGTGATCCAGTCCTCATTATAGAGCCCTTGGATGGACAGGTCTCCATAGGTACCGTCCAGAAGCAGGATCCGGTCACCCGGCTGAACAGGCGCGCCAGGATTGACCGCCACGAGGGTCGCCGTATCGTCGTAGGGTAAATGGTCCCAGGTCTGGGTCTGGACCTGGTTGTCGACGACATCCTGCAGGTCCTGCCAGGGGTCGGCAGAGGATCCGTCCCCCGTGGCGCTGCCATTTTGTGGGTCCACGTAAAAGTCGGTCGCTCGGGCCCGCCCGGATGCAAAGAGCAGCAACATGGGGGCGAGAAGCATGCCGATCGGCCGACGAATCCTTGAGATCTTGTCCGAGGTCATGGGCAGCCTCCTTTGCGATCGAATCGTGATCCCCATGCGGAGATTATGATCATTTCGACGATACGACCAAAAGCGGTGGAAAGCAACGTACAGCCGGACTCGGCACGAATCAGGGGAAGCGCACATCATCTGATGGCTCATCGGCAAACGAGGCGGATGGAACCGGAAAGAGAGAAATCAGCCCTGGGTTTGGGCGAAGCCGCGGTCAAAGGCGACCTGGTTGGCGTCCTTGAAGCGGGAGGGCACCCGGTCCATCAGCGCGGACAGCCAGATTTCCTTCGAGATAGGCAGCCGGTCCAGGCCGGCCAGCGCGCCGAGCATCACGGCGCCCAGCGCCTTGGATGTGCCTGCCTCGCTCGCAATGGCCACGCCGTCGAAGGAATGCACCTGCTTCATTCCTTCTGCCACGAGACTTTGTATGTCTTTGAGCGCAGGGTAGGCCTCGCGTCCCAGGCTTACCCAGATGGGCACGATGGGATGTTCGTTCATGATGAGGGTGGTGCGGTCCTTGGATGCCTTTTTGAGAAACCGCACTGCCTCGGCGGGCTCGAAGGCGATGAGGATGTCGGCACCGCCGTCGGGAATCATGGCGCCGTGGAGGTCGCCGATCAGGACGGTGGTCTGCACGATTCCGCCTCGCTGCGCCATGCCGTGGATTTCGCTGGCCACCACGTTCAGGCCGGCCTTTGCCGCTGCCTCGCCGATGATCAGTGTCGTGGTGATGGAACCCTGGCCACCCACGCCTGAGATGAAAATCTTGGTTTTGTCAGCCATGAGAAACCTCCATCCCTACACGTTCTTCGGCAGGATTGCGTCGTTGGGGCACAACTGAGCACAGACGCCGCAGCCCACGCACAGGGTGTCGTCGATGTTGATGAAGCCGTTTTCGATATAGAAGGCCGGGCAGGCGAACGTGTCCACGCAGATCCGGCACTTGGCGCAGGATCCGCAGGCAGTGCAGCGAGCCGCTTCGGTCAATGCGTCCCGTTCGCTGAGCCCGAGTTCCACCTCCCGGAAATCCAGGACCCGATCCTTGGCCGGCGCTTCCGGCATGGGCGTTCGCGGCCTTTCGATGAGGCCCGACGGCTCGTAGAGGAACTTGACCACGGATGCTTCATCGTCGAGGTGCCGTCCGATGTTCGGTCTGACCTCCCATAAGCCCGATGACAGGTACGCGTCGATTCCGGCGGCGGCATCCTGGCCCGCTGCAATGGCGGCGATGACCGTGTCCGGGCCCGTTGCCACGTCTCCTGCGGCGAACACGCCTTCGAGGCTGGTCGCGGCGGTCTTTTTGTCCGTGGCGATGGTGCCCCACTTGGTGCGTTCCACTTCGGCGGGCAGGTAATCCACCTGGGCGCGTTGGCCCACGGCCACGATGACCGTGTCACAGGCCATCTCGAATTCGCTTCCCTCGACCGGGATGGGCCGCTTGCGTCCGCTCGCATCCTTTTCGCCCAGTTCATTGCGGACGAGCTTGAGGCCGGACACCTTCCCGTCGCGGCCAAGTACTTCGACCGGGGACGCAAGGAATTCGAAGGTCACGCCCTCGTCGGTCGCTGCCACGATTTCGTCCTTGGCAGCCGGCATCTCCCGTTCGCTGCGTCGGTATGCGATGGTGACCTGGCTGGCGCCCAGGCGTCGCGCCACGCGTGCCGCATCCATGGCCGCGTCGCCGGCACCCACCACCACGACCCGCTTGCCGATCTCGACCTTTTCGTCCAGGTTGACCGCCTTGAGGAAGCCGAGCGCGTCGAACACGCCCTGTGCATCCTCACCGGCCACGCCGAGCCGCGATCCCTTCCATGTGCCGCAGGCAGCAACGATGGCGTTGAAGCGTCGTTGGATATCTGCGAAGGCGACGTCCGTTCCGACCCGCGTGTTCAGGTGCAAGGTGATGCCCAAGGAGAGGATCAGGTCGATTTCCTTCTTGAGCACGTCTCTTGGCAGACGGTAGGCCGGGATTCCGAGGGCGAGTAGCCCACCTGGAACCGGGGCAGCCTCGAACAGCTCCACGTCGTAGCCGCGCAGCCTCAGGTCATGGGCCGCGGTGAGTCCGGCAGGGCCCGCTCCGATCACGGCGACGGTTTTTCCCCGCTTGGGCATCTCGGCGACCGCCTTGCGCAGCTCCGTGGCCACCTCTTCAGTGTCCTCGTGCTCCATGGCGAAGCGTTTGAGCGCGTTGATGGCCACGGGGCGATCGTATCTGGTCCTGGTGCAAGCCTGCTCACAGGGACGATGGCAGACTCGGGCGATGACCGCTGGGAGGGGGATTCGGTCTCGGACCGCCTTGGCAGCCTCGCTGTACTTCCCGGCTCGAATCAACGTGATGTACGACTGCACGCAGAGATGGGCGGGACATCGCCAGGTGCAGGGCGCCACCTCAGGTTTTGGCGGCAAGGGTTCTTTGGCTGCGTCCGACCCGAGTTTGAGCGCGTCGATGCGCACGATGGCCCTGGTCATCTGCGTGGGCCGATTGATGGTCTCGGTGCAGCCCTCGTGGTTCTGGTACAGACCGCAGAACATGCACTTATCGTGGTCCACCTCGAACGCGGGCCGCTTCTCCAGCCTGGGTCGATCCACGAAGATGCAGGCGCCCCGACTGATGATCACCGAAACGCCGTCCTGTTCGAGGGCGCTGCGGAAGGCCGCCATGCCCGCCTTCAGCTCGAAGGCGTTGATGGTTTGCACCGAGTTCACGCCCGCGGCCTTACACATGGCCTCGATGGAGATCGAGGGCGCAGGCTGCTGCATCCCGTCGATGGGATTTCCTGGGTGGGGCTGGTGGCCCGTCATGGCGGTGGTGGAGTTGTCCAGGATGACGAGCACCATCCTGTGTTTGTTGTGCACCGCGTTGATGAGCCCGGGGATGCCCGAATGGAAGAAGGTGCTGTCGCCGATGAACGCGATGGCAGGCCGCTCTTCGACCACGGACATGCCCGACGCCATGTTCACCGAAGCGCCCATGGACATGACGAGGTCGGCCATTTCCAGGGGCGGCAGGACTCCCAACGTGTAGCAGCCGATGTCCGAGTTGTAGATGGCGTTGCCCCTGGTGACCAGGCGCGACGCATAGTAGGTGGACCGGTGCGGGCAGCCGGGACAGAGGTTCGGGGGGCGGCTGGGCAGGGTCATGTCCGCGTCGGACGGCCTGGGCGCCTCGTAGGGGACATCGGCCAGACGGGCCACGGCGGCCGTCACCTGTTCCGGGGTGAACTCGCCCTGACGGGACAACCACCCCTGTGCCTTGCCCACTAGGTCCACCGAGACACCGGAGCGCTGAGTCAGGGCCGCCACGTCGTTCTCCACGACCGGCTCCACTTCTTCGACCACGAGGCAGCGCTTCACCTTGCCCAAAAACGCCACGATTTTGTTTTCAGGAAGCGGGAAGGAGAAGCCCAGCTTGAGCACGCGGATGCGGTCCGATACCCCCAATTCCGACAACGCGTCCATCACGTAATTATAGGCCACACCGCTCGTGATGATTCCGAGATCGCCGCTTCCCGTCTCCGGGTTCATGGGGGACGCATCGCTCAGCTCGATGCCCTTGGACAGTTTTCCGAGGAGCACGTTCCGCCTCGCTCTGGCCACCGCCGGCACGATGACGAACCGCTTCGAGTCTTTGTCGAAGTGGCCCGTCTTTTTCACCGTCTTGGGCAGGTCTCCGAACGGCACGATGCCCCGCATGTGGTTCACCCTGGTCGTGGTGCGGAGCAGCACCGGCAGTTCCAACTCTTCAGACAGGTCGAAGGCCTCACGAACCATCCGATGCGCCTCTTGCGGTGTGGTCGGTTCGAGCATGGGCATGAGCGCCAGCCTGGCGTACTCCCTGTTGTCCTGCTCGTTCTGGCTGGAGTGACAGCCTGGATCATCGGCCGTCACGATCACCATGCCCGCCTTGACTCCCAGGTACGCCATGGACATAAACGAATCTGCCGCTACGTTCACGCCCACGTGCTTCATGAAGCACAGCGTGCGCACACCGGACACTGCTGCAGCACCAGATACCTCCAGGGCCACCTTTTCGTTCGTGGAGAACTCGAAGTAGTAGCGGTCGGTCTGCTTGGCCAGCTTGTGCAGCGTGTTTCCGATCTCCGACGACGGTGTGCCGGGATAGGTGGTTGCGAGCCCCACGCCCGCTTCGAGAGCACCCCGCACGATTGCCTCGTTGCCGAGTAGAAAATGGCTCTCTCCTCCGTGTTCCGTCAGCAGCTTGTCCATGAAGGCTCCTTTTTTCTTCGCTCGTCTTTGCCTACTGTTCGATTCTTTTCGCCTACCGTATATTTGCTTGTCTTTACCTACTGTTCGATTCTTTTCGCCTATCGTGTCTTCGTGACCCTACGTTGTCTCAGCCTCTTGGTTTGCCGGAAAGTGCTTCGCCTCCTCTTCGCCCGACAGCACGCGGAGCGCGCCGTCCGCCAGGGCCTGCATTTCGTCCTCGCCTGGGTACACGAACAGGGGCGCCAGGAACGACACGTGCTCGCGGATCAGCGCCACCAGCCGTTCCGAATGGGCCATGCCGCCCGTCAAAATGATCGCTTCCGCTGCGCCATCCAGCACCACCGCCATCTGTGCAATGGCTTTTGCCGCTTGAAGGGCCAGGGCATCGAACAGCACACGAGCCTGCGCCTCGCCCCTGTCCATGCGCGCCTCCACTTCGCGCAGATCCCTCGTGCCCAGATAGGCGTGCATCCCACCTCGGCCGAACAGCTCCTTCTTGAGCTGTGCCGGGTCCACCTGTTCGCGCCTCATGTAGTCGAGTAGCGCCACCACCGGCACCGATCCGGCCCGGTCCATGGCCAGCGGCCCTTCATCGCGCGGATTCACCACATCCACCGCCTGGCCGCGGCGTAGTGCCGCCAGAGAAATGCCCGTCCCGAGATGACACACCACCAGGTTCATGCGGGAGAGCGCCTTGCCCTGGGACGCAGCGTGTCGCCTCGCCACCGCCCGGATATTGAGCGCATGGAACAGCGACTCACGCTCCAGGGGGGGAAACCCGGACACCCTGGCCACATCTTCCATCTCGTCCACGCTCACCGGATCGGTCACGTACACCGGCACGTTGCGGCCAGTCGTTGCGTCCGACGGCGCAGCCTGCACCCTCTTCGCCAGATCGAACCCCACGATGGCCCCGAGATTGCTCGCGTGTTCGCCTCTGGACGCCCGCTTCAAGTACGCCACCATCGCCTCGTCCACCAGGTACGTTCCCCCTGGCAGGCTCGGCAGCAACCCACCTCGCACCGCAATTGCATCCAGGTCCGACAGCCCGTGTCCGGCCGCCGCCACCGCCGCGAGCACCGCGTCCGTACGATAGCCCTTCTGGTCCGCCAGGCGCTCGAACCGATCGAGGTCGGTGTCCTCGTGTCTCAAATTTTGGGTGAATGCAGCGTGGGAACCGGAAAACCACGCAATTTTCGTCGAAGTCGCTCCAGGGTTGATCACGAGAATCTCGTGACTCCTGCTCGTCGCGTCGTGCTCGCTGTTCATGAAACCTCAATCACGGGTGCTCTGTGTTGCTTGCAGCCACTGCTCGCAACCACCCATGTCGATTCGTTCATCCCAGTCCGGCGCGCCCTATTCGGCCGCAACCCCAAAACCTCTACCTCCACCTTGCGGTTGGTAGGGTATTCAATTGATTGGCAAAAGCAAGAGGCAGATTGCATAGACATGTCATGGCCATATACGGGCTCCAGGATTCGTCGTCGGTCAACGTGGGCCGGCTCGAGAAGATCCTCGAGCGGGGTTTCCCATGGGTGCGCTGGTCGATTGGCACGAAGACCGTGGACTGCGACGAACGGGATTGCTGCGTCCAGTCTTGTGGTTGTTTGCTGCCCGGCGAACATCCGGTTCGTTCCATTTCAAAGAATCCCAGCAGCTTCAAGGAATCCCGGCAGCATTTCGATTACCACAGGGCCAGGATCAGGATCCGCAGGCCCACGAGTGCGAGCAGACCGGCGAACACGAGCCGGAGGGTGGCACCGTTTACTTTGTTGACGAGGCGGCTTCCGAGTTGACCTCCCAGGATCACTGCAATCGCCAGCGGGATCAACACGAGCCAGTTGACGGTTTCCTGGGTGACGTGTCCTGCCAGGCCTCCCAAGGCAGTGAAAACCACCATGACCGTGGATGTGGCCACGGCGGTGTGCATGGGCACGGCGCAGAGGAGGACGAGGATAGGGACCTTGAGGAATCCGCCGGTTACACCGACGAGGCCGGAGAGAAGGCCGACCGCGGCCACGGCGGGGAGCACGGCGGGCAGCCAGACGTGGTACGTGGCGGCGCCGCGTACTCTGGTCCAGGTGCCCCATCTGTGCGTTCCGTCCTTGCTGGTCAGGAGGCGCTTCTTTTTCCACATGGCATAGGAGCCGCCCAGGACCACCGAGCCCAGGATGGCTTGGAGGAAGGTCGACGAGACGTGGGCGCTCAGCAGGCCGCCCAGGAACGACATGAGCATGGTGGGCGGTTCCAGCATGAGCGCCAGGGGGAGGTCTGCTTCCTTGCGCAGGAGGTAGACCGAGGCAGCCGAACTGCTTCCTGCCAGGATGGTCGCGAGGCTCGCGGTGACGGACCAGTGCATGTCGTGGCCCGTGAGGAGGAGGGTGGGCACGTACACGATGCCACCACCCACGCCGAGCATGGCGCAGACGGCGGCCAATAGGAAAAACACGACGGACAGAACGACCATGGATGCCTCTCATTTTCATACGGCCATCTCGTTGCCTACTCGCAGTGCTGCCTCCTTGCAACAGACAATTCATGTGGGTGGGGTGGCTTTTGGTCGGGCCGGGCCGAACACCACAGAACCACGGAACGCCACAGCACCACAGAACCACAGAGCACCACAGCCACAGAACCCGTGCTTGCGCCGTAGGGCCGACGGTCGCATAATGGGTTGGTCATGGTGTTTGGAGTATCATATGATGAAGAAACATCGGAAGCTTCCCGTCCTGCTGTTTGCAGCATTTTCGAGCTGGTCATTTGGCTTGTCCCTGCATAGGACGTTGCAGGTGCTGTCGGCGGTGTGTTTTGGTGTGATTCTTCCTGTGGCATTGCTGCTCGGCGGGTGCGAGCAGAAGGTGCGCCAGGGGATTTGCCAACCGGGTGTCGTGTACTGTGAATCCGGGGTCGCGCAGACCTGCAAGGACGACGCAATGTCCTACGACCAGGAGGACTGCGTGGCTAAGGGGAACGTGTGTGTGGCAGGAAGGGGGTGTCTGGTCTGTCATCCCGGGACGTATGTGTGTGTGGACCAGTCGGTGGCGAAATGCCGGATGGACGGGAGCGGGGGAGATCCGATTCATGACTGCGACGTGGCGAACGGCCAGGTCTGCTACCTGGGACAATGCGTGGACGCCTGCGATGCTGCGGCGAAGCAGCGTAGCTACATCGGGTGCGAGTACTGGGCGGTGGACCTGGACAATGCGACCATTTCGCAGAGTTTCTGCGCGGCCAAGCAGCAGTACGCGGTGGCGATTTCGAACGTGGGCCTCATCGATGCGCACGTGCAGGTGTTCCAAAATGATGCGCCTCCTCGTTGGCCCGTGGATGAGCACCTGGTGGATGAAGTGACCGTTCATCCCGACGGGCTGCACGTGTTCCTGCTCCCGCCTCGCGAGGTGGATGGCAGTCACGACGGGGTTTATGACAACGGGACGCACACGGCCTATTCGTCGAATGCCTACCACATCGTGTCGAACACACCCATCGTGGCCTATCAGTTCAATCCTTTGGCGAACGTGCAGGTTTTTTCGAACGATGCTTCCATCCTGGTGCCCTCGTCGGCCTTGGATCCGAACTATCTGGTCATGGGTTGGCCGCAAACCATCGCGGACACCGATGATCCGAAGACCGATTTCAACGAGAACCTGCGTGCGTTTCTGACCATCGTGGGCACTGAGCCCTCCACGCACGTGACCGTGACTCTGAGCACGGACATCGTGGGCAGTCCGGACATTCCCGTCACCGTGGCGGGCAATACCGTGACCATGGAGATTGGCCCATACGACGTCATCAACCTGGAGACCGGCGACTTCAATGCCGACTTTACGGGCAGCCTCGTGCGGTCGGACAAGCCGGTGGCGGTCTTTTCAGGGTCCGAGGCTTCGGATGTGCCCTTCTTCGACGACCTGACCACGAGGCAATGCTGCGCCGACCATCTCGAACATCAACTCCTGCCCGATTCGGCTGCGGGGAACCATTACGTGGCCGTCCGTATGCCTCCCAGGACGCCTGCTGTGGCCGCAGCGGGCGGCGCCGTCTCCATCGTAGACGAGCCCGAGTACTTCCGTATCCTGGCGTTGCGGGACGACACGCTCGTGCAGACCGACCTTGCGTCTCCAAACGACCTCATTCAGTTGGACCGCGGGCAGTACGTGACCATCGAGGCGCATTGTGACTTCCCCATCACCGCGTCGAAGCCCATCGTGGTGGGCCAATTCATCGCCGGCCAGGGGGCCACGGGCATTGCATCGAATCTGCCGGGCGGGGATCCGTCGTTTTTCATTTTGCCGCCCGTGGAGCAGTGGCGCTCGCGCTACGTGTTCCTGACGCCGGACAAGTATGCTTTTGATTTTATGACCGTGGTGGCGCCCGAGGGTACGGACCTGAAGTTCGACCTCGGACCCATGCCGGTGAGTTGCGAAAAATCCATTCCGGAATGCTCGCCGCATCCGGATACGAGCACGAATCTGGTCGTGTGGCGTTGTCAGCTTTCGTTTCCCAAGATCATTCCGAACCTGCCTCCGCCCGACAACATCGATCCGAACAACCAGAACGACGGGTACCATATTTTGGAGGCCAGCGAGCCCGTGGAACTCATCGTGTACGGATTCGATAAGCACGTGTCCTACGCCTATATGGGCGGCACCGACGTGAGTCAGATCAACGTAGAGTAGAGATCCGGTTGGTGAGAAAGTCAGTGGGTCACAATGGTACAGGGGGCGTCGAGGCGATGGTCATGGGGTCGTTCCGCCCTGTAACATGATTTGCTTATATCCACCTGACTTTACGCAGTCTGGTTTGGCGCCTGCGGCTTTGCAGGCCTTGTCCTGAGCCAACTTGCACGCCTTGTCCGTGTCGTTGGCGCCGGCCTGACCCTTGAAGGTGGGCAGGACGCGGATCAGGGTGAGGTTGGCGTTCATGGTGGTCGTCTTCTTGTGGGTCTTGTTGTCCGTCATGCTGGCGGTGACCATGTTTATGGACTGCTTCCATTTGGCTTTGTCCTTGAGGTTCGCCTTGTCGGCCGGAAGGGCGGCTTTTGCTGCCTTTTCCCAGGCGTCCTTGACCGCGATCAGCTTGTCGGAGCCCATGCCATTGACCTTGATCCGGTCGGTGGGCTTGGGTGCCTTTTGGATCTCGACCATACAGGTGTTTGTGGGTTTTTCAGGCTTTGCGCTCGACTTCGTTGCGCTCTTGTCCTCCTTCTTGCCGCAGGCCGTGGTGCTCAGGGCGAGAGCCAGGACCATAATGCCGGTGAGTCGCATGATGCTACCTCCTTGTTTGTTGTCTGGTTGTTTGCTGTCTGGTTGCCTCGCCTTTGGTGATTTCGTGACCGGCTGCTCGGTTTCTGGTTGGTCCCCAAATTCGGAGGCGATATCGGGCACAGGTGTCGGGAACATGGAAGGGAGGATGACAGACGCATTGCTGGAGCGGAGAGTGGAAGACTCCGATCCCGCAGCAGTCCCCGCGTTCTGTATCGATCATCAGGTCGAGTCGAGGTGGGATCCGTTTTGGATCCGTACGATAGCGCAGCAGGCAGAAGCCGATCCAGGCTGCGAATTTTTTTCGTTGGGCCGGTTTCGTGTCCTGTCGTTTCGTGGTGGCCAGGACGTGGCCATAGGCCTTCTGCGTCAAGCCTGTCGCATCGTTTTTCCGGCCAAGCCGGATCAGCTCGCCGACGGCCTCGTTGAGGAGTCGGGCTGCCACGCTGGAGCTGGCAAAGGGGCCCTTCGAGGCGGCGCTTGGACCGCGAGGCTTGGCGGCCCTGATTCTTTTCCACCAGGTCAGGCGGCGCCAGTCATTGAATCGCCAGACCGGATGCTTCGTCATGGCGATGGCGGCGGGCCAGGCGCTCGCCACGAGATGAGACAGCCTCGTGATTGCGCCATGGGTCGCGTGATTGTCGCGAGACGGCAGGGCCTTGGCCGCGGCAAGCAGGTTGTCCATGGCCCGGTCGAAGTGATGGAGCTGCCACTGAGCCACGAAGCGCAAGTAAGCCTTCCGGGCCTTCATTGGAGCGGGTGCGGCCAACGGTTGCGCGGCTGCGGCCGATGTCGTTGGGCCATTCGTCCTGCCAATGGATGCAAGCTGGTTCAAGGCGGCCGCAGGTCGCCTAAGTTGGAGCAGGAGCTGGGCCAGGGCCAATCGATGGATGGGGCGGGTGGCGGTTGGGCTCCAGTCTTGTTGAGTGTCTTGTGGTTGCGCGTTCGCCGACAGAGCGAGGAGCTGGCGGAATTGGAACACGGCGTCCGCGGGACGGACCTCGCGCAGATAATAGGCGAGGCGCAGTCTGGCCAGGGCGAAGGTTGCGTCCTCGTGGAGCACCTGCTCCAGGAGGGCCACGGCTTCACGCAGGTGGGCATGGATGTCTCGTTTCAGGAGGACGGCCCTCCGACCGGTTTTTCCAAGGAGCTGACTTGCCTTTTCGATGCTCATGCGCCACAGGAGGGCTGCGAGTTGGGCCATGTGTTTTCGCCGCGAACGGGTCTGGTGTCGGCTCGCCAACTTGCGGAGCATCCGCAGGGAACGAGTCGGCGGCTTCGGATCCGTCCATGGAATCGGGACGGGAAGTGGCATCGGGCGAAGCTCGGGAATGCGGATCTCGATCGTGAGGATTTGATGATGAGGATTGCAACTCGATTCGGTTCTGGCGTTCGGCATTGGCTGCGGATGCTTGGGGGCTGCAGTGCTGGCTCGCTTGGGGCCACATGCGACGACGAGGCAGGACAGGAGGAGCGACAGGAGAACCGACGGGACGACTGACGGGAGGACCGACGGGAGGACCGACCGAAGGCTTGTCGCAGGCCATGGGCCAACAGCCCGGTGGATGCCGAGGTCCCGGTGGGGGGAGGCATCGACGGTCACGGTTCCTGCCTCCTGGCCTCGGTGACGAGTTGTTCTGCGAAGTGCGCTCTGAGTCGCCAGTTGCATCGCGACGCGACGTACACGGCTCTCAGTTCGTCGTAGGCTCGATCCAGGTTTTCGTTGACCACGAGATACTCATAGGCGTCGTAATGGTTCAATTCTTCGACGGCTCCATGGAGGCGCTTTTCGATGCTCGCCTTGGAGTCGGTGGCGCGGCCCCTGAGTCTGCGCGCCAACTCGTCCACCGAAGGGGGGAGTACGAACACCATGACTGCGTCGGGGAAACGACTCTTGATTTGGCGTCCTCCCTGGTAGTCGATGTCGAAGAGCATGTCCGTGCCCGACTTAAGGGCTTGGTCGATGGCTTCGTATGCCGTGCCGTAGCTGTGACCGTGCACATGCGCCCACTCGGCGAAGCGGCCTTCGCCGACCATGCGGTCGAACGTCTCCTGGGTGACGAAGTGGTAGTCCACGCCATCCTGCTCGCCGGTTCTGGGTGGCCGTGTCGTGTAGGAAACGGAAAAGCCGAGGCCGGAAAAATCGTCCCTCAGTCGCCGGGCCAGAGTGGTCTTGCCTGCACCCGACGGGGACGAGACCACGAGCAGCAGGCCCACGTCCTGTCTCCTTGCGTGCCTATTCGACATTGCGGACAAGCTCCCTCATTTTTTCGATTTCGGTCTTGATCTCGACCGCCGCCCGCGCGATGCGCACATCCGGGGTCTTTGCGCCCACGGTGTTCGTCTCGCGGTGGATTTCCTGGAGCAGGAATTCGAGCTTGCGACCATGGGGGGCCTGGGCGTTCCTGGTCTGCCGGAACTGATCCATGTGGCTGTGGATTCGAACGAGCTCTTCGGTGATGTCTGCCTTGTCGGCCAGCATGGCGATTTCCTGCGCCACCCTGATGGGATCCACTTCGTCTTTGCCCTTGGTCAGGCTTTCGAGGCGTTCTTCGAGCTTTTGCTTGATGGTCTTCGGGACGTCACGGGCCAGGGTCTCGATGCTCTGCACGAGTACATTGATCGCCTCGATGGATTCCACCATGGAACGGTCCATGGCTGTTCCCTCATTGGCTCGCATCTTGAGCAGGGCATCGAAGACCTCGCTGATGCCCTGGAGCGCCGTTTTGCGGAACTCGATGGGATTCGCGATGGGCATGGAGCCCGACGCGACCAATTCATACGCCTTGAGCACGTCGGAGATGGTGATCTGGTCGTCGATGTCCAACTCCTTGCGGACGCGTCCGAGGAAATCGCAGACCCGCTTGAGTTCCGTGGCGAGCAGTTCCTCGCCTAGGTCACCCGTGTCCACGCCGCCGCCTTCCTTGATGACGAGTTCCACCCGGCCCCGGTAGAGCTTGGAGCGGATCATGTGGACCACTTCGTTTTCGAACTCGGGAAGCGAGCCAGGCAGATGCAGACGGATGTCCAGGAAGCGGTTGTTTGTGGTGCGGAGTTCGACTCCGTAAGGGGTCCCTTCGTAGACGAAGGACGACCGACCAAAGGCGGTCATACTCTTAATTTTTCCAGGCACTGGATCCTCCTGCCGGTCAGTTGTTTGGAATGGGCTGTGTCTGATACCACTCGACGGTCTGCTTCAGACCTTCGGCAAAGTCGGTGGTGACTTCGTATCCAATCAGGGATTTGGCGGCCGAGATGTCCGCCATGGAATGTCGGACGTCGCCTGGTCGCTCGGGTTCAAAAATTGGTTGGATGTCCTGGCGGTCGAACAGGACCTTGAGCTGGTCCAGGAGGTCGAGCAGGGTATAGCTCGTGCCGCAGGCCACGTTGACCGCCCTGCCTTTGGTATCCTGGGTCTTGGCGGCCGCCAGGTTCGCTGCCACCACGTTTTCGACGAAGGTGAAATCGCGACTCTGCTTGCCGTCGCCGAACACGGTGGGTCGGACCTTGCGCATCAAGGCGGAGATGAACTTGGGAATCACGGCCCCGTAGGGCGAATTCGGGTCCTGCCTCGGGCCGAACACGTTGAAATAGCGCAGGGCGACCGTTTCGAGTCCATAACATTCCCAGAAGGCGCGGCAGAGGTGCTCGCCTGCCAATTTGCCGACTGCGTATGGCGACAAGGGATCGGGGCGCTGGCCCTCGTGTTTGGGCAGGTCCGATTGGTTCCCGTAGGCGGATGAGGATGCTGCATAGACCACCTTGGATACGCCCGCGTCCCTGGCTGCTTCGAGGACCGATACGGTTCCATCGGCTGCCACCGAGATCGCCTCCGATGGGTTCTCCACCGAGCGGGGCACCGATGGAACCGCTGCCTCGTGGAACACGTACGTGGCGCCCTGGAAGGCGCGATGCATGAGGTCGTTGTCGCGGATGTCGCCTTCGATGAGCGTGATGGCTGCTGCGATTTCTTCGATGTTCTCCCTGCGGCCCGTCGAGAAGTTGTCCACGACTCGAACCACGGCCCCTTCGGCGAGGAGCTTTCGTACCAAGTTCGAGCCGATGAAACCGCTGCCGCCAGTCACAACGCAGATTGCATTCTTCATGACGGAGGTGTTACCTGATGGTTCTGGGCCTGTCAACGTGACGTCAATCTCTACAGAACCAACACAAAAACTTGGGGTCGCAAACAAACGCAAGGTCGCAGGCTGGAGGCGTGACTATTGTTTGGACGTACTGATTGGATCCGTCATGATCGGGCGTGTGGCTCGACATTGGCAGGAGGTCGGTCGCAAGGCGAAGAAGAGGCAAACAAAGGGAGAGCAGTGGGAGCAAGAAAGGGAAGTCGAAAAACTGGAGCGGTTTGTGGTAGCACTGGGTTTTCTGCCCGAGGCGCGCAGGAAGTTTTCTGCCCGGAGCGCGCAGGGCAGGAAGGACATGTGGTATGCACTGGATGCAGTGGTGGTTACGGCGGTGATGGCGATGGTATGCGGGGCTGATGGAATCATGGGATCGAATCTGCATCAAAGCGCAATTTCCGGTTTTCGTTCGGCTTCGCTGCCGTTGACCGTCGGCGCTGTCTTATTTTTTGGCTGCCTGTGCGTCTCGTCTGGATGTCATGTGTCTGCCAGTCCCTGTGCAGGGGGGGGCTGGCCCGGTGTGGACGGCGGATTGCAATGCGGGCTGCCCTTTTCCGTGGAGTCTCACGATGGGAATCCCGGTCGGTTCGGGGTTCGGGCCTTCGCCTATGTGACCGTGGACTTGGCTGGCGTGGTTCGGACGGATGCAGAGGCCAGGATTTTGGTCCTGCTTGGGGCCACGAAGAAGACAACCCAAGGGGGGAGCGGAATTCCGCTGTCTCTGTCGGTCCAGATATGCGACGTGCGTTTTCCCGAAATCCCCATTCCGGGACAGGCCAATCCGACCACCATCGACCTGTCGGACCAGGTCTATGTCCAATTGTCCGAGCAACGGGTCGGGGCCCTGCTGGACGACGAGTCCACCTGCTCCAATCTGGGAACGAACCGAGCGACGTTTCTTTTCGGGGTGCGTCTCGACGATCCGACTGGAGACGTGCTTCCCGTATGGCCGGAGGCGAGGACCTGCGTGGACGATCAGGACACGAATTGTCTGTTCGACGGGGATGGCGACGGGGAACCAGGGGTGACATTACACACACAGGACATGCCGCTGCTGAACGTGACGGAACTCCACGTGGCCATGAGGACCAGCGTCGGCCTCCAGGGGATGGTGTCTTCGCCCGATCGGCTGCTGGGAGGTATCGACCTGACCATGGATCTGTCCATCGTCGGTTGTCGTATCCTCGACCAAGGCACCTTGAAGGACTGCAGCCCGGACGAAGTCGATGTCATGGCTGGGTTGCATCCCACGATCGTGCAGTTGGCGGAGCCCGAAAGTCCCTATGCTGGCATCAGGGTGGCCGATGACGTGGATTGTGTCGACCTCGTGGCTCGAGAAGCGGCGTTGTTCGGGCATTGACTCGACCAGCGGGCATTGGTGTGACATTGGTGTGACATTAATGTGACCCAAGCCCTTCTCGATTTCTTTGCGCGGTTACGATTTTTGAGAAGGCGGCGTTACGATTCTTGAGAAGGCGGCGTTGACGGGAAATGCGATGCTCAACCCAGAGCATCGGGAAATGTATCGGAATGCCGGGTGGACGGATCGGGCACACGATGGGTGGAGGAGATGGGGTGGGTGGGGCGCCGGATCTTCAACGGTCCAGAAGCGACCTCACAATTTCGGCGAGTTCTTCCTGGGGTACGTCGGCGCTGACTGCATATCCGACGCCATTGTATTCGAACAGGGCCACGTTCCGTCCACCCTGCATTCCGAAATAGACCTTGCGACCGTTGACCCATCGACTCATGAGGCCGTCGGTGGATACGCGTTTCGGGGCGATGACCCGCACGGACACCCGAGGCCGTGATGGGCGACGCATCATACCATCGAAGGACGCCTGCTGCACCGCGTAGCCCGATCCCGTCGTGCTCCGTGACGGGACATAGGCGACGGGGTGGTACGCCGTCGGGCTATCGGGCACGGGGCGAATCACCCCGGCCGCCATGGTTGCCTGATCGGGCATGTTCGATGGCTGCTGGACTCGGTGATGGGCCGTGGGCCAGGCGAGAAACAGAAGGAGCCCGGCTGCGAGCCCCACTGGGGCCAGACGCAGACCCCATGTCCACCACTTGGATGCCTCGGTCGATTCCGATTCGCCTTGCAGAGCCGCATGGATTCGTTCCTCCAGTCCCGCTGGAAGCGGCGGATCGGTGACGGCCGTCTTGATGGCAGCCTTGAATCTCTTTTCGAATTGCACCATGGCCTGGCAGTCATCGCACCGGCTCAGGTGTTCCTCGAAGGCATCTCGGTCCTCTTCGGCGAATTCGCCGTCCAAGTAGACATGGACGAACTTCTGTGCATCTTCGCAGTTCATCTTCGCTGCGTCCTTCCGGGGTTCGACTCGTCGTTTTTCCCATGAACCACCATGGGGCCGACGGGTCATCTGAGCCTAGATGCCGTTTCTGGGAACCAAGCCCTTTCAGCCAAAGGCCCTGCGTTTCGTCTTTGTCGAAGCGGCCCGTATCGTTTCGCCGCATCGTCGTTCCATCCTGGTCAACGGCGCTTGTGGCGAAATTCTTCCAGGTTCGTCACTTTTTTTTTGTCATCGTCTAAAGTCGACGTCTTTTTGGGGATAATGCCTCTCTCCAAGGCATGCTCGTAGAGCAGGTTCTGCATTGTGCGACGACCTCGGTACAGACGGCTCATCACCGTGCCCACAGGGCAGTCCATGATCTCGGCGATCTCTCGGTACGAGAATCCTTGGATGTCCGACAGCACCACGGCGGTCCTGAATTCGTCGTGGAGTTGATCCAAGGCGGCGATGATGTCCCGGTCGGTCAACCGGTCCATCACATCGTCTTCCGTGTTTCTGGCGTTCCGCCAGGTGCTGTTGCCCACGATTCGTTGGTAATGCTCTGGGGCTTCGAGGTCGGTTTCCGCCTGGATGCGACGGTTCTTCCGATGATAGTTCGTGATGAACAGGTTGACCAGGATCCGAAAGGTCCAGGCCCGAAAGTTGGTCCCAGGCTGGAACGTATGGAACCAGCGAAAGGCCCGGAGTGTGGCTTCCTGGACCAGGTCCTGTGCATCGTTTTCGTCGGTGGTCAGTCTGAGCGCCATGCCATACAAAGAAGGCAGGATCGGGTAGAGCAGCCCCTCGAATTCCTTCCGGCTATGGGCTTTGTCTCGTGCCATGCTCTTTGCCTCGCCTTTGGACCGCATTCAGTTCCTCAAACAAGGGGGATGGGTGAGCTATTCCCGAGTTTTGAAAAGAAATGGACCAGAGGTAGGGCTAGAGCAGCTTTTCGTACGGCACGAACTCGGTGCCCACTGCCTTGGCCACGGCCTCGTAGGTGATGTGGCCCTTGTAGGTGTTCAGGCCGCGGGCTAGTGCCGGTTCTCTGATGGCTTCGGCAAAGCCCTTGTCGGCCAGCTTGAGCACGTACGGGATGGTGGCGTTGTTCAGAGCGAACGTGGACGTTCTGGCCACGGCGCCCGGCATGTTCGTCACGCAATAATGAATGACGCCGTCCACCTTGTAGGTGGGGTCGTCGTGCGTGGTGGGCCGGCAGGTGGCGATGCACCCGCCCTGGTCCACGGACACGTCCACGACCACCGATCCTGGCTCCATGGAGGCAATCATCTCTTTAGTCACCAGGTGGGGCGCCCTGGCGCCAGCGATGAGCACGGCGCCCACCACGAGGTCAGCCGAGGCCACTTCATCCGCCACGTTGTGGGGGTCGGAATAGAGCGTCTGGATGCGACCGAAGAACACGTCGTCCAGGTATTCGAGCCGCTCTACGTTCACGTCGAGCACGGTTACGTGAGCGCCCAGGCCCATGGCCATCTTCGTCGCATTGACCCCGACCACGCCGCCACCGACGACCACGACCTTGCCACGTCGGACACCGGGCACGCCGCCTAGCAGGATGCCCTTGCCGCCACGTTCCTTTTCTAGGGACACGGCTCCTACCTGCACGGCCATGCGGCCGGCCACCGAACTCATGGGGCGCAGGGCGGGAAGACTGCCGTCAGCGAGCTGAATCGTTTCGTAGGCGATGCCGGTCACCTTGCGCTTGACGAGTTCATGAGCCAACTCGTACGCCGCTGCCAGGTGGAGGTACGTGTACAGGACGAGGCCTTCGCGCATGAGGGGAAACTCGGGTTCGATGGGCTCCTTGACTTTCATCACCAGGTCCGCCTTGCCCCAGACATCCTTGGCTTCGTCGACGATCGTGGCGCCGGCCTTGACGTACTCTTCGTCTTTGATGCCGCTGCCTTCGCCCGCGCTCTTTTGGACGAGGACCTTGTGGCCTCGGTCCACGAGCTGCTTCACACCAGCCGGGATGAGTCCGACCCTGTACTCACGAATCTTGATTTCCTTCGGGATTCCGATGATCATAGAGCACCTCGATGTAAAAATTCGTCCCAAGTTTCCTCCGGTGCCGCCATGGCGCCGAAGCCATAATATCCATGCGTCTTTGCGCGAGACCTAAGTTATCGCCAGCATTTTTTCCCCGTCAACCCAAAGATCAGGCTTTCCCTCTTGGTGGTACCAGACGGAAAGGATGTTCTTTTCCACCCTGACCCTTCGTCATCTAATCGTTTATGGCGCCGTCTCCACCCTGACCCTTCGTCATTCAATCCTCTATGGGGCTTTCATCGTCGTCGGCATTTGGTCCATGGATTTTGGCTGTTCATGACTGGTTCGATAGACGGTGGTCGGCTTGCGAACCAGTTACGCGATCCAGTCGTTTTCGTGGAGCTTGCGGGGTAGATACTCCTCGGTGATGAACGAGATTCCTTTGGCGGACAGTGCTTCGAGTTCGAGTTTGACCTTGGAGTCGAGCATCTTTTTCAGCTCCCGCTTCCATTTGCGATTCTGGAACCAGGGGTAGTCCATCATCTGTTTCGCCCTGGTTTCATCCTTGTTGTCCAGGGTGATCGTGACCGTGTCGGGCAGGTCGTAGCGCTCGCGATCGAAGGAACTCAGGCCGAGGAATCGGGCCGAGGGGATGGCCATGCGGATGCTTTCGAACGCGAGGTTGATGGAGCCCTGTTTGACGACCGAGTAGATGTAGAGCCCCCACGGGTCGTTGTCCACCAGGACGTAGAGCGGGAGGTTCAGTTCGTCGGTCATGCGCCTCAGGAGTCGACGCACGCCCCGGGCGGGCATGCCGTTGGATTGGACCAGGATGGCCTTGTGCTGCTTCCAGAACCGGTCCTCGTTGAGGCGTCGCCACACGGCGTCCTTTTCCACGAGGAGGATGAATTCGGCCGAGCATTTCTTGAACTGGATGACGTCCTTCTCCACGATGGAGGGCACGGCCCAGCCGCCTGTCCCCATGTGTCTGGCGTCGATGGTGTCGCCTGCGTCCACGATGGTGATCTCGCCAACGAGACCGCCACGGTTCGAGGCGAAGAGGTGCAGTTCCTCTCGGAGCGCCTGAATGGCGACCTCGAGGTCCTCGATGATGGGGTCTGATTCTTCTTGGTCGTTGAAGGTGTTCTCGCCAGACTTGGGCAGTGTGTGTTTCGTCATGTAGAACAGGTCACGAATCGAGGTGGTCTTTCCCGATTCGACGAGGTCCTTGCAGGCGGCTGCGACCAGGAACGTCTGCATGAATTTCTTGGCCATGTTTACGTTGAACAGGATCCGTTTTTGGGTCCGGTCGCCCATTTCGATGATGGATCGTTCTTCGTTGAAGTGGACGTTGGACAGGCTGCGCACGGGAATGGCGACCGTTGGGTTTTCGCCCTGTTCAGCCTGGATGAGGACCTGCTCCGCCAGGTCCACCAGCCGTTTGCTCACTTCCTTGGCGGCCAGTGCCTTGCGTTTCGGGCTGTTTTTCTTCGTTGCCATCGAATCTCGTTCTCCTCATGTCCGAGGTCGCTTGCAGGCATCGGATGTCGTGTTCGTGTGTTCGCCATCGCGCTTTTGTGGCGACGGACGAAAGACCTACGAGGTTACTCCAACAAATCCACGGCGGCGAACTGGTCCGCTGCCTGGTCGAGGGTCTTGGCGATTTTGTCCCTTGGTTTGCCCGTCAGACGGGCGAGGGATTCGGCCAGCTCTCCCGCGTATAGGTTGAGCTTGTTGCGTCGCTGTTCCCGCGATTTGGCGTGGGAACGGCGGCTCAGATAGGAGCCCAAATCGCGTCCGCATTCCTGGAGGCCTCGTTGGATCTCTTCGAGGATCTCGGAATAGTGGGCGATGGCCTCCTTGCTTTCCGAGGTAAACGGCACCCAGACGGATGCGATGTGCACCACCAGGACCATGGGCCCGGTGGGCAGGCTGCCTCGCGGCTGATTCAGGCCGTAGCGTCGCCAGTTCACGTCGTTGACCGCCTTGGTGATGGCGCAGGCCGACTGCTGATACTGGAGGGGAACTCGGTTCGCCAGCCGTACGAGCTGGATGGACCTGCTCTGGGCCTGGGACCGAACCGATGCGTCGAGGGCCGAGCGAACGAGGCCGACCTGATCCTGGGTCAGTTCCCGGACTCTGGTGGAACGATTGACGCCGGCCTGGAGCAGCAGCTCGACCACCTTCTTCCTGGTTAGGCCGGGCAAGACGGTCAGGGCCATCTCGATGGTCTTGTTGTGGGCGAGTCGGACGCCCGAGATCCAGACGCCCCGGTCCGATTCGGTGCCGTGGTCCACCAGACCCGTGAGTTGCCCGCCGTAGGCGAGGCCCACCTCGATTTGGAATGGGTTGCCGCGGTAGACCGTTGGGGGGCGAGTCTTGGTGACGTAGATTTCTGCGCCTTTGATTTCGCGTTCAAGGCCTTTCCGAACGAGATCCTCGCCGATGGGCACGATGCAGTTTGTGGGTGGAGACAGGATTTTCACTTTGGGAATGGCCTGATAGAGGGATTCCACCTCACGATTGGCGATCTGCTTGGGCCTGGCCGTTGGCTTGAGGCCAGCCTCCGCACAGATGGCGTCCGCCACTCGGGCCGACACCCGCGAGAAGTCCTGCATGAGGGCGGCGCGCAGCGTTCGGGCCGACGTGTCTTTGAGGAGCTTGATGAGCAGACCGAGTTCCACGCCATAGGGGTGCGGCTTGATCTCCACCGGTTCGGGAGGAAGCTCGTCGGATACTCTCGGAAAAAACCGTTCTTTCTTGCCCTTGGGCGGGTTGTAGAAGATTTCCGCATGCGGGTTGGCGATGGCCGTCTGTTCCAGGTACTGATCCACCGAGCGCCTGCCCGCCTTGTAGATGCCTTCCAGCTCGATTTCGACCCTGGTGCCGTGTGGTTCCGCCCATTCGACCTCGATGTCCTTGATCACCTCTGGGTTGTTCTTGCGGGTGTTGATGACGATTTCGAAGTGATGAGCCGGTCGGTTTTCCGCGGTTCTGGACGTGATGACCACGGGTTTCCCCGTGGTGAGCTGTCCGTACATGCCCGCGGCGCTGATGCCGATGCCCTGCTGTCCGCGCGACTGTTTCAGCTTGTGGAACTTGGATCCGTACAGGAGCTTGCCGAAGATTTTTGGCACCTGTCGGCGAACGATCCCAGGCCCGTTGTCCTGGACCGCCACGCGGTAGCGGTTCTCGGCCACTAGGTCGATTTCCACTACGATGGTGGGCAGGATGCCGGCGTCCTCGCATGCGTCGAGAGCGTTGTCCACCGCTTCCTTGACCGTGGTGAGCAGGGCGCGCGCCGGGCTGTCGAAGCCAAGCAGATGGCGGTTCTTCACGAAGAACTCGGACACGGAAATGTCGCGTTGCTGAGATGCCATGGTCTCGGCCGAACGGCGGCGCTTCGGCTTGCGTGCCTTGGGTGTCTCCTCGGCTCCCTCCTGACCGGCTTCCTTCGTCGCTTTCGGCTGCTGTGCCTGTTCGGTCTGGTCGGTTGGCCTGCCTGCTCCGTCAGCGGCAGGCTGTTTTGCTTTGCCGGCCGACCGTTGGCCAGCCTTGGCAGCTTGATCGGATTGTTCCGGTTGGGTCGACTCGTGGGATGGTTTTTTCCTGCTCGTCGTGGTGGCCTGTGAAGCGTCGGATTCGGGGGCGCTGCGCTTCGGGGTTTTGCGTTTCGCCATCAGGTCTTCCAGACTCGTCTGCGCTTCTGCTTTCATTTCTGCTCCGTCTCCGCATGGTCACGGACGGACCGCCTCGATGCGGCCGTCGTTCTTTGGCCCCCTTGCATGACGGGGTCGCGACCTGCCGGCTATCATAGGTGCGGGATCCAGCCTGTCAAGCGCACTCTCGCTCGAATGAGGTGAATCGGGGGGATCGGGGCGTTCGTCTACGACCATGACCTTGAGAGCAATGGGAACTGGTCGACCTGTTCTGCGGAAGAGAGGATTGTTGGAGAGAAGAACGGGATGAGAAGGGAGGGCGTGGCGTCAGTTTGTGTGGACCGTGACATTGACGCTGGTGGAATCCGGGCCTGGTGGCGGAGCTGCCGGCTGACCAGGAGCAACGGCTGGCGGCGGTCCTGCTGCAGGAGCCGGTGCGGCCATGGGAGCGGGGCCTGCGGAGCACATGTATTCCTTGGTGATCGGCGTGACGATGCCGCCGGTGAACCACTGGACCGCCCATGCCCACCATGGCCAGTAGGTCTTGACATAGGCCAGGCCCTGACGGCAGGCGAATGCCCTGGTGGTCGTCGTGGTGAGACCCCATGCCCAGCTTATGCCGGTGCTCCGCCGCACGATGCCGTCGCCGCGTGCGCCACTGCTGTACACCGACGCCCCGTAGCAGCCGCCCACGATGGACATGCCGAAGGCGAGGGCCAAGACGAGCATGATACCCTGTTTGTTCTTGTTCATTTGGTAACTGACCTCCTGTTAAGGATGATGAGGAAAAACACGCAATCAGAATACGGACCGTATGTCCGAAATCTTCCAACTCTTACCTTGTCGTGCATACCATTGGTTCCATGCGGTGACAATGGAAATCGGGACTGCCCTGGCGTGACGGATCCAAGGGTACCGGAATAATCCGAATCATGGCGGGTTTATGTGGCAGTCCGGGGTTGTCGACCATGCAGTCCGGGTTTGCTGTTGTGGCGCATTGGCAATCGAAAGCCTGTGGTTCCTGCAGAGCCTGTCCCTTCCATGAGAAGTCGTGGAGGCGGGGCCGGACCGCTTTGTGCGCTGTCGCCGCCCTTGGTTTACACGCTGGCGGCGATGCGGTAAAAGCGACTGTCATCACGGTTGTGCGGAGTAAAAAACATGAATGATGTCAATGTAATAGAGGTCAGTAATCTGACCAAATGGTATCCAGACGTTTTGGCGGTGAACCGGATCAGCTTTTCGGTGAAGAAGGGCCAGGTGGTGGGTTTCCTGGGGCCGAACGGAGCCGGTAAGACCACGACCCTCAAGATGCTGACTTGTTTTTTGCCGCCCACGTCGGGCGATGCCTGGGTCGGTGGACAGAGCGTTTCGCAGGATCCTGCCGGAGTGCGGCGGCGCATCGGGTACCTGACGGAGCACAATGCGCTCTACGAAGAAATGGGCGTCGAGGAGTATCTTCGATTTCGGGCGAGCCTGAAAGGGGTGCCTTGGCGCCTGCGGAAGCAGTACGTCGAGGAGGCCCTGGAATCCTGCCGACTGACCGAGGTGCGTCATCGCCTCGTGGGCCATCTTTCCAAAGGCTATCGGCAGCGTGTTGGCATGGCGGATACTTTGGTCCACAAGCCACCGGTGCTGATTCTGGACGAGCCCACCGTGGGCCTCGACCCAGGCCAGATCATCGAGGTTCGTGCCCTGATCAAGGAAGTGGCCAAGCAGAACACGGTCCTGCTGTCGACCCATTACTTGGCGGAGGTGGAGCAGATTTGCGATCACGTGGTGATCATCCATCGCGGCACTATCGTGGCGAATGACAGTGTGGAGACCCTGCGCCGCGGTTCGGATGGATCCACGGCGTCGCTCGAGTCGGTCTTCATGAAACTGATTGCCGACACGGATCGGAAGGCGCAGGAGAATAGTGACGGGGCGGAGCGGAAGAAGAGTGACGAGGGTGTGCGTGACTCCGCCGGTCAGGAGACGTCCGGCGATGAGGAGGTGCGTGACTCCGCCGGTCAGGAGACGTCCGGCGATGAGGAGGTGTCGCAATGACTGCGGTGGCACAAGGAACGGCTGAATCGGGAGCGTTTTCGAACGGGCCGTCGGCGGGCGGGGGTCAGGATTCCCGGTCCATCAAGGTCGTGGCAGTTTTGGCATGGCTCAGCGGTATCGCCGTGGTGGCCAAGGGCTTGATGCTTCTGATGCGGACGAACGCCCAACCGCCGCAGGCCGCGTTCTTGGTCGGGTTCGGCCTTCTGTGGAGTGGGCTGGGTCTGGCGATTTTTCGCAAGCCCAGTGAGCAGTCTCTGAGTTTGGCCGGTCTGTTGGCTCTCGGGACCCTGGTTGCGGCGCTGCTCTTCAAGTCGGTGTGGGGATCGACCGCGGTGCGCTGGACGGTGCTGGTCTGGTCGTTGGTCGTGGACCTGTCGGTGACGGCGGCCTATGTGCATTTCGTGCAGCGTGAGGAGCACCGCGAGGGTGCCTTGCTGGACAATCGATTCCTGAGGATCGCCCATCTCGCCGGTGCATCGCAGGTGGTGTGCCTCAGGAACACCGGGTCCATCGCCTGGCGGGAACTGAAGCGCTACTTCCGGGCGCCGTCGTCCTATGTGATTCTGGGGCTGTTCCTCGTGTACCAGGGCCTCGTCTTCTACATTGCCGTTCGGTATCTCAACGACCCGAATGCGCCACACGGCGCGCCCATGAAGTTCTTTTTCGGTGGGCCGTTCTGGTTCTGGCCCCTGGAGTGCTTCATCATCGCCATCATCACGATGGACACCATGGCGGACGAACAGATTCGGCGGACCATCGAGCCCATGTTGACCGTGCCGGTCCACGAGTCGGAGTTGGTGATCGGGAAGTTCTTGGGCGCGCTTGGTTTTTTCGTTTTCTTGTGGGTCGGCACATTCATGTACGTCGTGATGCTCGTGGCCCATGCCCAGGGTATCCACCCGGCATCCGTGATGAACCTTGCCCTGTTCGGCGGGTTTGCGGCCCTGTGGCTTTTTTTGAGCGTGGGCACGAATCGGGTCGGTTTTTCCGGGGTGGCCACCTGGGTCATGACTGCGGTGGCCGGCGTCGCCGCGGTCACCTACGGGTCGAGCGGATTGGCCTGGGGACGCGTCCTGTCCCTGCTCGGGGTCACGGCGGTGCCGGTGGCCGCAGTGTTGGGACGTGAGCTGATTCCTTCCGCAAAGGCTGGTTGGGCGCGTTTCCTGCTGGGCGCCATCGCCCTTGCCGGGTACGCCGTGCTTGCCTGGTACGGCTACGACCTGACGCGGGTCCTATTCCACGAGGCCGGTCGCAACGCGCCGAATCTTGGTCCCGTGCTGTCTGGGTATCTGGGCGCCGTGGGTATCGGCGCGGCGGGCATTGCCCTCGGGATTTTGTTTTCGTCGCTCACGCGGGACCTCAAACTTTCCTGCATGCTCACGTTCATCGTGTTGTTCCTGCTGATCATCGTCAAGATCATGCTCCTGCCAGAGGTGAACATTATCGAGACCTCGTGGGTGCGGCACCTGATGATGCATTTGAACTTCTTCGATTATATGTACGACTTTTCCCGCGGCATCGTGGACACACGGCAGTTGACCCTGCTCGGCACGGTGATCGTGCTGTGCCTGTATGGAGCCTCTCGGGCCGTGCAGGTGTTCAAAGGGAGGTGAGCCATGGCGGAAGATAGACATGAACTGACCGCTGTGGAGGTCCAGGTGGAGCGATACCGAGATGGGGCCATGCTTTCGGCGGTCCCGTCCGGTTTGCTCGGTCTGCTGACCATGACCAATGCGCTCTACCAGGCGTTTCACAAGGGCGCGGTGTTGTCCGGGCTCATCTTGCTGCTGGCTGGATACGCCATGGCCTGGGGGGCCTGGATCGTGGCACGGCAGGGCCAAGCGCAGGGGCTGCGCGGCGTGACCGTTTCAACGGTCGGGGCCGCCGTGGCCTCGGTGCTGTTGGTTCTGGGGCACGGCTTCGGCAGACTCTCGGTCCGCTGGGACCTGATCGGGTCGTTCGTCTACCTGTCCGGCCCGGCTCTGCTCCTGTTGGCCTACTGTCTGGCCTCGGCGGTGAGCGCCTGGGATGCGGGCGTGAAGGACGAGACGGAACTGAGGCGGGTGCCCCTGTCCACGTTTGCCACGGTCGAACGCAGCGTGCTGTACCTCGTGGAGATTTCCCTGCTCGTGACCTTCGTGGTGTTGCTCAACTGGTCCAAGACGCAACCGGGCCAGTACAAGCGATACGATCTGACGGCGCTCAAGCCGGGCCAGCGGGTCTATTCCCTTTCGCCCAAGACGAAGAAGGTGCTCGGTGCCCTGCACCAGGATGTTCAGGTCATCGTGTTCATGACGCCGCCGATGAGCCCGGATCAGGACTCTATTTACGAAGACGTCAAGGAACTGCTCACGAGGTTTGCCTCTCGTAGCACGCACATACGCGTGGAGTACATCGACCTCCATCGTCAGCCGACGCGGGCCAAGGCTCTGGCTGCGAAGTATCGGCTCAACCTGGCCGACGCCACGAACATCGAATCAGGCATCGGAGGTCTGGTGGTGTTCGTGTCGGGCAACAAGCAGAAGTACGTCAAGGCCAACGATATGGCGAACTACGACTACGATCAGGCGCCTAACGGTCGGTACCATCAGAAAGTTAAGAGCTTCAAGGCCGAGGAGGCGTTTCTGAACGCCCTGCTCAATCTGACCCAGACGAGTCAGTCCAGAGTCTGTTTCTCCAAGGGCCACGGCGAGCCCGATATCGCCGGATACGGGGCGAACGCTATGGGATACGCGGCAGAGATGCTGCGTCGAGAGAACACGATCGTCGAGGCCGTGGGCAGGATCGGCAACGGAGTGCCCAAACGGTGCGACCTGTTCGCCGTGGTGGGGCCCAGGTTGGCCTTTTCCGATCGGGAGGCGGAAGCGGTGGACGGCTATCTGGCCGGTGGAGGTCGTCTCCTGTTCGTGCCGCAGACCGTCGATATCGTTGGGAACGTGCCCCACTTCGCCAAGAGCAGGCTGGAGGCCGTGCTGAAGAAGTATGGGGTCCGGGTGCAGGATGCCTATGCACTGGACCTGTCGCTCCGCACGACCCAACCCTTAATTTGGATTGCGGAAAAGACCTGGGGCAAGCATCCCATTGCCAAGGCGATGCAGGGGCATCGGGTGGTCCTGTATATGCCGCGGGTCCTGTCGCCCGAGGGAAGTCAGACCATCGACGCGGTGAGCCTGCTCGGGACCACGGCCAGCGACAAGTCCGCATGGGGTGAGACGGACCTGAGTCCGTTGGCCGACCCCCAGGCCCGCACCATCGCCGTCTACACGGACGGAACGGATCTCAAACCTCCCGTGTCCGTTGCCGTGGCCGCCACGTCCAAGGCCCGAGGCGGTTTTCGGGTGGTGGCCTTCGGATCCGTGGCGAATTTCATGAACCAGAGTCTGGATCCGAACCAGCCCGTGCAGGACTACTCGGCGGATTTCTTGCTCAATTCCGTGAACTGGCTCCTGGAAAGGGAGCAGCTCATTTCCCTGAGTCCTCGGACGCCTGAACGGATGAAGCTGGAGTTGAGCGCCAAGCAGGTGGGGCGGATTTTCCGGGTGGTGGTGCTCGGCATGCCGTTGTTCGCCATCTTGCTCGGACTCCTGGTTTGGTGGGTGCGGCGGAATTAGTGCTGGCGGAAGCGGCGCACGCACGGAAACAGCGCACGCACGGATGCGGCGCGCACATTGGGCATGGCTTTGCGCGCAAGAGCGAGGCTTTCGCTCGTGAGGAAACCTCGGTGACGGAGGTGGCAGATGAAGTACATGAGCACGGCCATCGTGGCGATCTTGACAATGGTGATGGCGGTTTACGCATTCGTCCACAAGGGAACGAAAAAGAGCGGTCAGCAGGCTCGTGACCGGGTGTTCGCCGGGTTCAAGGCCAAGAAGGGGACGGCGGTCACGCTGGTGCAAAAGTCCGGGACCATTCGAATCGTGAAGAAAAAAAGCCGATGGACCATCGTGGAGCCAGCGCGCTATCCAGCGGACGGCGAGGCCGTCGATGCGTTCTTGTCCGACCTGGAGATGATGACCGTTTCGCGACGTCTGACCGGGGTCACGTCGAAACCGGAGTATGGCGTCGGACATCCGGCTGTGACCGTCCGCGTCGAAGGTGTCCTGCCGAGCGGAAAAACGGCGGTGCTCGAAATTGGCAAGGTTGATGCCGTGGGTCGCAGCCTATACGTCCGGGTTGGGGGCAGCCGCGATGTGCTCGTGGTGGACAAGGCGGTGCTCAGTTCCGCTGACAAGGGCCTCGACGCCTGGCGGAGCCACAGCGCACTGGATGTGGACGACGTGAAGGTCACCGATTTATCCTGGAGGAAGGGGGGGGAGGTGGTGCATCTCCATCGCAAGTCGCCTTCGACCCCGTTTTTCTTGGTCGATGCCCAGGGAAAGTCCTTGTGCCGGGCCCAGAAGGACACGGCGGACGACGTGGTGCGTCGGGTGGCGGACCTGCGGATCATCCGTTTCCTTCCCGCTTCTTCCAAATTGGATGAGTCCAAGGCGCAGATCGTCATCCATGTGAAGGCAGGCGGAACGGTCGGTCTGCTCGTGGGCGGGGCCTGTGCGGTCGGCGGCAAGGCGTACGACGGCGAACTGGTCGCCTCCAGCACGGGACCGGGATCGGTCGTGTTCTGCGTGAAGAAGCGGGACGTGGACATGATTGCCCGGCCCGAACGCCAGTTGAGGGACATCAAGCTGTTGTCCTTGACCGCGGACCAACTCTCACGAATCGAGATTCGATCGGGAAATTCCGTTTTGGTGGTGGCCGACGACAAGGGCTGGAAGATCGTGCAGCCCAAACTGCCCAAGGGGCAGGATGAATCCGGCATGGGGCGCATTTCCAAGTTCATCGATGACGTCCAGGCCTTCACGGTGCTGGGCTTCATCCGTCCAGGGACCGAGTCTGCCACGGGCGGGGCTACCGTCCGACCAGCGTATGGCCTGGACAAGCCGACGGCGACGCTGACGCTCAAGACGGTAGACGGTCGTGAGGAGATCTTGGACATCGGGTCAGAGCAAGGCCAGAATCTGTACGTGCGCCGTCGGGGCGAGCAGGATGTGTTGACCGTCTACAAGGAACTCAAAGGCGCCATTTTACCCAATGTCCTGGCCTTTCGCAATCTCCAGGTCCTATCCTTCGACCAGATGAATCTAAAGACGATCAGCGTGAACTCGAACGGAGAGACCGAGGTCGCGCAGCAGAAAGAGGGGCGTTGGCGGCTCGTACGACCCGTTGCGATGGACGCGGACGGCGATACCATGGAGTCGATTCTGCGAGACGTCACGAACCTGCGGGCGGACCGGTTCGTGTCTGCGAAGGCTCGTCCCATCCATGGTTTTTCTGGCCCCATGACGCGCACCTGGACCTTCAAAGTGAAGGCCGATGCATCGAATGGCGCGGACGCACAGAGCAACGGGAATGCGGGCGCGGCGGGTGTGGCCAAGGCGGCCAAGGCGGCCAAGGCGGCTGGGAAGGCGCAGAACGTGACCACATACGTTCTGCAAGTAGGGGAAAACTTGGCCTCTGGTGACGGCTGCTACGCGCGTAGCCTGTCGGGGGACAGGTCGGTGTTCGTGTTGCCTGTGTCGGTCTGCACGGACCTACGCAAGAGGCTTGCAGACCGCAAGTTTGGCGGTGCCTCCCCGTCCAACGTCCGGGCCGTCGCCTACGTAGGACCGAAGGGAAGCTTCGAGTTGGAAAAGAAAGGGCCTTCCTGGTACGCCAAGGCAGGACCCAAGGTGGACGACGCCAAGGTCGAGTCCATGTTGACCGGGGTCCAGGCGTTGCGAGCCTCAGAAGTAGTGGGCTACCGAACGGCGGGTCCTGCCGAGGGTACGGCCAAACCCTATCTGCGCGTGACGGTCACGACGATGGATGGCAAGGCGCAGATCGTGGTCGTTGGGTCCGAGTACCGTCGAAACGGCAAGCTTCAGGGGCGGTATGCCTGGTTGGAGGGTCGCAAGGTCTTGTACGTGGTCGCTCCCTATGCGCTGGGGAGCCTGGAGAAACTGAGTTTCTGACGCCAGCCCGCGCAGCAGGGCCATTGATACAGGCCTGCTCGGCGTCCCCGCCTGAGCGCGTCAAAGGCGCACCAGGAGGGCCGCCTCGGGTTCGGAAATCACGCTGGACAGAGAAGCCCGACGGCTCGACGAGCCCTACCTGCACGACAAACTAGTCGTACAGGTGCGGGACATGAACCGCGGCAAGATGCTCTCGCCGGTGGGCTTGCCTTGCGGCGTGCACGTCGCCGGTAACGGGAGGTACGTGCAGCTACGCGGTGATGGACAATGTGTATGGGACCGGGGATGGCTGCGGCACGGGCCGGACCATGGCGGTGTGCAGCAAGCCCGCGGGCAACACTGCGCAGGGGCTCTGTGCGACATGGCTGGGAACGTATGGGAGTGGGTACAGGACTGGTACCACCGAACGACGTTATTACGTCTTGCAGACGTCACAACAATGCCATATTAAAAGCGGGTTTGGAGAATGTTGAGAGAACAGAGGCAAGGACTTGGCCAGGAAGAAGACGAAGCGCCGCAGCAAGAAGCCGAGACGCCGCAGCGTGATCGATGTCCCGGTTCGCCAGTCTCGAACGCCGCAGGACGACAGGCTTTCCGAGATCATTAAGGAGATGGCGCTGCAGGTGCTGAAGGACATCGCAGCAATCCCGTCGGCACCCGCGGCCCAGGCTACGCTGCTGCTCGCCAGCGTCGCCTGGAACTGCGCCATCGGCGACAACAGCATGCGCGAGAAGCATCGGGAGCTTATCGACCAGATCGACTGGGAGGGCATGACGCCTTGGGAAGAGTTGCGAAGCAGCGACACCGAACAGCTCATCACCGAACTCGTGGATTTCAAGCGTGAGCACTACCCGAATGATCTTCGCCGCGTTGTCGCAACCGAGATGAGCCCGGAAGGAAATGTCCTTGTTCACTGGACCGAGCCCGACAAGGTCGTCGCCGCTCCCTTCAGCGCTTCACGCGCGATGGCCACACCGAAGAGAGCAAAGCGCCGCCCCATCGCAGACAAGCTCGTCAAGAAGATGAACAGATACGTGAGGGGCAAGGTCGTCGACCTTCAAGCAGTGATGGCCGGGCGGAAGAACGCCGAGGAGCTGCAAAAGACGGTGGCGACCCGGGAGGATCTGGCCGACTTGCACCCAGCCCACGCGATTTACGTCTATGCCCAGAACCAGACCTCGGTCATGTCCGAGCAGCTCATCGCGTTCAGGGAGATGGACCGCTTCGACAAGCTCATCTCCAAGGCCGAAGAGGAATACATGCCCAGCGGGCCGCCCATGAGCCCGCTGACGCCCTCGTTCTTCACCTGCTGGGCGTTCTTCGATGCCTGCGTCGGTCTCGGCGAGGAGACCATCGCGACCACGACCATGGCGGTGGGATCCGCCTTCGGCATGCACGACGAGCTGGTGCGGGTGATCGGCTTGATGCAGGACTCCAGAATGGCCGTGTACGCACACGAAGGTACGGATAAGGACAGGATTGTGCTTCGTGAACTCGTCACCAACAACGTGTGTAAGACCATCTGCCCGTCGGGGTACAGGGGACGCCGAGGCGAGCTGTGGTACGCCCGCGTGCTCCCTCCCCCCGTGCCAGAGTTGGAAGAGCATGTGGTCTTCACGACCCCCTACCTGTTGATCGAGCCGGGCGAGCGCGAGTGGCTTGCCTACTTCCAAAGAACTCTGCCCGACGCACCGACCCAGGACCGCATCGCGGCCTACGAACACCACATGAAGTTCGGGCCCGCTCGCGACTATTGGTCCGAGTTCGTGCTCGAGGGGTACGTGAACCATCGCTCTGACGTCATTTTTCTCAGAGGCCTGCCCGACGTACCCGAGAGCCGGCCGCACTCGACCGTGAACATCTGATGGGCCAGCTCTCCCTCGATAGCGCCCTGGGCGGCGGTGAAACCCTCGTTTGTCGGCTGACACCGAGCGGACGCATAGACGTCCAGCCCGGATCGCCTAAGGACGGTCCGCTTCTTCCGGCCAGGGCTGCCGGACAGATCATCGAGGCTTTCAGTGTCGGTCGTGGAAACGGCGTATTGCACCTCGGCGCGGCAGAGCTTTCGACCGATCTTCCTCCGTCGCTTTCGTACTGGCGCGATGTTGGTCGAGGTTTCGTCGGCCGGGTGTGCGCTGCACTCGATCCGACCGACCCGAAGTCTCTCGTCATTCCCGACCCGGACCCGGACGAACTCGCGTCCTTGGTCCAGGCCGTGCCGCCCATGCAGGGGGCCGAGCTTCTCGATGCTGCGCTCCTCGTCGACATCTGGTGCGACATGGGCGTGGCGCTTACAGCCGAAGCCAAGGGTTTCAAAGATGGGGTCCAGGGGTACCTGAAGAAGCACAGCTCGGTCTGGAATGTGGTGGGCCGGGTCTGCTTCCATCTCGCCGAGAACAAGCGCGACCCCGAGTACCCCTTCGCCTTCATCGCCACCTATGTTCACAAGGTCTCCAAACAGGCCAAACCGCAGCACCTGCCGCTGGGCCGAGCGCTGAAGGAGTATGCCGGTGCCAAGAACCGCCAGAAGCTGCTCGCTTTGCTGGCGCCTCTCTCCCGCGCGGCCGAAAAGAGCGAGTTCATCCGCGAGCTTGTCGAGGCCGGCGATATCTACCATCCGCTCTCCTGGACTCCCGAGGATGCTCACCGGTTCCTGTGTGAGATCGTGCTGTACGAGCAGGCCGGGATCGTGGTGCGCATACCCGACTGGTGGAGCGCCAAGAACAGGTCTCGGCCCAAGGTCTCCGTGTCGGTGGGAGGCAAGGCTCCCTCGACCCTGGGTATGGCAGCTCTGCTGGACTTCGATGTCGGCCTCACCCTGGACGGAACAAGGCTCACCAAGCCGGAGATCGAGGAGTTGCTCGCGTCCAGCCACGGCCTGGTGCTGATCAAGGGTAAGTGGGTCGAGGTGGACCGCGACAAGCTCTCGCAGGTTCTCGACCAGTGGCGCGACGTGCAGAAGCAGGCGCAGGCCGGTGGCGTCAGCTTCGGCGAGGTCATGCGCATGCTCTCCGGCGCCCAGCTAGGCAGTGATGACGAGGGCAAGGAAGACGCGCGGCCGGAATGGTCGGAGGTCATCGCCGGCAAGTGGCTCTCCTCCAGGCTCGATGCGCTCCGCTCGCCCGAGTTGCGCGAGGATGTCGAGGCCAACGCGGGCCTCGATGCCGAGCTGCGCCCCTACCAGAAGCACGGGGTTCAATGGCTACAAACCCTGCGCGGCCTCGAACTCGGCGGCTGCCTGGCCGACGACATGGGCCTGGGCAAGACAATCCAGGTGCTCGGCGTCCTCAACATGAGCAGACTCCACCAGGAAAAAGGCACGGACCTGTTGGTGGTGCCGGCCTCACTGGTGGACAACTGGCGCCTCGAGATCGAGCGCTTCGCTCCAAAGTTGAAGGTGCTCATCGCCCACCCCTCGCGGATCCCTTCTGCCGAGCTGAAGAAGCTCTCGAAGAAGCGTGTGGATGCCCACCACGCCGTGATCACGACTTACGGTACGGCCATGCGCACGGGGTGGATGAAGGAGTATCCCTGGCGCAACGTGATCCTCGACGAGGCCCAGGCCATCAAGAACCCGGGCGCCAAGCAGACCAAGGCGGTCAAGACCATGCCGTCCAAGTGGCGCCTGGCGCTGACGGGCACGCCGGTCGAAAACCGTCTT
Source organism: Deltaproteobacteria bacterium (assembly GCA_021162935.1). GTDB lineage: Bacteria > Myxococcota_A > Polyangia > HGW-17 > SLPX01 > JAGGXR01. Next base: position 79,954 of record JAGGXR010000014.1, read on the forward strand.
GGGGATCTGTGGTCCATCTTCGACTTCTTGAATCCCGGTCTCCTCGGCTCGGCCAAGGCGTTCAACGGGTTCTGCAAGTCCATGGCGAAGAGCAGGCAGGGCTATGCCCCGCTGCGCCGGCTGGTTCAGCCCTACATTCTGCGCCGCCTCAAGACCGACAAGAAGGTCATCGCCGATCTGCCCGACAAAACCGAGGTCACCGCTCACTGCCTGCTTAGCAAGCGCCAGGCCGCCCTGTACCAACAGTCCGTCGACGAGATGAAGAGGGCCATCGAGGAACTCGATGGTATCGAGCGGCGCGGCGTGGTCCTGGCCTTCCTGATGCGCTTCAAGCAGATCTGCAACCACCCGTCTCAGTGGCTGGGTGACGGCGCCTACGAGCCGGGGGATAGCGGCAAGTTTTCACGGCTGCGAGAGCTTTGCGAATCCATCGCCGCCAGGCAGGACAAGGTGTTGGTGTTCACCCAGTTCCGCGAGATGACCGAGCCGCTGTCAGGCTCCCTGGCCGAGGTCTTCGGCCAGAGCGGCCTCGTGCTGCACGGCGGTACGCCGGTGAAAAAACGCCAGGGATTGGTCAAGCGCTTCCAGGAGGATGACCGCGTGCCCTTCATGGTGCTCTCGCTCAAGGCCGGTGGCACCGGGCTCAACCTGACCGCGGCCTCGCACGTGATCCACTTCGACCGGTGGTGGAACCCGGCCGTGGAGAACCAGGCCACGGATCGCGCCTTCCGCATTGGGCAGAAGAAGAACGTGCTGGTGCACAAGTTCGTCTGCCGGGGCACGGTGGAGGAGCGTATCGACGAGCTGATCGCGGGCAAGCAGAAGCTCTCCGACGAGGTGCTCTCTCATGGTGCCGAGTCATCCTTGACGGAGATGAGCAACGAGGAGCTGATATCGATGGTGTCGCTCGACCTGAGCAGCGCCGTGGAGGGATAGACGAACCGGACGAGCTTCGAATCGTCATTTCTATGAAGTACGAGGTGAGACCATGGGCAGATACTACGACAGCTACTGGCCGCCATATGTTCCGGTAGCCGAACGTCGCCGCCGGGCGGCACAGAAAGTAGCCAAGATGAAGAAGGCCGGTCAGCACGTCTCGCCGGTTGAGATCGCCGGCCGCAAGATCGCCACGACCTTCTGGGGCAAGGCCTGGTGCAAGAACCTCGAGGCCTACAGCGATTACTCCAATCGTCTCCCCCGTGGTCGTGCCTACGTTCGAAACGGATCGGTCATCGACTTGCAGATCGAACCCGGGCACGTTCGAGCGCTGGTCAGCGGTACAGACCTGTACACCGTAAACATCAAGATCAAGCCACTGCCCAAAAAGAAGTGGACGGAGATCAAGGGGCAGTGCGCAGGCCAGATCGATTCGCTGGTGGAGCTTCTCCAGGGATCCATCTCCAAAGGCGTGATGGAGATCGTCACCCGAAGAGACGAAGGGCTGTTCCCATCGCCTCGTGAGATCACACTCAACTGTTCATGCCCGGACTGGGCCACCATGTGCAAGCACGTGGCCGCAACGCTGTACGGTGTTGGAGCCCGCCTCGACCACGAGCCCGAGCTGCTGTTCACCCTGCGCGGGGTGGATCCGACCGAAATGGTGGAGGCCGCCATCAATCAACCGACCGGCGCGGGCAAGACGCGCAAGGGTCGCGTGCTCGAAACCGACGAGCTGTCGTCGGTCTTTGGTGTCGATATCGACATGGATGGAGTGTCATCGGACGCACCTTCCACCTCGGCTGCGTCCACCAGGCGAACTCGGCGCGCGGCGAAGACTCGAAAGTCGGCGGTGGCCAAGGCGACCAGGAAGAAGAGCGCAGCCAAGCCCACGACCAAGAAGACAGGTAGAGCCAAGGAGAGGACCACCGCCAAGAAAGCCACAGCGAAGAAGGCCGCTGACAAGAAGAGCGTTGCTAAGACATCCAGACCCAAGAGAGCAGCAGCGAAGAAGACCACCGCGAAGAAGGCGGCAGCGAAGAAGCCGGCCACCAGCGCCAGCGGTAAAAGATCGACCGCGAAGAAGCCGGCACCCGCGAAAAAGGCGGCAGCGAAGAAGGCGGCTGCCAGCGCCAACGGTAAAAGATCGACCGCGAAGAAGCCGGCAGCGAAGAAGACGACCGCGAAGAAGCCGGCAGCGAAGAAGACCACCGCGAAGAAGCCGGCAGCGAAGAAGACCACCGCGAAGAAGCCGGCAGCGAAGAAGCCGGCCACCAGAAAGAAAGCCGATCACAAGAAGAAAACAACCAAGCGGAAGCCGTCTATGAAGAGGGCAACCAAGAAGGCCGATGGGTAACGCGATGGGAAGACGACATGGCCGTTGGCCCGAGAGAGTGCCAAGGCCCAAGGCGGCCAAGCTTTCCAACGAGGATCTCCAGCGGCTTCAGGCCCGCGCAAAGAAGTACGTGGAAGAGTCGACCATCCTCCGCGAACTCGTCGGAGATTCAATTGACCAAGAAACAACTGCCTGCTGATTCCGGGCCACAGCGTGCAAAACAAAAGGGGTTGCGCTTTGTCCTGCTCAATGTCGCAGCCAGAGTCGTGTCCCACGCACGACGTTTGGTCGTCAAACTCGACAACACGTCGGTTCTGGCCAAATACCTGTTTTCCATTCGCGCCCGACTCAAAAGACTCATTGTTGTAGGCTCCCTCGTGGCCAGGCGGCCCAACGCTCTCTGTCCGTCTCCAGTATTTTCCCCACACCTGGACACTTCTTGCTTGTTTGGTCCCTATTTGGTTACCCCATTACCCGACCACCCGACGATGAGGGCGCAGCAGGACCATTGACATTGCCCCCTTTGTGACCCTATGCTACGAACCGCTTTCTGCCCCGGTCGGATTCGAATGCCGACCTGATGCTTGCCCCGTTGCGGATGCGGTAGCGATCCGTCGTGGCAGGTGTTTGCAAGAGGGGACGGATTTCGGTGACCGGTGACGCGCAGGGCGCGTCCAACCGGGAAGGAGTGATTGATGACAGGCTTCGTCGTGGGCGTTTGTATGATGGTTCTCGGAGGAGGAACGGACCATGCCATGGTCCGGAGCGAAGGGACGGGGGCGGCTCATCGGGCTCCTGTGATTGCGCTGGCAGGACTGTCGTCCGGTGCACGGTTCCATGTCGGCCTGGCGGGCCGCGAGGTGGCCTCGTTGGACCGGGCACGATTCATCGAGGATAACCGAGTCGACGTCTACCAAGAGAACAAGAAGGACAAGTGGGAAGCCCTTGCCCTGGCGGCTCTGCCGACGTTGGTCTACAAGCCCTTGGCCATCGGACTTGCTTGGAAGTACTGCGACAGCGCCGAGAACAAGCGCTACATGGCCTTCTTGGTGGCGCTCCCCTCTGCAGGATTCGGTGCGTATTATTCGGAGTGGTATTGGGCCGGGGCGATTTCCACCGTGGGCGACTTGGTGGGTTCGTCCCTGATGGCCTGGTATTTTTACAGCGACCATCAGACTCGAAACGAGCCCGGCGGCTCCATGACCAAGTTCTATGCAGGCATCGGCGTGTCGGCGTTTTTCTGGGTGTTCGACATGGTGATGGGGCCGGTGGGCGCCATGTATTTCAATCGGAAGCTACGCAAGCGGTATATGTCCGGTCTCCCTGCGCGTCGGATTTACGTGACGCCACCCAGACCGGAACGCGGCCTGGCGGCCATCGGGCCCCGATTCGACGTGAAGCAACCCGTGACCATCGGGTACTCGGGGCGTTTCTGAAGTCCTTTGGCCGACGCGAAGAGAGCGGGGGATGGTTACCTGGGGCTGATTGGATTTCGAGAACGGAGGAACGTGATGGCGAGCGACAATCTGTTGGAAATTACTGACGACAATTTCGAAAAGGAAGTGATAGCCTCCGAACTACCCGTAGTGGTGGATTTTTGGGCGACCTGGTGTGCCCCTTGTTTGGCCATCGGCCCCATTTTGGAAGAATTGGCCGGTGAGTACCAGGGGCGCATCAAAGTCGGTAAGGTGGACGTGGACCACAACCGAAAGGTGGCCATGAAGTACATGGTGCGTTCGATCCCCACCGTGTTGGTGGTCAAGGGAGGCCGTGTCGTGGGCCAGCAGATCGGATCCGGGGGCAAAGCGGCGTTCAAGAAGCTTTTCGACAAGGGCCTGTAAGGTGTTTCCTGCGCGGGGAGGTGCATGGTGACGAAGTTGTTCATCCCACAGGAGTGGATCGCCCAGGCCGATATGGAGGGCGTGATTCGCATCGAAGGCGGGGTGATGACCGTGGCATCCGACGGGAAGCAGTATGGGATCGAGGAGGCGCTCTACGTGGTTTCCGTCGAGGGGGGGGATCCCGATGCCGAGGATCTATTGGGCAAGGTCATTACCCATGAAGAGGTGAGGCAGCGCGGCGGGGAGCAGGTGGGCGAGTCTCTCATCATGGGCGAAACCGCCTACCGCATCGAGCAGGGCTTCGTGGCGTTGTTCGAGGGGAGCGGTTCCCCTGTTTCTGAGGCGTTTCGTGGTTAGTCGGTTCGGCGGCGACGAGATGTTCATCGAGGGAGAGCAAAGATATGAGTCGCATTAGATTACATGTGAACGTGGATCACGTGGCAACCATCCGGCAGGCAAGGGGGGAGCAATATCCCGATCCCGTGTGGGCCGCAGCCATGTGTGAATTGGCCGGAGCGCATGGAATCACCGTTCATTTGCGCGAGGATCGAAGGCATATTCAGGATCGCGATGTGCGCATCTTGAAGGACACGGTCCGGACGGTGCTGAACCTGGAGATGGCGGCCACGGACGAGATGGTTCGGATCGCCCGGGAACTGCATCCGGACATGTGCACACTCGTGCCGGAAAAGCGCGAGGAGCAGACCACCGAGGGGGGGTTGGTGGTCACGGGACCGGAGGCCAAGAAGGTGGGCAACGCCGTATCCGCCCTGCATGAAGCAGGCATCGGTGTGAGTCTGTTCGTGCAGCCGGATCGAGCAGTCGTGTCGGCGAGTCGCGAATTGGGCGCAGATGTGGTGGAACTCCACACCGGGTACTATTCTAATGCGAGGGGACCGCTGATCCCTGCTGAGTTGGACCGACTCGCGTCGGCGGCGGAGGCTGCGGTCAACTTCGGTATGAGGGTCGCCGCCGGTCATGGTCTGGATTACCCAAACGTGGTGCAGGTGGCGGCGATTCCAGGCGTGGAAGAACTCAATATCGGGCATTCGATCATTGCGAGATCCGTGCTCGTCGGCCTGGACACGGCGGTCCGTGATATGCTTCGACTGCTCGACGAAGGTGCGTACGGTCGCTAGGCTTTCGATCGATGGAGGGAGCGGATCTTTTGGCGACGGTGGACTGGGACGAATATCAATCAGGCCGGATGGATTTGGGGGTCGAAGGATGAAATTGGTGACGGCTGCACAGATGCGCGAGTTGGATCGTTCGACTATCGAGGATGTGGGCGTGCCGGGCGTCGTTTTGATGGAGGTGGCCGGCCGGAGCGTGGCGGATGTGATTGGTCAGTCCATGAGTCTGACCGGCCTGGAAGTCGTGGTCCTGTCGGGGCGAGGGAACAACGGTGGCGACGGATACGTGGCGGCGCGTCATCTGTGGAGCAGGGGCGCCGACGTGGAGGTTTTCGTCTTGGCTCCCAGGGAGCGTATCAAAGGGGACGCCCTGGTGAATCTCAAGGCCATCGAGAACCTTGGTTTGCCCATCCGGTTCATCGAGTCCGCCGAAGCATTGGATGAGATTTCCGATGCGATTCTGGGCGCCGACTGCATCGTGGACGCAATGCTCGGCACTGGATTGGACAGCGAGGTGAGGGGCATTTTTGCCCAGGCCATCGAAGTGGTGAACAAGGCAGAGGGCCTGCGGGTGGCGGTCGATGTCCCCTCTGGACTCCATGCTGACCAAGGTGTTCCTTTGGGGAGTGCGGTGCAGGCTGACATGACGGTGACGTTTGGTTTGGCCAAGGTGGGGCTTTGTACCTATCCAGGGGCGGAGTTCGTCGGTGACCTCCACGTGGCGGACATTGGCATCCCGTCTTCGTTGGTTCAGGAGTTGGATCCCCCCACGGCGCTCATCGAGGAGTCCGAGATCCTGGCATCCTGGCCGGCGCGCCGGATGGGCGGTCACAAGGGGACGTATGGCCATCTATTGGTGCTGGCCGGATCCACCGGCAAGGCCGGAGCCGCTCTGTTGTGCGGTGAGGCGGGCCTTCGGGTTGGGGCCGGCCTTGTCACTTTAGCGACTCCTGCGGATGTGCAGAGGCACCTCCAGGCCGAGGTGCCGGAACTGATGACCAAGGCGTATGCGGACGATGCATTGTCCATGGACGTGGACGAGACCACCGACCGTTTGGTCGCCCTGACTGCAACCCGTCGCGCCGTTGCTCTTGGTCCGGGAATTCCAACGACCGAGACCATGCAGGCGGTGATCGAGGCCCTCCTACCGCGATTGAAGGTCCCCATGGTGATCGATGCCGACGGGCTCAACCTCCTCGTGGGGCGTCTCGATGTGTTCAGGCACGTGGCGGTGCCCGTGGTTCTGACGCCCCATCCAGGGGAAATGGCTCGGCTCGTCGAGAGCTCGACGGCGAAGGTCCAGCAGGACCGGATCGCCGTGGCGCTTTCTCTGGTGGACCGCACGGGAGCTTGGGTCGTGCTCAAGGGCGCCAGGACTATCATTGCCGGCCCACACGGCACTGTTTGGATCAATCCGACGGGAAATCCAGGCATGGGGACCGCCGGTGCGGGCGATGTGCTCACCGGGATGGTCGGCGGACTGCTCGCGCAGGGCTGGCCCACGGCCGATGCCGTTCGTGCCGCGGTGTTCGCTCATGGGAAGGCTGGTGACAAGGCAGCCGAAGCATTGGGACTGGCGGGGCTCACCGCATCGGATCTCCTTGGTCGGATCCCTGCGGTTCTCCGAGAATGGGAGCAACTCGACGTGGGGGGGCCGGCGTCTTCGTGAGCACATCCGGTTTCGGGCGGGCTTGGATGTCCAGGTGGCGCCCCCTACTCCCTCGGCTGTTTCGGAAACACGATTTGGCAGTCGCCGGTGGGGATACGTTCTTCGCGAACCTGTCCGACCTGGTCCGTCCAGCCTGCCTTGGCAAGGCCTTGAGGGAGGACCAGGACGTAGAAGCGATTGGGTGTGGCCGAGCCCTTCGCGTTACGGACGTGGATGGCGACCCAGTCGTTGCGGGCGTCGGCATGGTTCGCGAGTGTCGGCCGTTGCGTCGATCCACGCACTTGGTGTCCGGTGAGGCGGGCAAGAAGTCGCTCGCCGTATGGGCGGATCACCGGTGCGATGGTCAGCTTGTCCCGAATGCTTGCCTCGTCGACCTGTATCTGTAGTCCGAGGATCTTGAGTCGGACGAGTCCCCAGAGTGCATTGATGACCACGTAGGGGCTCGTGTCGGTGAGCATGGAGAGGAGTCGCCTCCGATCGGCTTGGACTGCGATACGAGCAAGGGCAGCGGAAAGGTTGATCCGGAGGGAGAGAGGCGTTTTTTGGCTCAGGGCCCGAAGGATGGCCGGGCGCCCCGCCGAGCCGACCACCTTGCCCATGTCCCATGCGGCGGCTGCGGCAAGGTGCAGGTCGTCTCCCTCGATCCATTTCGAGAGCATGGGGCGGATCTCTGGGGCCGAAAACGCGGTGAGGGACTCGAGTGCTTTGGCTCGTATGCCCTTGGAGCCTCGGGCGAGCATGTGGATCAGTGCGGCTTTTGCACTGGATTGATGAGAGGCGCCAAGTGCTTCCACGGCGGCGAGGGCAAGCTTTCGGTTGGTGGATCGAGCCAGTTCGACGAGGCGTGGCAATGAAACCTTGGTTGGAAATCGTCTTGCCATGAGTCCTGCGAGTGCGACATAGGCAACCTGGGCCGGCAACGGCGTGGTGGCGGTCAGGTGGTTCAATAGATTTTGAGCCAATTGGGGTGAGAGACAGGCGACGAGGGCATTCGTGGCCGCGAGGCGCAGTTGCGAGTCCGCTGTCTCCATGATTTGTTCGAGGATGGGGACGGAGTCCTGATCGTGTAAGGCGCCCAGCGCGTTGACTGCTGCGACCTGCAAGGGCCCTTTTTCGTGTTTGGCGAGTTTTCTGAGCATGGGCACTGCGGACAGGGTCCTTGTTTGACCAAGGAGTCGAATGGCGGTCACCTTGACGTTTTTCGTGTGTGCTCGTTTCAGGAGTATCTGCAGCATCGGTCCGAGCGCATTGCTGGCGCCTGCGTGGGCCGCGGCGTCGAGAGCCTGCTCCTGGAGACGTGCGGAGTTCGTGTTCACGGCGAAACGGACCAGATCCATGGCAGCCCGAGGATCGGCGCAGGTCCTTAGTGCGGCGAGTACCGCGGATGTGGGGACCGTATCGCGACGAAGGACCTGGACGAGCACGTGGGAAGCCGTTCGACTTCCGATATGACCCAAAATCGTGACGATGACCCTCTGCGTTTTTCGGGGGGTGTTTGAATTCGAAAGCATGGAAACGAGCACAGGCACTGCCACGGCCCCCATGGCGGCAAGACGTTCGGATGCCATGTTCAGGATGGAAGATGATGGATTGGCCAGTTGCGAGGCAATGGCTTCTGCACAGGCGGCGGTGCCGATGGTAGACAGAGCCATTGCTGCAGCCTTGCGGATGTCGGCCTTGGTCGATGTCTTGAAGATGCGGATGAGCGTGATCACGCTCTCCTTGGTCTTGAGGTTGCCGAGCGCCGTGATGGCGGCGCGGCGGACCTCACGAGACCGGTCGTTGAGCCGTCTTAGGACGGCCGAGGTGGCCTTTGGGTCCGCGAGTTGGCCCAGGGATCGAACTGCCTGCTGGCGAACGTCGGAAACTTGGTCGGACATCTTTCCGATGAGGGCGATGACGGCCCGTGGGTCGCGGCTTTTACCCAGTGCTCGGGCCGCCGCAGCCCGCACTTTGGCGTCTTCGTCGTCCAGGGCCGACAGAATGGGGGCGACGGCGTTGCGAACCCCCAGATGTTCGATGGCTAGGATGGCCTCCACTCGAACCATGGGGTCGAAGTCCCGCAAGGCGCGGATGGCTGCCCATGTGGCCTGTTTGGAACCTGTTCGCGCCAGCAAACGCAATGCCGCCACTCGGTGGGTCGGGTCGATGTCTTCGAGCCAACGGACGAGATATCCCTCAACGACGATGGACTTTTTGGAAACGAGCAGCGCTGCGGCCGATTCTCGAATGGACCATACGTCATCGGTGAGGAGGGGCAGAAGGTGCCGTTCCGTCCTTGCGAGAGGATAGGTGGCCATGACTTGGAGGGCCGCCATTCGTTTTGGAATGGAGTGGGCGTGAAGTTGCTTGACGTAGTATTCGAATCGCCCAGGCCATTCCAGGCGGCCGCGGCCGCGGCCGAACGCCGACAGCGTCCAAAAGAAGGTGAGCAGGAAGACCAGCCCCGTCGTCCGTCTCGATGCCATTGTTGCTCCCGTCGCCTATTGGACTTTGAGGGTATAGCTCCCTGTGGTCCGCGTCCCGTTGAAACTCGGAAACTTTGCGGATCGGACCGCGGACCGGATGCACGAAGCCGCCGGACCGGAAACGCTCGTGCGAGCGGCAGTCAGCCGACCGCTGCCGGCGATCTGGAGATGAATGGTCACTTTGCCCAAACCATACTTGAGCAAGCATTTTCCAATGCGGGAGTTGTACCGGGACATGACCGAATAGATTTGATGGCGGCTGAGGGTTTGGGACGCTCCACCTTCCGACCCGAGGTCCAGGGTTTGGCTGTTGTTCCATTTTCCTCCGGCCCAACTGCCTCCGCGACGGTGACCGTGGTGGTGCCGACGGGATCCCTTCTTGCCGCTGGACTGGTCATCCCAAGTTGCTTCGTAGGTGAGTTCCTTGTCCGAACGCCTCGTGGGACCCTTGTGGGAACGTTTGACGCCCTTGTAGAGCATGATGGCTGCGAAGACCGCCACGACCGTGACCACCACGCCGAGGCTGATGCCGATGAAGACGTGGCGCTTCCTCTTTTCGGCCTGCTGCGTCGAGGCCTGCGTTTGGGCACGTCTGGTCAGTTCCTTGTGACGCTTGACGCCTTTGAAGTAGGCGCCCAAAACAGGATGGTCTTTGACCTTTTTACGGTCTCCCGTCAAGGTGTCCACCACGATATCCTTGCCAGTGGCTTTGCCCAGACGGATCTGCACCTTCACCTCACGCAGGGTGAAGGGACCGTAGTCGAGCTTCCCAATTTGTAGCAGATACCGTTCTTCGTCCTCTCCGGCAGTTTCTTCCACCAGGGAAGCGAGGTCGAAGTCGCCCGATGTCATGGACGCCTGGTCCTGGCGTTGTTGAGGGACGGCGGTGGGGGCTTCGACGGAAATGTCCAGTTCGACATCCGGTGCGGCTTGACCTGACGGTTGTGACGATGCCGCTGCCTGTTGGGATCCGGAAACGGCTCGTTGGGGGCCAGACAAGGCACGTAGGGCGCCTTTCGATGAACGGGCGGCCTGTTGAATCACATCCAGCAGAGCCTCTTTGAAATCCATCGGGGTCATGTATCGATCTGGAATGGCCATGGCGGTGGCCATTCCAATGACCTGGTCGATCTGCTTCGGCAACTCGGGCCGAAGTGCGCTGGGCGGCTTTTGATTCTCACCCGGCGCTTGCCCCGTGAGCAGGGCCGATGCCACGAGGCCGAGTGCGTACACGTCCGTGCGCGGATCGACGACCGGAGGTTGGTTGTGCATTTCAGGAGCCAGATAGGCATCGCCCGTGCCTGCAACGGACAATGTACCTTCCGGCAAGGCCCCCAGGGCGACCGCGAGGCCGCCGTCGGCCACTTTGATGCGTCCCGATTTTGTCACGAGAATGTTGTTCGGGTTCAGGGCTCCGTGGACGCCCACGCTGTGGAGGGCGGTCAGTCCATTCGAAACGTGGGCCACCACGTTGAAGGCCCCCTTCATGGAGAAGGTTTTGCCGGCACGGCGCTTTTTTTCCAGGAGGCGGCCGAGTGGTTGTCCATCGACGTACTCCTGGACGAGAAAGGTGAGGTTTGCGTGATGTCCCATCCCCCTGAGCCCGACGAGGTTCTTGTGCTCGATGGGAGCAAACGTTTCCAGGGCCGCCTGAAGAGCCGCTACGGCCTGTTGGTCCGATAGGTTTTCGGGGAGGATGCGCAGTGCAACTGGTTCGTCCGCCTGTCCGTCGTGGGCTCGATAGAGGGCGCCGAGGCCTCCCGATCCAAGCAATCGCTCAATCCGAAAATTGCCGCCCACGATGATTCCCGGATCCAGGTCGGCGGCTCCAATGTTGTTCGTTCCGGATTCAGGCATGACGTCCGTATCTCCTGTGAGTGCGCGAAGGCAGATTCGTTGTGCACGCGGTGGTCCTGCCAGCAGACGATTGCTTGTATCAATGTACTCGAACCCATCGTTCCAGGCAAGAGTGGAGACGCGGCCTCGGATGGCCGATGGAGAGCGTTCGGCTGACGAGAAGGGACAATTAGTTGTGTCCTGGAGCCGTTCCATGCATACTGGGCCCAATACGCACGAGACTGTTGAATCTGCTATGGCGACAACGAAACAAAAGGCCCGGTTGGGCATCTTCCTGCTTGTCGGTCTGGTCTTGATCCTGGGTGGGCTCGCCTTGGTGGCTGGGCTCTCTCTGTTCAAGCGGTACGATACATACAGAATCAAATTTCGCGAGACTGTTTCGGGGTTGAGTCTCGGCGCTTCGGTGAAGCTCCGTGGTGTGGACGTGGGGCGGGTCGAAGACATCAGAATCGATCCCGACGACATCGAAGTGGTCGATGTCAAGATTCGGGTCCGTCACGGCACGCCGATTCTCCAGGGTGCCTGGGCGCAGTTGGTGACCAGCGGCATCACCGGGGTGAAGTTCGTGGATATCCAGGGAGCGAAAAAGGGGGCTGTCCGGATGGAGGTCGGTTCGTATATTCCATCGAAACGATCGACGCTGTCCGCGATCACGGGTCGAGCCGAAACCATTGCGTTCAAGCTGGAGAAGTTGCTCAACAATGCGTTGTTGGCGACCACGCCCGAACATAGGAAGCTGTTCTTGGACCTGGTCCGCAAGGCGAGGGATGCCCTCAAGAACGTGTCCGAACTGTCGAAGCGACTGACCAAGACCATGGATCGGTTGGATCCGAAGCTGGACCATGCCCTGACGGACTTCGCCCGCTCGGCCCGTCATATCCGGCGTGCGGCCACCTCTTTCAAGATCCTCGTGGACCACACGCAGGACGATGTGCATGGCACTTTGGCTGAGGCTCGGGAAACCCTTGCCAGGCTGAGAAAAATGTCGGGACGTAAGGGGGAACTGGGGAAGTCGCTGCGGGCGTTTCGCAGAACCATGGAGAAGGTCCAGCACAAGCTGGCAGGGCCTGCCATGGATCGAAACATGAGGACTTTGGGTCGCTCGCTGGCTGCGATCCGTCTGCTGGCCAGGGATCTGCGTGGGCTGGTCAATCGGGCGTCTGTGGACGTGCGGCCGATTCTGCGTTCTCTGAGGAATGCGGCAGAGAACTTCGAGGAATTCGCCAGGAGCGTGCGGGAGAATCCTGCATCGCTGTTTCGACCTTCGAGCAGTCGTCAGAGGCGACTGCCGAAACACTAAGTGAGGAGGCGACGGTGCGTCGATTACGGACCGAACGGGATCCTGGCGTCGCAACGGGCACAGGTGGTGGCTCGACCTGTCGGGTCGTTGCGAATCTGTCTGTCTTGGGCATGGGCGTCTTCCTCGCATTGGGGCTGGGATTTTCTGGGGGATGCTTCGGGTCCGGCCATGCCCCGTCCCAACGATACTATTCCCTTCCCATTTCATTGGGACTCAAAGAGCAGCCGAAGCGGTTCGATTTCGTGGTCCGGGTCGAAGAGTTCGACGTGGTTCCAGCTTACGATCGTCACCGACTGGTCTATCGTCTATCGCCCTACGAGTTCCGGTACTACGGATTCCGCCAGTGGGGCACCAAGCCGGGGCGGCTCGTTGCCGATTCTTTCCGTGCCTATCTGCGACACAGCGGTCTGTTCGCCGATGTGACCGAGGGCCCTGCGCCCACGCCTCGGTATACGGTGACCGGGAAGGTCATCGCCATTGAGGAGCAGGACTACGGTCCGAAGGTCGGACAGAAACAGTGGTACGCCCACCTATCCCTGGTCGTGGAGGTCGGACGCATCGCAGATGGAAAGGTCGTCTGGCGGACGATGACGGATCGGAGAGTGCCCTTGGCCAAGAAGCGTCCCAAGGCGATGGTGGCTGGGATGACGATCCTGCTTCGTCAGGTTGCCGCTCGTCTCCTTTCGGGCATCGTGCGTCAGGCCGACGCAGATCGGGAACGGGGGAAGTAGCGCAGGAAATCTTGTTTGGTCACGGTTTCAGAATTTCCTGGTGGGCCGTGTGCCAGAACAGGATGACTGGCTTGCGGCGGGGCGAGCGACGCACCAGGTCCAACACGTGGGCGAATGCCTTGGCTGTGTAGGTGGGTTCCAGCTCGATGCCTTCCTGTCGTTCGAGGAGCGATGCGGCGCGTCGTCCTTCCGCTGTCGGCACGGCATAGCCGGGCCCGATCTGGTTGGAAACCAGGGCAACGCGGACGCGTCGAACGCTTTGCAACGGACGTTGGTCGTCTCGTTGCCCGTCCATATGCGAAAACGAGGGGAAGCCGGTGACTCGTCTGAATGCCTCCGCGAACGGGGCCGGGACGTTTGGGCCGCCTCCTGCTGCGGTGCGCCGCCATGCCCGGTTCAGGAGATGGGCCATGTCAACGACCTGCCGGTACAGGTTGAGCCGGTTGGCCACCAGGACAGTGGTAACCCGGACCAGGTCCAGGCGGCATGAGACGTCTCCCATTTCGAGGCCCACCATCAGGCCGGTCGAGGTCCCGCCGCTGCCCAGAGCCACCACCACCACGTCGGGTTTCGGGCAGAGTCCGGCCTGGATCTGGTCGGAGAGTTCGAGCCCGGCGTTCAGGTAGCCAAGGTCCGCCAGGGCACTCGATGAGCCCGGGGGAATCACGTACGCATCTCCCGGACCGTGTCGGAGCAGGTCGACGGCGAATCTTTGCCAAGTGGAGGCATGGACCACGTCGCATCCGGATGCTGAAATGGCGCGTCGGATCGTATCGGTGTGTCGGCTTTCGTACTCCGGAAAGGTCACGGCCGAGCAGGACAGGTCCACCGACTGACTGAATCTGGCCAGCGCCAGGACGTGGTGGGATCCGGCCGGGCCGATGGTCCAGACGCGATGGAAGCCTGCTGCCAGGGCGTCCGCAAGGAGGAATTCCAACTTGCGGACCTTGTTGCCGCCGTACAGTCTGCTGGAACGATCATCTCGCTTGATCCACAATTCGGCGTTCAGAGCCGAACTGAGGCGGTCGAGACGCTGAACCGGAGTGGGCAGATCGGCCAGGTGAAGGTGGGGCAGGGGCTCCATCAACGCTGGCCAACGACGAAACAGGGCTCGGTCCTCGATCATGGATGTTCCACGTCGACTTAGGAGGCTGGTCAGAATAAATCTGCCATCTGGAACGTCGATCCATCCCGCCTGGCTTTGTCGCTCCTCGGTTGCGTACCACCCGGTACGCGCCTTCGTCGCTTCGTGCCAGACGGGCGCCTCGATGCCCCAAATTGGCAATTCTATTTTGAACAGCCTCCTTACGGAATGAGGCGGTTGAAACGCAGAACCTGTTCCAGACGCCCCTTGGCCTGGGGACTCATCATCCACAGGGGCAGCCGGATTTCAGGATCCATCAATCCCATGAGACCCATGGCTGTCTTGACAGGAATGGGATTCGTCTCGAAGAACATGGCGCGGAACAGGTCCAGGAGTTGGTAATGGAACTCCCGTGCCTTGATCATGTTGCCGTCCAATGTCGCCTGCACCATCTGCGACATCCGGTCGGGCACCACGTTCGACGTGACCGATACGACGCCCCGGGCGCCGGCACAGATGGATGGGAAGGCCAGGGCGTCGTCTCCAGTGAGCACGTCGAGTTTGTCGCCGCAGCCCGTGACCACGTCGTAGAGCTGATCGAGGGAGCCTGACGCCTCTTTCACCGCAATGATGCCGGGAAGATCGGCGAGTCGTGCCACGGTTTGGGGAAGGAGATTGCAGCCCGTTCGTCCTGGCACATTGTACAGTACGATGGGCAGACCACTTTCGTCGGCCACTTTCTTGTAATGCTGATACAGACCTTCCTGGGTTGGCTTGTTGTAGTAAGGGGTGACCACCAACGCTGCCGTTGCCCCGAGTGCCGCGGTTCGCTTGGTGGTCTCGATGACCCGGTTCGTCGAGTTCGTTCCGGTGCCCGCAATGACGGGCACGGCGCCAGCCACTTCCGTGACCACGGTTTCGATGACCGAATCGTATTCGGTTCGAGACAAGGTGGCGGCCTCTCCGGTGGTCCCGCAAGGAACCAGACCGTCGACCCCTGCGTCGAGCTGGCGTCGCACCAGCCGTTTCAACGCGTCGAGATCCACCTTTTCGTCGCGCATCGGGGTGACCAGTGCGGTGATCGTCCCTGACAACATGGCTCGATACTCCTTGTGCCTTCCTGCCAAAGCAGGTGGTTCTGTCTTTTCGTATGGCTGTCGATCCACCTGGATCTGTACCATATGATCCGCGTTCTGGGTAGGCAGAGTCGTTGCTTAGAAAATGGAGCGGATACGCCGGATGATGCTCGGCGATCGGTGCCGCTTTTTTCGCTTTGTCTTGGCCCGTTTGTTCTTCAGCCTTCTCGTTTTGGCTGCGCTGGTCGCTTTCCTTGAGTTGCTGCAGGCCTTGACGGATATGAATCCGACGAGGGCCAACGCAGCGACCAACAGGACCCAGATGAGGGCGAAGCGCTTCATCCTCGCAAAGCCGGTCGGCGGCTGCGCACGACGGTTGGTTCCCTCATGAGGAGGAGTCTGTGGATCCGTGACGGCCGGATGAGCCGGGGCCATCGCCCCGTTCATGGAGTCCAGGGGCGGAGTCGGCGCTGCTGGACCCGTGACGGCCGGGGGATCCGAAGTCATCGCCCCGGCCATGGAGGCAGCCGTCGTATTCGGCATCATGGTTTGCGCCATGGCGAGGTCCGCCTGCGGCACGGGCGTTTCGGCGGCGGGCGGTGGGGGTACGGGGGCCGCTGAGTGCAGATGGGCCGTGGCCGCCAGCAGGGAAGACCGAGGCGCTGCGGCGGGTGGCGGCGGATTTCCGGTTGTTGGTGGCCTGTCAGGACCGGTTGGTGCCGGGGACCGGGGTTGGCCGGTCGCCGGAGGCAGGGGCCCCGGCCTCGTGTTTGGGGCGATGTCCTTGGGCACGATGGGGCGGACGGTCGTGGCAATGAGGGGACTGGCCGGGTTCCAGTAGGGAGCGAGCGCGGCACGAAACGCGTCGGCGGATTGGTATCGTTCTTCGCGGCGGCGGGCCGTTGCCTTGGACACGGCGTCCAGAATGCCGGCTGGCAGGTCGGACCTCAGATCCGACAAGGGATGGGGCTCGTTGCGTAAGATTGAGACGATGACCTGGTTTGGGTTTTCGCCCGAAAAGGGCAGGGCGCCCGAGAGACACTCGTACAGGATGACCCCCGCCGAGTAGAGGTCCGTTCTGAAGTCGATATCCGTTCGGCCCTCGGCCTGCTCCATGCTCATGTAATACGGCGTGCCCATGACGGCGCCTGTCGCCGTCAGGCGGGCGCTTTGGTCCAAGGTGAATTTGGAGATGCCGAAGTCGAGGAGCTTGACGAGCCAGTGCCCGTCACTCGTTTGGTGTACGAAAACGTTGTCCGGCTTGAGATCCCGATGCACGATGCCTTTTGCGTGTGCGGCCTGGAGGGCGGCGAGAACCTGATCCAGGATGCCCAGCGCGGCGTCCACCGGGAGGACCGGTGTCCGCTCCAGCAGGTCGCCTAGGCTGCCGCCGTTGAGCAGTTCCATAACGATGTAATGGTACCCGTCATCCGTGTCCCCGTAGTCGGTGACATCCACGATGCCTGGGTGCCCGATGGTGGCGGCTGCTCTGGCCTCGTTGAGCATCCGCTGGGTGGATTGGGGGTAGGATTCGGCCAGGTGCGGGTGGAGTACCTTGACCGCCACTTGCTTGCCGATTTTGGTGTGTTCGGCAAGATAGACCGAGCCCATTCCCCCCGTGCCGATGACACGCAGGATGCGATACCGATCGAGAGTTTTTCCTACCAAGTCGGTGGCTGCCATTGCACGGCAGACAGTAGCAGCTCTGCCCCCTGTTCGACAAGCCCGATGTGCGCTCCCTCAATCGTCGGGCCGTCTATTTGGCTGCGGGAACGGGTGTCATTTTCCAGTTTCGAGACAATTTCGAATGGTCACGATGTGGGGAGAATCAGCGCTGGCCGATCCGTCGGCTTTCTTGCCCAGCGCGTCGGTGGCTCTAATGTAGTACTGAAGGGTCCAGTATGCCACGGCCTGCGAAGGGAGGATTGCCGTGTAGATGCAGCCTTTGGGCCGCATCGGCACCGAGAAGTACTCGGACGTGAACGGAGTTCGGTATCGCAGGACCAGCTTCCAGTTTTTGGGAGCAATGGCGCGGATAGCGGGGACCTTGCCCCGCCAGAGTTCGTCGACTGAGTCGTGGATAAGACCTACTTCGTCGCTCACGCATTGGTCTGCTTCAACGCTGGCGGTAGGTCTCGTACCGGCGTTCCGAGGGCGGGCGTTTGGGATCCTGCCGGTTCGACCGGGACAGTTCGGGATCGAAGCCACGATGGGAGGTTTGGGGAGCCCGGCGGGCATTTTCGTCAGAATCTTGCGCCACAGGTCGTGGATTGCCTGCGGGGTGAATCCCTGCGTGGTGACGACTTTGCGGTACGATGGAGTGTCGATGGAGAACTGCTCCTTGGGGGCTTTGGGGGCGCAGACGTTCCTGTATCGGCGCGCCAGGGATCGAATCCTGTCGAGTTGGACGAGTCGCTTGAGCATGGCGGCCTGGCGGTCGGTGACTCGATAGGTCAGATGAACGGTCGGTGTGGCCGCTGCTGAACTCGGTCGTGGATTTGGACGAACTGGCGTCTGGTCGTTCGGGCGTTTCGTGGGCGCCGTGATATCCAGCGTCACGTTGTGGCCGGCAAGAGTCCATCGAAAGATGCAGCGCTGCGTTTTGCTCGTGACGCGGAGGTCCCATGGGCGGACGAGGCTGGCACAGCCGGCTGCGGTCATGAACAAGGCGCCCATGAAAACGAAGGCGGGCCGGAGCGATCCGCGGAGTTGCTGCGATGGGGTTGCCTGCATGGCCGTTTCCCTGTTCGCGACCTTGAACGTTTGGTGGGAATGTACTAACACGGCCATGGTCAGTTGAAACAACTGTTTTTTCGCGTCGCAGAAGGAGGCATTTCATGGAGGACGTCAAAGCTGCATTGACCGAAGCGCAGCGCGAGGATGCTGAGCGTGTCGTTAAGATGGTCGAGACCCATCTCGCGTCCGAGGGTTTGATTCTGGAAAAGGTGCGGATCCCAACCAAGGACGGCCATCCTGCCTGGGCCTTCGTGCAGGGATCGGCGTTGGTTCGGATCCATTTGGTGTACGGATCGCCCGACATGACGGCCAACTACCTTCAGGTGGTGGCGCCGGTGATCCTGCTTCCTGATGCAAACACAGAGGCCCTCTATCGCAGGCTCCTGTCGCTGAATGCAGACGAGTTGTGGATGTGCAGCTTTGCCATTCGGGACGACACCGTGCTCGTCACCGCGGACCGGACCACGTTGGACCTGGACCTGTCGGAAGTGGTCGAGATGATCGAGCGGGTCGCCGTATATGGTGACCGGTTCGATGACGAGTTGGCCAAGGAATTCGGAGCCATGCGCTACAGTGATGCAAAGGCGGGCGGCTCCCACTGAGGATGAAGGTGGCCGGCATGGTCCATGATGAGGTTCGACCTCGGGGCACCTTCGTTGCCATTGAGGGCATCGATGGCGCGGGGACGACCACTCAGGCGGATCTGTTGGGGGAGCGTCTGGCGCGTCGCGGCCAATCGGTCCATGTGACCGCCGAGCCGAGCCGGGGAGACGTGGGAAGGCTCTTGCGGAGCTACCTTGGTCGCCTCGATGATCCAGTGGACCCTCATATTTTGGCATTGCTCTTTGCCGCGGATCGACTCGATCACTGGTACAACGAAATCGAACCAGCTCTGGCGCAGGGGAACTGGGTCCTGTCCGACAGGTATCTGTGGTCATCGTTGGCGTATCAGAGTCTGGATTGTCCCGAGGAGTGGGTGGCAACGATCAATCGCTACGCTCCCACGCCCGACGTGACGGTGCTCATCGATGTCTCGCCGAACGAGGCCGAGGCCAGGAGGCATCGAGACGGCCGTCGGGTGGAGATTTTCGATGAACTGGATCGTCAACGCCGAGTGGCCGAGGCCTACCGCAGGTTCGTGCGTGAGTCCGGCGATTTGGGCCATTGTGTGTTCGATGTGGATGGGGCAGAGCGTCCCGAGCAGGTCTGTGATGCTGTCATGGCGATCTTGGAGCCGCGTCTGGCCTCTGCGGACGAACGAGGAGGTTCGTAGGAGAGCCGGTGAGTCGGGGAGGGTGAGATGGAGTTTCAGTCATGAAGATCGGCAGGTTTCGAGTTTCGTGGATCGAGGCGAGTCGTTTCGGCCTGGATGGCGGTGCCATGTTTGGGGTCGTCCCTCGGGCCCTATGGGCATCCAGGTTGGTGCCTGACGAGCGCAATCGGATTCCCATGGTGACTCGGGTCCTCGTTCTGGAATCGTCGGGCCGTGTCATTGTTGTGGATGCTGGGATGGGAACGAATTTTTCCAAGAAGCAGACGGCTATCTATGGATTGGAAGACCTCGATTTGGCGAAGGGGCTGGACGAGGTCGGCTGTCCCCCGGAGCGCGTGACCGATGTGGTGGTGACCCACTTGCATTTCGATCACGCGGGCGGGTTGGCCGTGGCGAGGCCCGATGGGACGGTGGCCCCCCTGTTTCCCAATGCCGTGCATCACGTCCAGCGGGGGCAGTGGCAATGGGCGCATGCCCCCAGTTCCAAGGATGCCGGATCCTTCATGTTGGACCCCATCGATCGACTGGAGGGCCAGGTGCGTTGGAACCTGGTGGATGGGGTGTCTGAGATTGCTCCAGGCGTTCGCGTTTTTCCGGTCCAAGGGCACAGCCGTGGGATGCAGGTGGTCGTGGTTTCGGCTCCCGATGGGACGGCGCTGTTCGGTGCGGATCTGTTTCCCACGAGGTGGCACCTGCGGCCCGTCTGGAACATGGCTTACGACAATGAACCCGTGTTGACCGTGCAGGAAAAACGATGGTACCTGAGGCAGGCTCTGGCCGGGCGATGGACCATTGTCCTGGAGCACGACCCCGAGTTGGCGGACGTGCGTGTGACCGATGACCAGGGCGGATTCGAACCTGGTGGGTTGGACGAATAGCGGGTGTCTTGCGAGTGCGAGTCGCCCCCGGATGTGTTGTGGAGGCGATTCCCGAACCAGCGGGTGTCGTCGGCCCCGGTGGTTGTCTGGAGCGAACAGAAGGTATTTTTTGGTATCGGCAAAAAGAGTTTGCAATAGAAACGAAAAGTAAATAACGTAAAACGTTCGATTTTTTGGAAAAACGCCTGCTTTCATGTAACAGTGGACTTTGTCGAGTACGTCAAGAGACGAGTACGCTGAGAATCGAAAGTGTGAACCCACAGGTATTGACAAGCATCGAGGCATGGCCGTGCGTCCTGTAAAACTAAAAATCAAGTTCAAGAGCGAGAGTTTGGGGCAGTTCGTGGATCGGTATTCCATCGACGTGAGTCGTGGTGGAATCTTTATCCGAACCAAGAATCCCCTGGAGGTCGGAACCAAGATCAAATTTGAGTTTCTCCTCCAGGACGCCTCTCCGTTGATGGATGGTGAGGGGACGGTGGTCTGGATCCGTGAGCACGACCCATCGCGGAAGAACGTGGCTCCCGGGATGGGAGTACGATTTGACCAACTGCCCACTGAGAGCGAAAAGGCCCTCCAGGAGATCCTGCGGCGCAAGGATCTGCCCAAGGATGAAGCCTTGGCGGATGCAGCCAAGGCTTCGGTGGCAGACCAGGCTGGCGCGTCGTCGTCCGTGGTCGTTGCTGCTGCTGCGGCATCTTCCGAGGCAGATGACAAGGCTTCCGAAGCCAAATCGGCCGAAAAGGAGACCGACGTCGTCTCCAAGGCGGCAGGGTCGGATGCTGTAGACACCTCCAAGTCGTCTGAGGAACATGCAGAAGCCGAAGCGGCAGCCGATGCGTCAGCGTCCGCCGAATCGGAGGAAGAAGCACATAAGGAGCCCGAACCGGCTGAAGCGGCTGTCAGCGACGCGAAGCCGAACCAGGAGGATGCTGCGGACGACGGATCGCTCGGTGGCGAAACAGGGGCGGCTGACTCCGGGGAGCCTGGAGACAAGGTCGAGCGGCATGAGAAGGATCCGTCGAAGGCCGCTGGAGCCGCAGCGTCGAAGGACAGCGGGGCGAAGTCCGACCGACTCAAAACGGCAACGACTGCAGCCGTGGATGACGAAGAGGAGGGTGGTTCGCTGTGGGTCGTTGTGACTCTGGTGGCGCTGGTCGCTGTGGTTGCGCTCGGATACGTGATCTATCAGCGGACCAAGCAGCCCACAGGCCCCAAGCCTCCGCCCCATCAGGTTGCTGCCGTGATGGACGCGGCTCCGGCGATTCAGGTCGATGCAGCGGTTGTTTCGGTGGATGCCGCCGCTCCTCGTCCAGCGCGGCCGGCTTGTGCGCTCCAGTCGGTGCCGGTGACGACCGTGCCTCCAGGTGTGACCGTCTTGGTGGATGGCACCCCGTCGGTGGGCGTAACTCCGACTGAACTTTGTCTCAAGCCTGGAACGAGGCACCGAATCGTACTGCAGAAGATCGGCTATTTTCCCGTTACGCTCTCCGGAGTGAAGGTGAAGCCGGGTTTCAAGGTGAACGAGACCCTCAAGGTGATTCCCTACTCGGTTTTGGTGCGCACGAGTCCGAGGGGGGCTGCCGTGTACCTCGATGGCAAACTCTATGGCTGCCACTCGACCTGTAACGTGATGCTGCCGCAGGGCAGCGCCGGTCCCTGGGTGATCGAGGTGAAAAGAAACGGATATGAACCAGCGTCCTTTACGTTGAAGCGGGAGGACCCAGGCTTCAAGCTCGATCGGTATCGGGGCTATCGGTATCGCAAGCACATCAAGCTGGTCAGAAGGGTTGCGCCGGCGGGCATGCAGCCGCATCATGTCAGACCAGTAGCCCGGCCCGTCGAGCCACGACCTGCAACGCAGCCTGCTGTGGAGCCTCGTTCCGACGCACGTCCCGCCGTCGAGCCACGACCTGCAACGCAGCCTGCTGTGGAGCCTCGTCCCGACGCACGTCCCGCCGTCGAGCCACGGCCCGCGGCACGGCCCGCGGCACCACGTCCCAGAGCCCGACCGCGGCCCAGGGCGCGGAAGCCAGCCGGCATGGGCGGGGCCCCGAAAAATCCCAAGTGGATCCGTTAGGGCGCTGGGGGCTGAGTCGCTTCTGATCCGTATCGAAGACCAGATGACAAGGGGGGGCGTCGGGTGGCTTCCGAGACCCCAGCAAGGCTTCTGGTCCTATCCGTCAATTTCGTGGAGTATCCATTCAGATTAGCATATGATAAAAACTCGACGGGCGGCTTTGGGAAGTTGGAGCCTGTCTACCTAGAGAAGTTGGAGTGTGTTTACCTAAAAATAGGAGGTATTTCGATGAGAACCATGAAAACATGTTGGGGAGCCGGCTTGGCGTTCCTCGCTTTTGGGATTTTTGGAGCCTGCGACAAGGGAACGTCGATTGGCAATAACGGCAGCTGCGGCGACGGCCTGTGCAGCGAAACCGAGTCCACGGATTCCTGTCCCGCAGACTGTTCGTGCGGGAACGGAACCTGCGATCAGGGGGAAGATATTTCAAGTTGCGCTCAGGACTGTTCGACCTGCGGCGATGGTCAGTGCACTGGGGACGAGACCTGCACGAACTGTTCTGACGACTGCGGCGCCTGTCCTTCCTGCGGCGACGGCACCTGCAACGGCGACGAGGACTGCACGAGCTGTCCCGACGATTGTGGCGCGTGCGGTGTCTGTGGCAACGGCATCAAAGAGCAGGGCGAGGACTGTGACGGGACGGACCTCCACAACGAGGATTGCGTGATGAACGGATTTGTGGGTGGAACCCTGGCCTGCACGGACCTATGCCTCTTCGATACCTCCGGTTGCTATAAGCCCGAATGTGGGAATCACGTCTGCGAGGCTGGGGAGGACCATTCGAACTGCCCGGCGGATTGTTCGGTCGGCTGTGGAGATGACGCCTGTAGCCCCACGGAGGGAGAAACCTGTGGGAACTGTCCTGGGGACTGTTCTTGTGGCGAGACGGCTTGCAAGGATTTCCTGACGTGTCTCTACCAGTGCCAGGATCAGAGCTGTGCGGCGACCTGCCACGAACAAGGGTGCAAAGAGGCCCAGGAGGCGTCGGCTCAGGTCATGGTCTGCTTGGACCAGAACTGTCAGTCGGACTGCGTGAACCCGAGTGCGACGGGTTGTGCGAGCTGCGTGGGTCAGTCGTGCGGTGCGTTCGTGGGGGGCTGCTACCAGACGACCTGTCCTGGGACCTGCGGTGACGGCACCTGTGATTCAGACGAAGATCATGCGACCTGCCCGCAGGATTGCCCCCTGTGCGGGGATGGAAGTTGCGATCCGGGAGAGGACAGCCAGAGCTGCCCTGCAGACTGCACGGGGACCTGTGGCGATGGATACTGCGACGAGACCGAGGATTGTTCAACCTGTGCATCGGACTGCGGCACCTGTCCCTCAACCTGCGGAAACGGCGATTGTGAAGCCATGATGGGGGAATCTTGTGCCTCGTGTCCCCAGGATTGTACCTGCGGAGACCAGACCTGCAGCGCCGTCTTGCAATGCATGGGCAACTGCAACACCGACCAGGCCTGCATCGATGTCTGCCAGGAGCAGGGCTGTTATGAGGCTCAGACCGAGGTCCAGGCGATCTATGCCTGTATCTTGACCAATTGTGCCATGCAGTGCGTGGATCCGAACAGTCAGGCCTGCTTGATGTGCATGGGGCAAAACTGCAATGCCGAGGCTCAGGCCTGCCAGCAGGGAACTTGTCCGTAGCTCAGATCGCGCGCTTCCTTACTTGATATGTCGGAAGAGGAGCAGAGCGGAGAAGGCGAGGCTGAAGATGGCGTAGAGCTCTGGGAACACGCCCAGGAGCATGGCCTGGCCCACGCCCATTTTGTCCTGGTTGATGGACTTGATGCCAGCGGCGCAGACGACCCCCTGCCACCAACCACTGAACAGACAGGCGATGCCGGTCAGCAGACCGGCGGCAAAGATGGTCAGGTACCACTTGTCTGGATGGGCCACGTTGAGCTTGGTCATGGCGATCATGCCCACGGCGAAGCTGTAGATGCCCTGGGTACCGGGCAGCACGGAGACGATGAGAGCCAGGTTCCTCTTTTCGGGTTTGACGCCGGTGACCGCGCAGCCGGCGATGGACAGCCCGATGGCCGATCCCGACAGGCCCAGTCCCAGCAATCCGAAGCCCAGGAAGGCCAGGAATTGGTTCCAGTTGAACCCGTCCAGGCTCACCGTGGACCCGATGGTCGATGCAAGCACTGCAATGTGGGTTGCTGCGTCAGCGAAAAAACCGTGCATGTCTCAACCTCCTTGAAGGCGGGTGCCTTCATTGTTCTGTGTCGAATTTCTATGGTTCCAGTCGGCGCAACGGCCTGTATGGTTTGCCACCGCCCTCGAAGAACTTTCCGTAGAACTCCAGAAACTGCAACCTGGCCGGGTGGACCAGGGCACCGACCACGGCCATGGCGAAATTAAAGGAATGTCCTGCCACCAGGATCAACGCGGCTCCGACCATGCCAGCAATGCCGCTGTGTGCCGCCATGCCTGCCAGGGTGTTCACCACGCTGGCGATGATGCCAGACGATAGGCCAAGACCGAAGATTCGCGCGTAGGACATGACGTCGCCGAACAGACCGGTGATGCCGTACAGGGCCCAGGCGCCTCCACCCAGTCGCATGAGCGGCCCCTTGTAGGGAGTGGAGAACAGGAGGATGAGCCCGGCCGCTCCCAAGAATGCGTATGGGCTGTGGAGTTGGTACCAAACGGCGAGCGACGGAATGGCGGCAAGCCAGCCCACGGTCGCCAAGGACGCCTGGTACTGTTCCATGCGCACCTGACGGATGATCTTGATCAGAAGTCCGAAGGAGAGTTGGACCACGCCCAACATGAGCGAGAAATAGAAGAAGTTCGCTGGATGCTGGGACAAGGTGAAGAAGAGATCCTTCCTGTGGAGTCCGAAGTGGGCCAAGAACGCCGGGTGGGCCGAGAACTGGATGCCGAAGAATTGGCCGGTGAGCAGGCCCACCGCAATGGTGACACCGCCGAGCAGTTCCATGAAGCGAACCGCCTTGAGGCCGTCACCTTTGAGGGTCAACTTCCAATCGGCCATGCTTGCGGCCAACAGAAGGACGAGGCCATAACCTGCGTCGCCGAGGCAGAGTCCGAAGAACAGACCCATGAATGGCGCGATGAGGATCGTGGAGTCGTCCTCTCCGTAATGGGGCAGGTCGAACATCTTGACCAACGGCTCGAAGACCCGGGCGATGGGGCCGTTCTTCAGTTCCACCGGTGGTTCTTCATCTTTGTCCGGGTCTGCCACGAGCAGGGCGACCTCGGGCAGGAGTTCCTTGCGGAGGTGGTCGAGTTCCTCGACCGGAGCCCACCCCTGTAGGGCGAAGAGCCCCTCGTCGTTTCGTGCCGCGTTCGCGGCTCGGGTAAACGCGATTTGGTCCTCGAGTTTCTTTTCGAGCTTCGTCAGCCGGTCGGCCAATCTGGCAAGATCGGCGAGGGTTGCCCTTTCTTTGGCAATGTTTTCATCGAATTCATCCAGTTGTCGTTTGACCTCGGCCTGGGAAAAGTCGATGGGATGGATACGTTCCAGGTCGAGGTGCGCTGGTTCGTCCAGGGTCATCACGGCCAGAGCGAGCTGCCCGGATCGTGGTGAGGGGCCCAAAACTTCGTGGAACGGGACATGGGACAGGTCGATGTCTGGGAGTACCTTTTTTTTCACCATGTAGATGGCTACATGGACGCCCTGGTGGGCCAGATTTTCCAGGTCCGTCTTTGTGGTGTCGCCCCACAGCGCCGCCTGTTCGGCAGCCTTGTGCAGTGCGGAGCGCTTGTTTTCCATGTCCGCCAGCCGGGCTTGGGCCTGTTCGGCCCGGTCCACGATCTCGTCCGCCGACAGGTCGTGGAATCTTTTGTCCGTTGATTTCGCTGACTTGTCGGGCTTGATGCGTGTAAGATTGAGATGGACTCGACGCACCGTGGCCAGTCTCGTGGTCAGTTCGGTGGGCTCAGGGATGTCTTCGCGCAGGGGCAGCACGTGCAGCACCCCGAGGTCCTGGAGCTTGTCGACACACCAGGTTTGACGATCCTGGGGGCCGACGACGGTCACCTTTATCATTTTCACGAGGGCCATAGTTGCTCCTCACGCTGACGCCGCAAAGGACCGGGCCATGGCCGCGGTCTTGCGGACGATCTTTTCCTTTGCCATCTTGGCTCGGCAGACGGCCGCCGTCTGCTGGTCACCCAGGTACACCTTGATGCGCCGGATGTGTTCCTTGGCCTCGGGGATGAGCACCTTCTCATAGAGATTGATGCGCTGGGTCGTCTTGACGAGTTCCCGGTCCAGCAGGACGAGTTGCCGTTCCAGAACGGCCAGTTCTTCGCGCAACGACAGCGCCTTGAGCCAGAAGCTCACCATGTCGTCGAAGGCCGGATCCGTGGCCACGAGGCTATACTGGACAGGCTCGAATTCCACCCTGTCGAAGACGGGGACCCGAACACCTGCCACATTGCCTCGGTGGGTGACAATTTCCTTGACGCGGACGATGTGCCTCATTTCATCCACGGTGGAGGAAATGAGATTGGCCCACTGCTGGGCGGAATCCAGGTGGATATGCATTTTCGATCGCTTGTCCTCGACCACCTTGCGGAGTTCACGCACCTCCATCTGGAGCTGTTGCTTGCGCAGCTCCAACGTGGGCAAGAACTCCTGAAACAACGCCAGCGCCTGCTTCTGTTCTCGCAGGGAGTTCTTGTTCAGCTTAACCTTGTCAGCCATGGCTCGTCGCTATCCTTTCAGCCAGCAGCGTTCGCCTTGCCTTCTTCGTCATCGTCAGCCGCCTCATCCGATGAATCAGCGGACTTGGGCCAGTAGGTTTCGAGCAGGTCCTTCTTGATGCCGACTTCGCGTCTGGAGAAGCACTCCGCCATGGTCTGCCACCCACGGTCCAGGGCGTCGTTCAACGGGGTGTCCACGCGCAGGTCCATGAACCGGGCCTCGAAGAGGTCCGCGTACTTGAGATACCGCTCGTCCGTCTCGGTTTTTTCGAATCCCATGGAGATCTTCTTCTTAGATTCGAGTGCCTTGGCGTAGAGCCGGATCATGGCGTTCATCACAGCGCCGTGGTCCTCGCGGGTTACCTTGCCGATCACGAGTTGCTTGAGGCGGCTCAGGGAGCCAAAGGGATGGATGACGCCGTTGTTGAGGTAGTACTGACCTTCGGTGATGTAGCCCGTGTTGTCTGGGACCGGGTGGGTCACGTCGTTGCCCGGCATGGTGGTTACGGCCAGGATCGTGATGGAGCCCGCTCCTTCGAAGTCCACGGCCTTTTCGTATCGGGATGCCAGGTCCGAATAGAGAGAGCCTGGGTACCCCAGGTTCGAAGGGACCTGCTCCATGGCCACGCTGATTTCCTTGAGTGCGTCCGCGAAAGCGGTCATGTCCGTGAGAAGCACGAGGACGCGTTTGCCCTCGATGCCGAATCGTTCCGCCACGGCGAGCGCCAGGTCTGGCACCAGGAGCCGTTCCACCACCGGGTCGGCTGCCGTGTGCACGAACATGACGGTTCGATCCATGACACCGCCTTCTTCGAAGCTCTTGCGGAACAGGATGTACTCGTCAAACTTGAGCCCGATGCCGCCCAGGATGATGACGTCCGCGTGCGCCTGGAGTCCGACCCGGGCCAGGAGCTCGTTGTACGGCTCACCAGCGCTCGAAAAGATCGGCAACTTCTGGCTCTCGACCAACGGGTTGAACACGTCGATCATGGGGATGCGGGTCTCGATGAAGTTTTGTGGAATGACCCTCATGACCGGGTTCACCGATGGCCCGGCGATTTCCACTTCAGGCGCGTCGTCCATGGGGGGCTTGCCGTCAATGGGCAAACCAGACCCGTTGAAGATCCGACCCAGCATGGCGTCTGCGAAGGGAACCTCCATGGGATGTCCCAGGAATCGTACCTTCGAGTGGGTGGATAGGCCCTTGGCGCCAGCGAAGACCTGCAGGGAGATCTTGTCGCGGTCGATCCGGATGACCTGAGCCAAGGAGCTTTCGCCGTTGGTGTTGACGATATGGGCCAGCTCGCCGTAGGCCACGCCAGGGGCGTCCAGTTCGGCGATATCTCCGATGATGTTCGTGATGCGCGCGTAGGTCTTAAACACGGCTTGCTCCCTCCTGAAGCATCTTTCGGATTTGTTCTTCGTATTTGCGATAGTCTTCGCTGTCCTCGGCAACGTAGTTTTTCTGATAGAACGCGTCCTGGAGTTCTGCGAAGAACTGACGGGCCTGCAGCTTCGTTTCGAAGTCGAAGTCCGCCGACATGGCCTCGTAGAGGAGTTTGAAGTCCCTGACCTGACGCTTCATCGGGGTCGCTGCATCCACGTCGTCGAAGGCGTTCTGCTGCAGGTAAGCCATGTCGAGCATTTCGCCCTTGAGATAGGTCACCAGATCGCCGATCGAGATGCCTTCTTCGCCCACGACCGTCATCATCTTCGAGACCTCGGAGGAGCGGCGCAGGGTGCTCGATGCGTGGGTGACCATTTCGACCCAGTGGGGATCCAGGTCCCTGTCCAGACTGTCTTTGAGCTGGTCCAGGTACAGTGACCAGGAGTCGAGCGGGTCGATGGCTGGGAAACGCCGCTGGTCCGACCGGGAGCGCGATAGCCCTAGAAAGGCGCCTACCACCTTCAGGGTCGCCTGGGTCACTGGTTCCTCGAAGTTTCCACCAGCCGGGGACACGGTTCCGATGAGGGTCACGGCGCCGTTGTCGCCGTTTTGGAGTTCCACCAGGCCGGCACGTTCGTAGATGTTCGCCACGCGGCTTTCGAGATAGGCGGGAAATGCCTCTTCACCCGGAATTTCTTCCAGTCGGCCCGACATTTCGCGCATGGCCTGCGCCCAGCGTGACGTGGAGTCGGCCAACACGAGCACGTCGTAGCCCATTTGCCGGTAGTACTCGCCGAGGGTCACGCCCGTGTAGATGGAGGCGTCACGGGCCGCCACAGGCATGGACGACGTGTTGCAGATGATGATGGTTCGCTCCATGAGCTTTCCGCCGGTCTTCGGGTCGTCCATCTCCGGAAATTCGTAAATGAGTTCCACGACCTCGCCAGCACGTTCCCCGCAGGCCACCACGATGACGATGTCCACCTGGGCAAATTTGCTCAGGAGGTGCTGGAGCACGGTCTTACCGGCTCCGAACGGTCCGGGGATACAGGCCACGCCGCCTCGCCCCACCGGGAACATGGTGTCGATGATCCGGCAGGCGGTGACAAGCTGTTCCTCTGGGTAGAGGCGCTGCTTGTACGCCTTGATGGCCTTCTTGACGGGCCAGGTCTGATACATGGTCACGTTGATCTTGTGACCCTGGTCGTCGGTCAAGACCGCCACCGTGTCTCGGACCTCGTAGTCGCCTTCGGGCACGACGGACTCCACCGTGGCGGTGCCGAGCATCCCGAACGGAGCCATGATTCGATGCTTGAAGTGCTGTTCGGGCACCCAACCCAACCACGACCCAGCGCGCACCACCTCTCCTGGTTTGGCAGTGGGGTGGAAACGCCACTTTTTTTTCAAGGAAATGGCGGGGAGGTATTGCCCCCGTTTCAAGAAGAAGCCGTTCTTGTTGTCCAGCTCCTTGAGAGGATTCTGAAGTCCATCGTAGATGTTGTTCAGAACTCCGGGGGCCAACTCGACCACGAGCATCTCTCCGGTGAATTCGACCGGCATGCCGACGCGGATGCCCCTTGTGTCTTCGAATACCTGCAGGTGGCAGATGCGGTCCTGGACCTTGATCACCTCGGATTTGAGCTTGATCCCTTCCAGATCCACGTAGGCCACTTCGTTTTGAAGCACGTCGGCACCCTGGGTCACCTCCACGCTGACCAGGTTGCCGTTGATGCCGACCACCTTCCCAATGGTGTTGCCAGCTTGCGTCACTCCGACACCTCCGTCGTTGTCCAACTCCTCTCGACCCGTCAGGGGTCAGCCGAGTTGGTTCAGTACTTCCTTCAAATTGGTTTCGTGAGGCGCTGCCCAACGGTCCAGGACCAACACTTTGGCCAGATACCGCAGGACTGCGTCCAGAGAGAACGGCCCTTGGGCCCCCATTTCATCGATGGCCGCCAGACGAGCCTGATCCACGACCCGCTGCTTGGCGAGCGGCGTGGCGGCCTCTTTGACCTGCATCATGAGGTCCTGGATCGCCGGCCCTCCGTGCTGAGGCGCCAGGAGTCGTGGCTCCGCCTCCCAGCCGAGGTTTGCCGCCCGTTGACGGGCCAGTCCATTGCGGACCTCGGTCTCCCAGATGGCGGATTCCATCAGGAACCGACTGTGGGTCCTGGCGCCCGTTTCGTAGAGATTTTCGAAATAGTCTCGCCATAAGGCATCGAACGGATAGGGGCCTGAGATGGTCCCAGCTTCCCACTGGACCACGAACTCTTCCATATAGGGAGGAAGGTCCGTTCGTTCCTGGAGCTGCTGCTTGCTGCGGGGACCTCGTTCGTCAAACCAGTCCTGTTCCTGGAGCAGGGCCTCCATGTTCTTGCAGTCCAGCATCTGCAGCAGGGTATCTTCGGCCTGGAGCTGTCGCCCATCCAACTCCTGAGTCACGAGGTCGATGGCTTCTTGGAGCGGAATGGGGGAGGGCTGCGGCTCGTCCGGGAGAGCTGGGAGTAACGTCATGAGCCGTTGATGCTGCACAGTGGAGCCTCCAGCGTTTACTCGATCCGCCTCGATCGGGAGCGATGTATCATGGTTTGCCTCGATCGCGGGCGATGTCTCATGAAAGAGGACGTCTTTTGAAGAATGACGTCTCCTGGTCAAAAAATAACCCCTTACTTCTTCTTTGCAGAAGCATCGGAGAAGTATTTCCTGAACCGTGGACTCATGAATGATTCGAATATTTGTCGAAATCCTGCGTCAGAGAGGTCCAGGACGAAGCGCCCGTCCGCTGGCCCAATCTGGAACCCGAAGGAGAGGCTGTCGTCGAACTTGACGGTGACGCCGCTGCCCGCGCGTGCCTTGAGGCGGCTGACCAGGTAGGCCTCCAGCTCTTTTTGTTTCGCTTCGGGCAGGAGCACCTGGATGCCACCTTCGACGAATTTTTGGGCGGCAAAGGCCTTGATCAGGTCCGCCAGCACCTGTTCTAGGAACTTGGGGTTCGCCAGGATCGTTTCCAGGCCCTTGTCGATTTCAGGAAGGGCGAAACTCTTGAGCATGGCCTGACGGAACGCGGACATGGCCACCTGAGCCGCGGATTGCAGCTCGGCGTCCATCTGTTCCTTGGTTTTGGCGGCTTCAGCCTTGGCCTTCGCGTTGATTTCCTCGGCCTCTTTGCGTGCCTCGGCGAGGATCTGATCCGCCTTTTTACGTGCGTCAGCGAGAAGTTCGTCCGCCTTGCTCTTTCCTGCTTGGATTCCCCGGTTCTTCAATTCTTCGATGACCGAGTCCAGACCGTGAGCTTCCATGGGTCCTCCTGATCGTGCGGCGTGCCGATGCGCCGTCGGTCGTCTGTTCGGTTCTGATCGTGCGCTGCGGCACCGCGCCGCAAAGGCGTTCGGTGGTGAAGCCGCAGCGTAATTCTACAAACGGCAGCCGATACAGTTAGTCGATACTAAACTAAAGTGCAAGCAGAAACGTCCAGGCTCCTTTTTACTGGGAGTCTGCAGCCGTTCCTGCACGGGCTGTATTCCAAGCGGATCGCCTATTTCCTTCCTTTGGGCAATCCCAAGGTACAAAATGCCATCATGGAGGCGTTTCGTCTCCTCCAGTGGTATGCCATCCACCACACGCTCGCCTGCGTCGTGCCGGCCATGTTCATTGCCGGCGCCATTTCCACCTTCCTCTCGCAGGCCTCGGTCATGCGCTATCTCGGGGCGGACGCCAATCGGGTCACCGCGTACGGAGTGGCCTCGGTCGCTGGCATCGTGCTCGCCGTCTGTTCCTGCAGCGTGCTGCCCATGTTCGCCGGAATCTACGCGATGGGGGCTGGGCTGGGGCCAGCCAGCGCATTTTTGTACTCGGGGCCGGCCATCAACGTCATGGCTGTCTTTCTGTCCGCTCGCGTGCTCGGATTCGATATCGGCCTGGCTCGGGCGCTCGGCGCCGTGGTGTTTGCCGTGGTCATCGGGTTGCTCATGGCCGTGATTTTTCGCAGGAGCGAGCAGCAGGGTGTGGCGGCTGCCAAGCTTCCCGACGCGCCGACGAGCGGCAGACCCCTGTGGAAGATGATTCTCTATTTTCTGAGCATGATTCTCTTCCTGGTCTTCTCCGACTGGTACAACACGAATGACGTCTCTATTGTCCTGAAGGATGGCACCAGGATCAGCGCCAATGTTCGCTATGATCGCCAAAATTCCATCGATATCCAAAAGTATCAGGCCGACGGCAGTCTTTCGCCCAAGACCATTCGCATCCCAAAATCGAACATCTCCAAGGTGGTGCCCGTTCCTGGTGTGACCCAAACCATCTATTCCATAAAAAGGGCCCGGCCCTCTCCCTGCTTTTGGCGGGCCCGGCCCTCTCCCTGCCGAGCATCCTGGTCATCTACAAAATCGTCGGGGGGAAGAAGACCCTCGTTTTTTGTCTGCTCACGGTGGGTATGTCCACCTTCGTGGGTTTCTTGTTTGGAATGCTGAATTGACAGTCAAGGATTTGAGACGCATCTACGAGGAAAACAGCGTGTGGGATGCGGTCAAGGAGGCCTTGGTGAAGGCCGGCAAGATTCCCAGTCAATCCTTGGCTGGCACTTCCATGGACATAGAAAAGGAGGCAGTGGCCAACCTTCGGCGCCAGGTGCGGTTCATGGTCGTTCCCGCGATCTATTTCTTGGATATCCACGGCCGAGTCGTGACCATGCTCCAAGGTGAGGTCACGGCAAAGCAGGTACGAACGGCCCTTGTGGGCTCATCATCCGGCAAGAGAAGCGCGGGTCGCGCAGCGAAGACGGCCGGGCAGTCATGATCGAAATCATGCCTGCTGTTCCATGATGTGGCGTTTTCGGGCCGCTTGACTTTTTGATTCCGACGGTTCAAAAAGGGCCATGTTGCTGCGCGCTGCACGCGGCTCGGCACGTGTCCGGTCAGGACGTGGCGGGTGAGGGGATGGGAGTGTGGGTTGCAGTGGAGACTTTGGTGCCGGTTCGCAGCCTTTTGTTGGCGTGGACGGGCAGCACGGTTTCTTGTTTTTTCGGAGTATTGGCAATCGGTCACATTGAGACAGTGAGATGAACATGTTTGTACGGTCCTACCCGGGACCGTGCACTCGAAAGGAGGAAGTATGAGAACGCTCAAGACTATCGCTCTGGTGGCTGCCACGGCGGGCCTGCTCGTGGCCTGTGGCAAGTCGTCCGAAAAGAGCACAGGAAGCAGTGGCCCGAACAAGTACGGCAAGGGCGTCAAGGTGGAACTGTACGCGATGGCGCAATGCCCCTTCGGCGTCCAGGCCGAGCAGGGCATGATCCCAGCGGTCAAGAAGTTGGCCGGCCACGTGGATTTCCACATTGACTACATTGCGACCCCCAAGGGCAACGGCCAGTTCAAGAGCCTGCATGGCCCTAAGGAAGTTCAGGGCGACATCGCGCAGCTTTGTGCCCGTAAGCTCGACGCGAACAAGTACCTCGACTTTATCATGTGTCAGAATGTGAATTCACGCCAGGTCTCCACGAATTGGCAGTCCTGCGCGGCCAAGGCCGGGCTTGACAAGGCGGCCCTGCAGAAGTGCAAGGACGGCCCCGAAGGCAAGAAACTCCTCGAAGAGTCGGCGGCCAGGGCGGCCAAGCGTCATGCGCGCGGGAGCCCCACCATTTTCATCGCCGGCAAGCGCTACAGCGGCGGCCGGTCCATGCAGGACTTCATGCGCGGCATCTGCAACGCCATCAAAGGCAGTAAGCCCGCAGCCTGCTCGAACATTCCTGCGCCTGCTATCGTCAATATCACCATGCTGAACGACAAGCGCTGCAAGGACCGAGCCTGCAGGCGTGCCAAGGGGATGCTCAATTCGATGAAGCGTCTTTTCCCCGGTGCGGTCATCAAGCAACTCGACTACAGCACCAAGGAAGGCAAAGACCTCTATGTCAAGGCTCATCTGAAGGTTCTGCCCGCCATCCTCTTCGACAAGACGGTCGAAAAGGGCGGTTCGGGCTACAATCGAATCCGTCGGTATCTGCTGCCGGCCGGTGAGTACAAGTCCCTGCGGGTCGGCGCGCGCTTCGACCCCAACGCGGAAATCTGCGACAACGGCAAGGACGACACGGGCAACGGCAAGGTGGACTGTCAGGACCCGACCTGCGTGAAGCAGATCGTGTGCCGCAAGGAGATACCAAAGCGCCTCGATTTGTTCGTCATGTCCCACTGCCCTTACGGCACCAGGGCCCTCAATGCAAGCAAGGAGGTGGTGGACAACTTCAAGGGCAACATCGACTTCCACATTCATTACATTGGGAACAAGAAGCCTGACGGCACGTTGACGTCCATGCACGGCCTGACCGAGGTCCAGGAGGACAAGCGGGAACTGTGCGCCATTAAGTACTATCCGAAGAACTTTAAGTACATGGACTACATCCTGTGCCGGAACAAGAACATCCGGAGCAAGGACTGGAAGTCCTGTGCAGACCCCAAGAAGGGCTTCGACGCCGCCAAGATCGAGAAGTGCTTCAAGGGCGACGAGGGCAAGAAGTTGCTTGCCGACAGCATCGAAGAGAGTCGATCTCTTGGGTTCGGGGCGAGCCCGACCTGGCTGGCGAACAACAAGTTTAAGTTCAGCGGCGTCAGCGCCGAGGCGGTCCGCCGGAACTTCTGCCAGCACAACAAGGGCACCAAGGGCTGCGACAAAAAGCTGTCCACCGGGGCGCCCCGTGGTGGTCGTCGTGTCAAGCGCGGTTCCTGCGGCCACTAGGCCGACAGGACGTTCCTGATTCCCTTCGAGTCACGTTCCTTTCGATTTGTGAGATTGTGATACTTGGGACGCTTCCATACCCATCCCTGCCGGGATCTTAGCTTCATGAGCGGTTTACCCTTCCGCAGTTCCCACAGCTTGTGAGGTTGTGATACTGGCACAGTTCAAGGCTTGTGCAGGATTACGGCCAAGATACCTTTGACAGCGGGCAAAACGAGGGGGTAGGCTCACACTCATCCGTGACCCGGTTTCGACAATAGGGAACCGACGTAGAATAATGAGTTAGAGGCCCCAAGACAGCGCCCCAGCGAAACGATCGGAAGAGGTAGCCATTGGCGAAGCGAAAGAACAACACCGGCAAGTCGGCCGCCACGTTCGCCAACGTCGGCTGCGAGGCCCAGCTCTGGCAGTTGGCTCACGCGCTTCGTGGCTCCATGGACGCCGCGGAGTACAAGCACGTCGTCATCGGCCTGGTCTTTCTCAAGTACATCTCTGACGTCTTCGAGGAGCAGCATGCGAAGCTCGTGGCCGAGCAGCCGCAGGGTGCCGACCCGGAGGACCCCGACGAGTGCCGTGCCGAGAGCATTTTCTGCGTGCCGCCCGAGGCGCGCTGGGCGCACCTGAAGGCACAGGCCAAGCAGCCCACCATCGGCAAGCTCGTGGACGACGCTCGCCCCGCCCTCGACAAGACGCGCCTCGGCCAGCTCATCGACCTGACGAGGAACATCCAGGTCGGCGACGAAGAGGCGCGCGCCAAGGACGTGCTCGGCCGGGTCTACGAGTACTTCGTCTCGCAATTCGCGAGCGCGGAGGGCAAGAAGGGCGGCGAGTTCTACACCCCGCGCTGCATGGTCAATCTCCTGGTCGAGATGCTCGAGCCCTACCGCGGCCGCGTCTACGACCCCTGCTGCGGCCCCTCGGGCATGTTCGTGCAGTCGGTGGAATTCATCCGCACCCACCGCGAGCTGACCGACGACGACATCGCCCGCATTGCCCGCACCTACCACGCCTGGCGCGGCGAGCAGGACGCCGACGAATACGAGGACGTCCCCGGCTTCTGCAAGAGCGCGCCGCTGGACCAGGTGCGCAAGCACGGCCACGTCCTGACGCCCGGCCGCTACGTCGGCGCCGAGGCCCAGGAGGACGACGGCGAGCCGTTCGAGGAGAAGATGAAGCGGCTCACCGCGACCCTGCGCGAGCAGCAGGCCGAGGCCGCAAAGCTGGATGCCGCCATCGCCGCCAACCTGAAGGAGCTTGGGTATGGCGGGTAGGTTCGATGTAGCACAGGTCTCGGAATTGATCGACGACGGTGTAGTCGGGAGCAACGACGGCTATGGTGCGAAGAATGCAGAACTAGGCAACGTTCGCCTCCCTTTTGCCAGGGCCGGAAACATCAATGGCGGGTTTAACTTTGCAGGTTCCCATACTCGCCTCCTCCCGGTAGCGACCACGGTTATCTGCGCGCGCGGCACGGTCGGGCGAATAGCCCTTGTCGGAGTACCCATGGCAATGAATCAGTCATGCTATGGACTCCGTGGTCGACTCGGGGCACGTGGATTCCTCAACTACTTTTCGACTCCGGAATTTGTCACGTGCCTTCAACAGCGTGCGGACGGATCTGTGTTTGACACAATCACGCGTGATACTCTTGCGGGGGTCTCTGTGGTGGAACCTCGGGCGGAGTTGATCAAAAGTTTTGAAAAGCGAGTCAGCCCGAGCCTCGAGCGAATCCGGACAGGCCTGATGGAATCCCGCACTCTCGCCGCCCTGCGCGATACCCTCCTCCCCAAGCTCATCTCCGGAGAATTGCGAATCAAGGACGCGGATCGATTCGTAAGTGAGGCAGTATGAGCGCCAACACGCAGTCACCTGCGCCTCCCAGCCGACGTTCGATCCTCGATCTGACGCACGACGAAGCGCGGAGCTTCCTGCTGAAAGCCGAGAGCTATTGCAGTTTGGACTTGCCGCCGTATATCGACTTTGCCGGTTTGATCGCCGGGGTAGATAGGGTTCTGCACGGCAAGAAACTGGCTGACTTGAGCAAGTCGAAGCCGAGAGATCACGAAGACGTCAACTACACCATCCTCCACAACAAGGACGGCAGGTATGCGTGGCGACCGTTTCAACTGATCCATCCCGCCCTCTATGTTTCGCTCGTCCACGCTATTACCGAAGGCGATAAGTGGAAGCTGATACGTGAGCGTTTCAAGGAATTCGCAGACATCGACAAGATACGTTGCCTGAGTCTGCCAATGGTTTCGGCCTCCAACCAGAAAGACAGGGCCGAACAAGTCTCGCATTGGTGGCATGAGGTGGAGCAGCGTTCCATCGAGATGTCTCTCGACTATGACTACCTAATCGAAACCGATATCACAGACTGCTACGGCGCCATCTACACACACTCGATTGCCTGGGCGTTGCACGGCAAGTCCGAAGCAAAACAGAATCGCCGGGACCAGAGTCTCATTGGCAATGTCATTGACGCCCATATTCGGGATATGCGCCACAGCCAAACCAACGGCATCCCACAGGGATCGGTGCTGATGGATTTTGTCGCAGAGATGGTGCTTGGCTTCGCCGACCTTAAGCTATATGACCGCCTGCGGGCAGACGAAATTACGGATTACCGAATCCTGCGCTACCGCGATGACTACCGAGTCTTTGTCAACAGCCCACACGTCGGCGAGGCCATCGTCAAGTTGATAACTGAAGTGACGGCGGACCTTGGCTTGAAGCTCAGCCCCA
>JAGGXR010000027.1 GCA_021162935.1 Deltaproteobacteria bacterium
AGGGCAGGCTTCCTGGCGTCGAGCCGCTCTTGGTTCCGTCTTTGCCGGCAAGCAGATTTCGCGTTAGCCCCATGTTGATCACTTGGAAGAAGGGGAATTGGCCTAACGTTTGGAAATTACAAAAGAAAATGATATTCTAAAAAATTTTTGTAGATACAGCCCTTGTCGGGCATCTTGACAACATCCACGGGCTATGGGAAAAACCAAAGCATGTGATATCAACTAATTACAACCGATTGTATCTACACACCTCTGCTAAGTTCGCAACATCACACACGTTTATATATCAGGTGGTCAAGATGGGGTTGACCTCACAGACAACATCAACCCCGATGGCCAGCCTGCGAATGCGCCTCAGGTGGCCATGGATGACAACGGCAATGCCATCATCGTCTGGCAACAATCAGATGGAAGCAGTCTCCAGATTTTCAAGGCCGAGTACCGCAATGGCCAATGGACCATCCCGGCAGACCTCACAGACAACATCGGCCCCGATGGTCAAGACGCAGTGGGTCCCGAGGTGGCCATGGATGACAACGGCAATGCCATCATCGTCTGGGAACAATCAGATGGAAGCAATATCCAGATCTTCAAGTCTGAATATCGAGGCGGCCAATGGACCCTCCCGGCTGACCTCACAGACAACATCAGTCCCGACGGCCAAGACGCAGTGGGTCCCGAGGTGGCCATGGATGACAACGGCAACGCCATCATTGTTTGGTTCCAACAACCGGACGGTGGGGGCAGCTATCAGGTGTTCAAATCGGAGTACCGGTGATCCGGCGGGGGAACGCTGGTATGGCGTGGTCTATGAGCCGGGCGAACTGCCTTCTGCGCAGTCCGACGAGATGGACAACCAGGGTCGCCTCGTCATGAGCACCGAGCAACGGCATTTGCTCGTGGATGGAACCACCGAGCCTTTGAGCTTCTATTCTTTCCATTGCCAGCACACGGCGCCGCCCATGGACGCTTTGTGTGAGCTGAGAAATGCGGTCCATGTCTCCATCTACGGGATGAAGTACGAGATTGGCTTTGTGTCCGAGGAGATGAACCGCTCTCGTGGAGAGCAACCCTCCGATGAGTCTGGGAATTCGCAGGTTAGAATCCCAGCGATCGGAAGAGACCTCCCCTGAATCGGAGACGGTAGCGGAGCTGGATTCTGCCCTGCAGCGGGTCTTCTTCTTCGAACACGTCTTCACCGGTGATTTGGCGTTTTCCCTTCAGATCGATGTAGACGCTGTCCTGTAACTGTCCTTCGAGCGCCCCTTCTTGGCGCTGGCGTCCCATGAGCCCGAATTCGGTTTCTCCCTTGAGTTTGAAGTAGCGGCCCAGGCGTTTTTCCACCCTCAACTGGAAGGTTTCGGTGCCGAATTCCAGGCGGAAGAGGTCGAGCCTGGTGATGTTCTTGATCGGCTTGGAGACGAGGTCCGAGAGAAAATCGCCGGACACCTGTTTGATCATCGGGTCATAGATATCGAGTGGGTTGGCGGAACCGCTGCCGGTCGAGGCCGATCCGGAGCCCTTTGAATGAAACTGTTGGCGCAGTGCGTCTGTGGTTTTGCCCAGGGCCAGGAGGATCAGGATTTGGCTCTTTGGCAGGTTGGTGTCGCTGGAGAAATCGATTCGAATCTTGGACAGGAAGCCCTCCAGGGTCAAGGTGATGAGGTGCTCGACGTCTGCCGAGTCCCGGACCGAGGTTTCCCCGACGAGGGTCAGGTAGGCCTCCGTGCCTCGCGTGAAGTCCACGTTGCCGTTTCGGACCTGGTAGGTTCCTCGCAGGAAGGGGATCCGGAACGTGCCTTCTTCGACCTGAATCTGTCCACCGAGTTCCGGGTGCGCGAGCCGACCTCCCACGTACACACTGCCATCCAATCGGAGGTCCGCGATGTTGTTCTGAATGTAGATGTTGCCCGCCGTGGTCACCGAGACATTCAGTTCCGTGTTGGCCAGCAGTGGATAGCGTTTCCATGGCGGCTCGGTGGTTTCCTCGACACGCTTTTTCAGGAATGCTTGGCGGACCACGTCGAAATGCTGGATGTAGCGGGCGTCGAGAATGTCCACCCGACCACTCAACGTGTTCCCTTCGGCATCTCCCACGAGGCGGAGATTGGCGCTGACCTCGATGTTGTAGACACGAGGTTTGGACAGGGGGATGTTCTGTGCCCCGAGCTTC
Organism: Deltaproteobacteria bacterium; assembly: GCA_021162935.1. Lineage (GTDB taxonomy): Bacteria > Myxococcota_A > Polyangia > HGW-17 > SLPX01 > JAGGXR01. The sequence goes on from JAGGXR010000027.1 coordinate 2,174, forward strand.
AGATCCATTTCCTGGACACGATTGTTGCGATAGACGACGGTTCCCGATGCGGACAGTTCGCCGTCGTCCACTTCGGCAAGGAAGGACGCGATTTTGATTTTTGGACCGGAAAAACTGATACGTCCGGACTTGACCGTGATCGCCTGCCTCAGACCTCGCAGGGATAGGTCCATACGTCCCATGTCCACCGAGCCCCATGTGTTGTAGTCATCCGTGGTTCCGGCAAGCCACAGGTTTGCTCGCATTTTCCCCGTGGCGGAAGAGACAGATTCGGGCGCTGCCACCATGAGCGCGCGTGCCGAGATGTCGCCGGCGAGGTGGAGCCTGAATTCCGGACTGCCTTGTTGTGGGAGGGTCACCCTGCCGTCTGCAATGGCCTTTTGCCCGCCGATGGCGAGAACGAGGCGATGGAGCTGGACGGCAAGGTCCTTTTGACCGCTCAGTCGGAGTTCGCCCGAAGGGATGTGCACCTCTTCTGTTCGTCCTGACAGGGCAACCGAGATGTTCTTGAGGCTGACGGTTCCGCTGATGGCAGGTTTGGCGATGGGCCCATGGACCCGCACTCGGGTCTGCATGGTTCCCGTGAGGTCGGCGATTTCATATGTGTCGGGCAAGAAGGGGGGCAGAACGGCCAACCCGATCCGTCCGGTGACCTGGAGCCTGCTGTCCGAACCGGCCAGCCAGCCCGCCAATTTGAAATCGCCTCCTGCGCCAGCCAGACGAACGTTGTCGAGCAGCACCCTCTTTCCGTCGAAGGAAATGCGCATGGCCCCGTGGTTGGTCAATTCCACGATGCGAGGAGGTTCAGTGGGATCGAGGCTCGGCGAGGAGAAACGAACACGCAGGCTGGTCAGAGCGAGTTCGGCGCGTTGCAGCCCTCCTGCGCCGATCACGAGAACCGCCGTGCCGGTCATGCTGCCCGTTGCATTGCCTGCCTTTCTGATTTCTGGAGCGAGCTGTTCGATGGGGAAGTTCGTGAAACGCATTTTGAGCGTCACGGCGGGCTGTGGCTTGAGCGTGATGCGTCCGCCCACGGTGAACCGGTTGAACAGGTTTCCGGTGATGGTGCTTCCATTGGCTCCCGGGGCGATTTGAACCTGGGCGTCGCCCATGAACACATGTCGGATGGTGGTTCGTGCCATGGTCAAACTGCCGGCCACAATGGGCCAGGAGCGGCTGCCTGACAGGGAAAGGTTCCCGGACAGTCGTCCAGAAACGACGCGAGGAGCGACGCGACCAACTCCGGGCAAGGCGGACAGAGGCAGGTTTCGAACTTGGGTGGTGAGGTTCACATCGCCATTGCGCAGGTAGGAACCCCAGGCGCGCAACCGACCGTTCTGCGGCGTCTCGATGCCCAGGTACTCCAACACGATGTCGCCTTTTTGCAGGGCGAGTTCCAGGTCTGCATGATGGTATGGCTTGTGGTCCACGAGGATCGAATCGGATCGCAGCCACAGGGCGCCGGTGGGACGCTTGAGGCTGCCCGAAACGCGAAGTCCGCCTCGGAGTCTTCCTGCGAAGCGTGGGCCGAGCATGCGGGAGAGGACAATGTCTTCCAGGGTCAGACCTGCCTTGATGCGTGGCGTGCGATACGGGCGATCCAGGCGGCCCCGGTATAGGAGGACTCGCGCATTCCCCTGGGCCCATCCGCCGTAGAGCCAGCCCTTGATCCGGCGAAGACTCATTCGCCCATCCGACAGACGCACCTGTGCCGTGATATGGCCTCGTCGCGGATGGCGGTGCCCCACGTGCACGACCCGGAGATCGCCGGAAAATGACGGGTTGAGAAAGTGGCCCCTCAGGTCGCCGACGATGGTTGCGGCCTTTGCGAGGGCGGGTGCATGGAACTTCGCGAGGAGTTTGTCCAACTTTGCCGCTGAAAGGCGCAGGGCCAGAGCGAGTGTTCTGTTTCGTGCCAGGACTCGTCCCTGGGCGGCCAGTTCCATGCCGCCACCCGAAACGTTGAGGCGATGGACCTCGACGGTGTTGCTTCCTTGGAGTCGGGCACGGCCCGTGACGGTCAACGTCCTGGTGACTCCGGCGAGGGGATGTCTGAGCCGATACACCAGGTCGATGGCATCAGCCGAGGTCACACGACGCTTCAGGTTCCCGCTTGCCCGCACCGTGCCGCTCAGACGACCGGACAGAGCGCGATTCTTTTTTTTCAGGAATTCCTTGGTGTCCAGGCCCATGGCGACGGCCTTGGCCTGCCAACGAGATGTGTCCAGAGCCAGGGCACCGGTTGCCGTGACGGTACCTCGGAGCAAGTGGGCCTTGAGAGACTGCAACGCCACCGTCTTGTCGGCCATGGCGACGTGAGCCTCCACTTGAGTCGCCGTGGCGGGCCCTGCTGAGATGCGCAGCCCGAAGACACTCAGGTTGGCAGCAAGATTTTTCGTGGGGCCCATGGTCTGGGCGGAGATCTGGACGTTTCGGCCGCCCAGGCGTCCTTTGGTCAGGGATGCCAGGAGGGCGCCTGCATTTTGGAGCTTGATGGTGCCGTTGACATACCTCGGGCCGAAGTACAGGCCGGGAAGGGTCGCCTGCCCCACTAAGAGTGTGTCGCCGATGTGCGCGGACAGAGCCGCGTCCAGTTCGCCGGGTCTCGATCTGAGGGTCTTTGCCTTGGTGACGTTGAGGTCCGAAAGCAGCACTGTTTTGCCGTATAGACCGAAGACGGTCTTTGGGCTGGTCAGCTTTGCGTCGTAGAAGATATCGGTGTGGATGGTCCTGGTTCCCGATCGGGCGTAGATGCTGCCTGCCAGCTTCGCGTCGCGGACAACCATGTTGACGCTTTTGATTCCGAGTTCGAAACGCAGCCGGTGGACCTTGACGTGATTGACCGAGATCACGAATCGATGTTTGGGCTTTCGCTTTCGACGTTGGAGCCGACGGAGTTTTTCGAAGGCGCCCACCAGGCCGAGTTCGTACCTGTTGCCTTTGATGTCCGGTCCATCGGGACGCCGGTAGCGCATCAGGGTCAGCAACAGGTCGGGTACCTCCGCATCGTCGATGATGAAGTCTCCATATCGAAGGATGGGCCAAACCTTGGCCCGTGCCGTGACTTTCGGCGCGAACACTACGAGTTGTCCACGCGAGTCGTAGATGGCGAAGTGCGTCACTGTGACCCGGTGGTAGCGGCCGGTCGCCAAGTCCAGCACGGCGCTAGGCGTCCAATGGACACGTCCCAGCACGAGCCGCCCACGATGCTTCTTGTTGTAGTTGTCCGACAGGTAGCGAGCCAGGGCCTCGTCGTTGAATCGGTACCATGCCACGAGAAACGTGACCGATCCGAGCAGAATGGCCAGGAAACTGAGTACGAGCGTGCCCAACACAATGCGTTTGAGCCATGTCGGCTTTGGGTGCGTCTTGTGGGTCTTTGGTTCGTCCATCGAGTGCTCGTCGGGCTCCGTTCTGTTCTCTTTACCAGGTTATGGGCAACATCCACAATGTATCATACGTTCTTTATTGCACCAGTATCCGGAATTCGTTATCAAAATTGCGGATGAAGGGGCTGATGGACGTGGATGTGTCGATGTGCGAAGGGATGTAGGTGCTGGTCGGACAATGAGCCCGAGGATGCAAGAGGAGGCCGCAATGTCGAAGTACGTGATGGCGATTGACCAAGGGACCACGGGAAGCACTGTGGTCATCGTGGACGAGGAACTGGGGGTGCGTTCCAAGGTGAACCAAGAGTTCGCCCAGATCTATCCGCAGCCGGGTTGGGTCGAGCACGACCCAGAGGCGATTTGGTCCTCGGTGGGCCAGGCGGTGAAGCAGGCGCTCGACAAGGCTGGCATCGACGGGAGGGACGTGGCCGCCATCGGCATTACGAACCAACGGGAAACCACGGTCCTGTGGGATCGTGAATCAGGTCGGCCCATCCATAATGCCATTGTGTGGCAATGCCGACGTACCGCGGATATCTGTCGGGTCCTCAAGGAGAAGGGCGTCGAAGATGATGTGCAACGCCGCACCGGTCTGGTACTGGACCCGTATTTTTCTGGGACCAAGCTCAAGTGGATCCTCGACGAGGTTCCAGAGGCGCGCAAACGGGCCGAGGCTGGCAGATTGCTGTTCGGCACCATCGATACGTTTCTGGTTTGGCGTCTGACTGGCGGGGCAGCGCACGTCACGGACGTGTCGAACGCGTCCAGGACCCTGCTTTTCAACATCGAAGACCTTGCCTGGGACCCATGGTTGCTGGAGTTGTTGGACATTCCAAGCAAGGTGCTTCCCGAGGTCCGTTCCAACAGTGAGGTTTACGGATGCACCAAAGGGCTCGGTTTTTTGCCCGACGGCATCCCGATTGCCGGCATGGCGGGCGACCAGCAGGCCGCTTTGTTCGGTCAGGCCTGTTTCGGCAAGGGGCAGGCCAAGTGCACCTACGGCACGGGCGCTTTTTTGATGCTGAACGTGGGGTCGAGTCCGGTCCATTCGTCGGGCGGCCTCCTCGCCACAGTGGGATGGAAGTTGGGCAACCAGGTGACCTACGCACTCGAAGGGAGCGTGTTCATCGCAGGCGCTGCCGTTCAGTGGTTGCGAGACGGGCTCAAGATCATCGAATCGGCGCCCGAGATCGAAGCGCTGGCACGATCCGTGCCCGACTCGGGCGGCGTGGTGTTCGTGCCGGCCCTGGCCGGGCTTGGCGCTCCCCATTGGAAGGCTGATGCCCGCGGAGCCATCACGGGATTGACTCGGGGCACCCAGCGGGCCCATTTGGCCCGTGCCACCCTCGAAGGCATCGCCCTGTCGGTTCACGACGTTTTGTCCCTCATGGAACGGGAGGCGAAGACGAAGCTATCGGGTCTGCGCGTGGACGGTGGGGCTGCTGCCAACAACTTTTTGGTGCAGCTCCAGGCCGATCTGCTCGGTTCGACCATCGTGCGCCCCACGGTTTTGGAGACCACAGCCTTGGGCGCCGCCATGTTGGCAGGTTTGGCCGTGGGCGTCTGGTCGGGCCTCGAGGATGTCCAGCAACGATGGCGTGAGGAGCGATCCTTCGAGCCCGACCTGCCCGCCGACCAGGTCCAGTCTCTGTTGGACCGCTGGAGCGCCGCGATCGAACGTCTGTAGTTTCATTTGCCGTGCCTGTTGCCCGGGGGGGGGGACGACCAGCGAAGGTCCAGGGACAGCCCTGTCTGTGGGCCGACGGCGCCTCAGGAGGCAGGTCAGAATAGATCTGCCGTTGTATCTGTTCCGATCGCAGGATGGTGGGTTTCGGAACGAACTCGGCGATTGAAACAATGATATAGATGACAGAATTATTGATCGGTGGCATCAAATAGAGATGACAGAATTATTGAGCGGTGGCATAATGACCTCGTATTGAGTGGAGTGACCACAGGGTTCGTCCCAGCAAAGAAAGGTGCATTTGTTTTGAGAGCAACAGAGCGATTTGGACACAACGCGTGGAGGCGTTTGCTGCGAGATTTGGGGTTTTTGTCATGGTTTGGCTTCATAGCACTGGCGTTTTGGGGAGGCTGTACCAAGAATGCGCCGGGCGGCGGTACGCTGCCCGACGGCGGTTTGGATGCCCAAGCGAAAGATGCGGGAGACGCAGGGGATACTCTGTGTGGCAATGGCATGGTCGATGAAGGAGAGACCTGCGATATCGGCATTGTTGCCGGCGACCCAGGGGCCTGTCCGACCACCTGCGATACGACAGAACCCTGTGAGACGGTGTTTTTGTCGGGCAGGGACTGTCAGGCCCATTGCGTGGTCGGTCATATCACGAACAACATCGATCACGATGGCTGCTGTCCTCCCGGCAGCGATCGGACCTTGGATTCGGATTGTGCCATTCAATGTGGAAATGGCGCCGTCGAGCCGGGCGAGACGTGTGACCCTCCGTCGAGTTGTCCCACGAGTTGCGATGACGACGATGCCTGTACCATCGATATGATGACGGGCAGCGCAGAGACCTGTGACGCGACCTGCACGCATGAACCGATAACGTCCTGCACGAATGGGGACGGCTGTTGTCCCGTCCGGTGCGACGCCGTGTCCGATTCGGACTGTTCAGCAGTGTGTCCCAATGGCGTGGTGGAGCAGGGAGAGACCTGTGACCCGCCATCGAGTTGCCCGACGAGCTGCGACGACGGAGACGTCTGCACCATGGATCGAATGGCGGGCAGTGCCGAGACGTGCAGCGCCACCTGCATCAACCAGCCGATCACGACCTGCACGGATGGGGACGGCTGCTGTCCGAGCACGTGCAATTCGCTCAATGACGACGATTGTACCGCCGAATGCAGCAACGGCGTGGTCGAGCAGGGAGAGACGTGCGATCCGCCTTCGAGCTGTCCGACGGACTGCGACGACGGAGATGTGTGCACCGCAGACACGATGACCGGGAGTTCGCAGAACTGCAACGTGGCCTGCCAGCACCAGACGATCGCGACCTGTACCAATGGAGATGGCTGCTGTCCGAGCACGTGCAATTCGCTCAATGACACCGATTGTTCGCCTGATTGTGGAAACGGAGTCGTCGAGCAGGGAGAGACGTGCGATCCGCCTTCGAGCTGTCCGACGGACTGCGACGACGGAGATGTGTGTACCGCAGACACGATGACCGGGAGCTCGCAGAACTGCAACGTGGCCTGCCAGCACCAGCCGATCGCGACCTGTACCAATGGAGATGGCTGCTGTCCGAGCACGTGCAATTCGCTCAATGACGACGACTGCTCGCCTCATTGTGAAAACGGAGTCGTCGAGCAGGGAGAGACGTGCGATCCGCCTTCGAGCTGTCCGACGGACTGCGACGACGGAGATGTGTGCACCACAGACACGATGACCGGGAGTGCGCAGAATTGTGACGTGGCCTGCCAGAACCAGGCGATCACGACCTGCACGAATGGGGACGGCTGTTGCCCGTCCGGATGCGATGCGGTTACGGATACCGACTGTTCATCTGTGTGCGGCAATAACGTGGTCGAACCGGGCGAGCAGTGCGACGACGGAAACGTGACGCCCGGTGATGGGTGTGATGGGAATTGTCAGAACGAAGGGCCGGTGGTCACGGCGTTTCGGATCGACTGGATGGAGTTGCGTGATCCGCACATTTTTCTCCGCATTTTATTTAGCTGCTACGATGTGACGGATTCCGCTCCCTTCGGCCAGCAATCGGTCAATGAACAGCTCAACGACGACATACAAAACGACGTGGATGGCGACGGCTACCTGGAACTGAGCCTGCTGTTTCTCATCCGCCCGCTGGATCAGTCGTCCTCCTATTCGGGGCCGGTGGATATCGGCAACGCGTTGTGCACCTCGCCCATGTCCACGACGACTTGTGACGTGGACCCGACCGCCCCGATGGAGTCGACGACCTATGCGAACCAGGGTTCTGGGACCTGCCTATCGCCGTATGCCGGGACCACGTCTGGGTATTCTCCTGGCATCACGGAGCCGACGGCACCTCCGGTCTGCTACATCACGGGAGGGACGACGATTACGTTGATGCTGGGTGGAACTCCGGTGACGTTTCACGATGCGAGACTTGCGGCGGTCTATTCGGGGGATCCTGCGACCTCGATGATCGATGGTGTCATAGCCGAATTCATCACGGAGACCGATGCACAGAATACGATGCTCGACCTCGGCGCACTCGGTACGAAGTCGCTGTCGGACCTGCTACAGCCTGATGCCTGTGGTGCCGGAGACGACATGGACGTCGGGTTGGATGGGTCGACTCCTGGTTGGTGGTTCTATTTGAACTTTACTGCTGTGCCAGTCACATGGGTGGGACAATAATATGACACATCGAATACACTTGATTGGTGGCACCTTCCTGTTGGCCTTGCTCATTGCTGTGGGAACCAGCGTCGTGGGAGCTTGTTCGGACGATGACAATGCGTCTGGGGTGGACGCCGGAACCGATGCCAGCGATGCACAGGCTCTTGTGGATGCGTCCCAGGGGGACGGATCGGCGGGCGATGCCGGCGAGCCCATCGTGGTGACCTCGCAGTCTCGCTCGTATCCCGTACCTTTGTCCGAGCCGAATCCGGTGACTGGGCAGCAGGCTCCTTCGGAGACGGCTACCATCAGCGTGACGCGTTTTTGGGCTCGAAATGGCACGCGACCGACGCAGGCCATCGTCCTCGCATATCCAGGTGCGGCGCTTGGGGTGGGGAGCTATGCGGAGCTTGCCCAAAACCTGATCGTCCGGAGCAAGGGAGCCATCGAGCTGTGGGCTTATGAGCGGCGGAGCAACGTACTCGAAGATCGAGTCGGCATCGATGCGGCCAAGCGTGGGGGAGACGTGAATATCGCCACCGGATACTACGCAGACGGGCAGGTGGTCGACGGGCATGTGTTTAGAGGCGTGATTGACCCCACGGAGCCCTCGTATATGTCGGAGTGGGGCCTGGCACAGGAAGTTCGAGACCTGTCCATGGTGCTCCATTTTGTCGACGAGGAGAAACGGAAGACGAACGTGATCCTCGTTGGATTTTCCCTCGGGGCACCCATCCTGTCCGACTTCGCCGCCTGGGATTTCGATGGCCAGAAGGGCAGCAATGATCTGGCCGGGATTGTGATGCTCGACGGAGGCGGTCTGCGTCAGTCTTTGACCGAGGACGAATATCACCACGAGGGCTGCGTCGGTTCGCTTGGTTTGAGCCTGGGGCTCGATGACCTGCGGGCGCATGGTCCCTATTACCAACAGCCGGGATTGGATGCTGGTTTTTGGCTTGCTTTGGAGATTGCGGGAATGAGGGCGTCTGGGTTGTATGGTGACCCAACCGTCGAGATTCAGGATCCGTTCATCAAGGACATGGTCAGTATCTCCGAGGATAAGGCAGGCCTTCGGTTCACTGCCCGCGCGGCCCTTGGGCTCATGGTCGATGAACAGTTTTCTCCTGCTCTGGTCATGCGGACGAGCGTGGGTACGGCGGTGGGTGGAGATCTCGAAGAATATTACAATCCATTTTCAGGTGAGGACCTCATGCGACCTGCGGACACAAACGTCGTCTACTCGTGGCAGGAGTATGACCAGACGGATCCTCCAGAGTTGACGTCGCTCGGTGATGTGGCTGGTGCAATTTTAGCTGGTCCCACAGGTGGCCTGGAGTGGTACCCGCCTGTGCGGCTGACCCTGGATCAATGCGCCGTCGATAGCCTGGATGTCGTGGCCTCGGATGAGGACTATCGTTGGAAGCTTGGGCTTCGCGTGACGCACAATTCAGAAATGGACGCGCCGGTCTTCTTTTTCTTCGCAGAGTACGGCGAGATTTTCGACATGCAGTTCGTGGAGAACTATCGGTTGAGTCTGCCGCCCGTCGGGCCTGATAGGCCCAATGCCGGTGCAGCCCGCGATCCGAGCCTTCCTGCATACGAGTCCGGATTTGCCCTGATCGTGGCTCCCAAATTTCATCATTTGGACGCGATTCTGGCAGCGTCCGAGAAGGGTGAGACGTATCTCTATGGTCCGCTCGTCGATTTCATTCTCGCCAATACCCAGGGCATCGTTTCGGGCGAGTTGCCCTGACCAGACGCCCGCTCCACGAATCGGGAAGGATCTACTGGCGCTCGAAGGCTCCCATGTCCACATAGGTCGGCGTTCCAGTCCCACTGTCCGCTGTCGCGTCGTCGTGCCGTGGCCGTCCGAGGATATCTGCCGAACTTGCTGCATCGCCGTCAGCCGCATCGATACAGGGAGAGCTTGGTGCCAATTGGAAGTCGTTGGAAGGACCGGCGAAGAGCGGATCGGCATCGATGTTGCCGGGCCCCAGTCCCGATATGTTTCGAACGTCGCTGTATCGCACGGACACCGATCCTGAGAGTTGGGTGACGTTCGACGGACCCCACAGGATGCTGTTGATCACGGCAATGCGGCCCTGTCCTCCATTTCTGAAATTCGCAGTGACTGGCGTCTGTCCGCCCGGGGTGGCGGTGCAGTTGATGCAGGAGATTTGTGAGTCCGAGTCGCCGAGAGAGGCCACGCTGAAGCCGCTCACGTCGGCACTATTTCCGACGAGCAACACGTCTTGAAGGGTGACGTGGCTTTTGGAAAAGACGCACAAGCCTCCCCCGTTCTTGTCCGCGTGGTTGCGGGCAAGAATCGTCCTGATGATTTTCACGTCCGTGGGCCCGACTCCATCATTGTTCCAGGTCACGTAGACGCCGCCGCCGTTGTCGTGCGCCACGTTGTCTCGAATGATGCAGTTCGCCAAAACGATGTCCTGACCCTTGAGCCAGAGGCCTCCGCCATAGCCACTCCCTACTCCGGCCGTGACCTCGAATCCGTCCAGACGTGCGTCGACGACGAGGTAGGCTGTCACCACTGAATCTGCGCTGTTCTTGCCGTCCAGCATGGATGCATTGGCGGGAAGCGTCCGATCATCGTACCACCGGTCACCGCTTGCAAAGCCGCCGTACATGTGGACGTGGTCGGCCAAATTGATGCCCGAGGGGAGGTCGTACGTGCCTTGGACCACCCAGACGTCGCAGAAGGGCTCTCCATCTTGGACGAAGTTGGAAGCCCTGGCCACGGCGTCCGTGAGGTCGTCGTCGGCCGAACTCCAAGATTGGCCTTGGTCGGGGTTCGAGAGCGATTGATCGACGTACACGACGCAATGGCACTCGCTTGGATTATCGGGTGAGCAGCCGAAGAAATCTTCTATTCTGCAGGATGTGTTGCAGCCGTCATCTGCTGTGATATTCGCATCGTCGCACTGTTCACCGGCGGCCTGGTTGACGTGTCCATCGCCGCAGACGGGCAGGGTGCAGTCGGCATTGCAGTCAGATGTGTCCTGGCCGCTGCTGTCGCACTGTTCACCAGCAGCCTGGTTGACGTGTCCATCGCCGCAGACGGGCAGGGTGCAGTCGGCATTGCAGTCAGATGTGTCCTGGCCGCTGCTGTCGCACTGTTCACCGGCAGCCTGGTTGACGTGTCCATCGCCGCAGACGGGCAGGGTGCAGTCGGCGTCGCAGCCAGATGTGTCCTGGCCGCCGTCATCACAGGATTCGTGGTTTTCTCGGACCTGTCCATCGCCGCACGTGGCGGCGCGGCAGTTGTTTAGGCATGCGTCTGTGTTGACGGCGTTTCCATCGTCGCATTCTTCGCCGGAATCGACGACGTTGTTTCCACAATTGGTACTCGTGCACTGAGAGGTGTCGAAGCGGCAGGATGACAGACAGCCCAGTTTACCTCCATCGAATCCTTGGGCAACGCTGATGCAGTCCTGACCGCCCAGATTTTGGCCGTCACAGTCTTCGCCTGGTGAGATGACGCCATCTCCACAATGCCGCGTATTGCTGTTTGTATTCGTGTTGTCGTTGTCGTTCGTATTCGGCGCGATGCCAGCTACTGGGTCAAAGACACAGGCTCCAAAGAGAAGGGCGCCGAGCACGCTGATGGCGACACGAGAACAAGGAATCATCATGTGAGCCTCCAATCAATGCGACCAGCAACCAGAGGCTATGGTACCAAATTGCAAGGTGGCCGACGAGCGAAAAGACAGAAGGAGAGTCGAGGTCACGCGTCAGTCGATCGTGCGTAGAAAGGTCGATCGTGCGTAGAAGGATGAGACATTTCGCAGTCCCGGAATCAGGTGTCCGCCTTGGTGATGGTGAGGCTCCAATCGTTCAGGGTACCCACATCGGGTCGCAGACAGTCGATCGATGAATCGTTCCTATTTGGTTCCTGGTTTGGTTGCTGGCATCGTTTCCATGTCTGGAATCTGTGTGGATTCCTTCGCTGCGATGCGGTACAAACGGTCGTCGGCTGTCGAGTCGATTGGTTGGTCGAGAAACGTGTGAGGGCGATGATGACGGGGAGCAAGGGAGGTGCGAGCATGATGACCAGACGGCAATGTGATCCTGGGGGCGTTCTGGCGGGATTGGGGATCTGGAACCGGGTCTGGGTGATGGGGCTGGTGTTGATGCTGTCAGGGGCCTGGATGGGTTGTTCCAAAAAACAATCACAGGGTGCAGCCGCAAGTGGCGGGGCGTCGATGCCTGCAAAAGCGGCGATGGCGCCGTCTGGCGGTGACATGATGGCTCGGTTAGGCGCAATGTCTGCGATGGCTGGGCCATCCGGCACGACCGCCGGCGTTCCGGACAACCGTCAGTCGGGGATGGCAGCCTCGCCTCGGCCCGGCGCGGGCGCTGCGACGACCGCCGGCATGCAGCCCGGCGGTCTCCCGGGACGCCCTGCCGCTGGGCATGCTGGTGGAGCGGCGGCTCAGCCGACCAAGGACGAGTCGGGCCTGGCCGTGCCCAAAAAGACACAAATCGGTCATTCGGCTTGTTTTTCGAGCTATCGAAGCGGATCCAAGTTCTATCGGGCCAAGCAATATGCGAACGCGGTCGAGGTGTTCGCCCAGTACCTGTCGGGAGGCTGCAACGGCCGCATGACGCCTGTAACGGATGCCTGGTTGGGGTATCGAGCCTTCCTGAGTGCCTGTGAGACACCGACGCACAAGTATCTCGATGCGTTCAAACGGGTTGTTCGGAGTGCCTGTGTCAAATATCGTGGCCATTCGCCCTGCGGCAAGGCATTGACCTGCCCGGGGGCGTCGTCCAAGGTGAGTGCGCGCCACTGCAAAGAACTGTACGACGCTGGCACCGCGGCGTTCAAGCAGCAGATTTGGGCCGATGCGCTGAAGCAGTTTGCCGAGTACGAGAGCACGGGGTGCTACGGGAAACTGACCCTGTCGACCGATCTGTGGGCTGCCTATCGAGGGGTCATGGCGGCCAGGAACACATCAGCATCGGAGGAGCCTCATCTGACCAGGCTCAAGCAGGCCTGCGCGAAGCGTTCGTCGGCTTGGGTCTGCACGAAGATTTTGGGGAATCATTGAGTCATACGGACGATCATACCAGGGACCGACGGAGGAAAAAATCATGAACGAGACGAAAATTGCGGTGAACGTGGAGCGGATGGCGGGGCAGTTTCAACAGATGGTTCGTATCGATTCCGAGTCCGGGAACGAGGCTGCCATGATGCAGTATTTGTTGGGCGCGATTCGCGAGGTGGGTGGCGAGGCGGAATTGGATTCTTATGGAAATCTCATTGCGCGTTTTCCATCCAAGGGCTGCCAGAGCGCTGCTCCCGTGCTGCTATCCTGCCACGCCGATACGGTCAAGCCTGGCGTGGGCATCGAGCCGGTGCTCGAAGATGGAGTGATCCATTCGGCCGGCGATACGATCTTGGGGGCCGATGACAAGGCCGGCATCGCCGAGGCACTCGAAGCCATGCGTATTGCGCCGGTCCATCCGCCCGTCGAATTTGCGGTGAGCCGCCAGGAGGAAGTGGGTCTGTTCGGGGTCAAGCACCTGGACTTCGACAAGATTTCGGCGCGTCGTGGTTTCCTGTTGGACAACGATAGTCTGGAAACCATCGTCATCGGCGGTCCCTCATACTTCGCCATGGACGTGGAGGTGACGGGCAAGGCGGCCCATGCGGGCATGGAGCCGGAAAAGGGCGTCAACGCCATCCAGGCGGCGGCTCGGGCCATCGCGGCGCTCGAGTTGGGCCGTATCGACGAGCAGACCACTGCCAACGTCGGTGTGATTACGGGGGGACTCATCCGGAACGGCGTGCCCGATCACGTCACCTTCCTCGCCGAGTGCCGAAGCGCGGACCACGACAAGGGAGTCGCACTGGCGAAGAAGATGGAGCAGATCATCAAGGCCGAGGTGGAAGCAGCCGGCGCCTCTGTCCAAATCAAGATCGACAATCTGTGTAAGGCGGTTCGGATCCCCGAAGATGCCTGGACCGTGGTCACCGCGCAGAAGGCTCTATCGACCGTCGGGATCAGGGCAAAGCCTATTTTCATCACCGGCTTCACGGACGCTTCCATCTACAACAATCACGGTATCGAGATGGCGGTGGTGGGAGTCGGCGCGCAGAACGAGCATTCCACTGATGAACGGGTGGCGCTGGCGGACATGGAAAAGGCGGTCGTTGCGCTCGTGGAAATGCTGCGCCTCAGTGCCGTGTGACATGGTTCTCGTGCCAATCTTGAGGATCATCCCTCCTTCTTGGTGATTGTCCATTGACCATTGGGCCGTCTTGGCCCATAACCCGCTGCGTGTCATTTTCCTTTATCGAAGAGCAGCGCGCTGGAGCGCAGCGCATGGAACCGGCAAGAACATGGAACCGACAGACGAACGACGATCAGTGACTCCAACGACCAGGAACCCAGATGCGAGTGATCCGAGTGGTGGTGTAGGGGGGCCGGGCGAAACGATGGACCGGCCGTTGTCCCAGGCGAACGACAATGCGGCCGCGACGGCCCAGGACCACATCCGAAACATTGCCGTGGTGGCTCACGTCGACCATGGCAAGACGACCCTCGTGGACGGGATGCTGCGCCAGAGTGGCCTTTTTCGGGAAGGCGCCGAGGTGGTCGACCGCGTGCTGGACAACAACGACCTGGAGCGGGAGCGCGGGATTACGATTTTGGCCAAGAATACGGCCATCGACTATGGAAATTACCGGATCAACATCCTCGATACGCCTGGCCACCACGATTTCGGGGGCGAGGTGGAGCGGACTCTGTTCATGGCCGACGGGGTTCTGTTACTCGTAGACGCCGCCGAGGGTCCCCTGCCGCAGACGCGGTTCGTGCTCCAGAAGGTCCTCGATTTGGGGCTGCCTTCCATCGTCGTGATTAATAAAATTGATCGGAAGGACGCGAGGCCGGAAGCGGTGCTCAACGAGGTCTATGACCTGTTTATTGATCTGGGGGCCTCGGACGAGGCCATCGAGTTTCCCGTGGTCTACACCGATGGTCGGTCGGGTATCGCTCATTGGGAACTTGGAGACGGTGCGACGAATCTGCGTGCCCTGTTCGAGGCCATCGCCGAATACGTGCCTGCACCTCAAGATCCGGTGGATGAGCCGCTGCAGCTCCACGTCAATAACCTGGGATGGGACGATTACGTGGGGCGGCTCATCATCGGCCGGGTGCGTGCCGGCAGCATCGCTGTGGGGCAGGACGTGTTCATTCGGGACGAGGCGGGCGCGGCTCGTCCCGGCCGCGTGATGCGGTTGTACGGGTTCAAAGGGCTGCAACGGATCGAGGTGCCCAAGGTGAGCGCAGGCGACATCGTGGCCATGGCCGGCATCGAAAACGTGCAGATCGGGGACACTGTGACCGCGGATCCGCAGACGCCGCCCCTTGAACGAGTTCGGGTGGACGAGCCCACGATGGTTATGAATTTTTGTGTGAACACGTCGCCCTTTGCGGGACAAGACGGGCGCTACGTGACGAGCCGCAACCTCAGGGAACGGCTCATGCGCGAGGCCAAGGCCAACGTGGCGATTCGGGTCGAAGAGACCGAGACTCCCGACGTCTTTCGCGTGATTGGCAGAGGTGAGTTGCAGTTCGGCGTTTTTGTGGAGACCATGCGGCGCGAGGGATACGAGGTTATGCTTTCGCGACCCGAGGTCGTCACCCACACCGATGAGAATGGCAAGCTTTTCGAGCCTCGTGAACGACTCTTCATCGACTGCCGTCAGGAAGTCATGGGAGCCATCAGCGAGCGTTTGGGGCCGAGAAAGGCGCAGCTCGTTGAGATGACCCCCGAAGGAGAGCGGGTTCGGATCGAGTACCTGATTCCCACCCGTGGGCTCATCGGATTCAACAGTGAGTTTTTGACCCTGACTCGGGGCGAGGGGATCATCGCCAGTGCGTTCGAAGATTGGATTCCCTGGCAGGGCCCGATTCCCGCGCGAAGGACCGGGGCTTTGGTTTCGGATCGGATTGGGCAGACGACTCCCTATGCACTGTTTCATCTCCAGCCCAGGGGCACCCTCTTCGTCGGTCCCGGCACACGGGTCTACGATGGCATGGTGGTTGGCGAGAATTCCCGCCGGAACGACATCAATGTGAACGTCTGTCGTGAGAAACACCTGACGAATCACCGTGCAGCTCATCGTGACGAAAACGTCATCCTCACGCCTCCCAGAGTGCTACCTCTGGAACAGGCCATGGAATTTATCGACGAGGATGAGTTCGTTGAGGTGACTCCCAAGGCGATTCGGATTCGCAAGCGCATTCTTGATTCGAAGCGGCGACCACAGCTTTGGAGAGAAGAGTCGGGTCGCCCTGCCACCGTTGCCTGACCATGGGTGACGTCCCACATCGTGAATGAACCGTCTGACCATGGATACGTCGTTCGGCCGATCGTTTTGGCGATCAATGCATTGCCTGAACAATGACCGTGCTGCCGCGTTTCTGTCCGACCTTGCTCTTTTGCCATCCGATCCGGTACAAGCATCTGAGGTAGGACGCGATGCGAAAGCGTCGTGATGCAGGCCTGACACGGCAAAGACCGGAACGGTTTCTTCGACCGCAATGGATGCCAGCAGGGTTCGGAGGAGAGCATGGGCCACGACCAGACAGTCAAATGTCCAGCCTGCGGGATGGACGTGAATATACGCACCGACCAGAGCATTGCCGTGTGTCTGTCTTGCGGCAAGGTGATGCGTATTCCCGACGACGTGGAGCCTGCGACTTCCGTTGGTGCGTCGGGGACGCCTGATGCCGCAAAAGCCACATTGGGATCCGACGGACAGTCGTCATTGGCGTCCCAGTCGGAACCGGCAGGGGCGGCGATTTCGGAGACGGGTGCATCGGATGAGTCGACGAAGACGGGTGTTCCCTTTGAACCGCAGGGCGACGGGGATGGAACCGAATCCCGGTCGGATGCCGAAGAGACGAATCGGGTGGGCACGGGCCATGCGAGTCGCCTTGCGATGCCCGAGCCCGAAGGCGATGCGACGCGCCCATTGCGGACGGGGAAGACCCCGAAGGTGGTGCCGTTTGCCGGCACGCGTGACGACTCCCGTCCGGACGCGGCGTCCAAGTTGGAGGAGGCGGCGGACAACGAGCCTACCCAGGATTTTCCCACCGATGGGCGCACCTCGTCGAGGGTCGCTTCGGTGCTCACCGAAGAGTTGTCCGAGCCACATCGAGACGACGAGCCCACCCAGGACTTCCATCCTGGGCGTGGAAGCGGATCGGCAGGCCCTGGGGTGTCTGAATTGGACCATGAGGCGGACGGTCTCGGTGGGGCTGACGTCGTGGTCCAGGATAACGTCGAACTGACCATGGACTGTCCCAATTGTGGGTCGTCGGTGGTGCTCCGCGGTCGGCAGGTCGTCGAAGGAGGCGTCTGCCCCTCCTGTCGTTCGGAAGTGCGTGTCCCGGCAGAAATGCTGGAAATACTCCTCGGTGCGGGGCCGAACGACCCGCTCAAAATGGCTGGTCTGGCTGCCGCTGGTTCCGGATCGAGTCTTGGGAAGGCGATCGCGGTTGCTTCTGTCCGCGAAGTGATCCTCGACTGTCCCGTGTGCGGCACCAAGGTGACGCTCCGTGACGACGTCATCGATCGTGGGGCCACTTGTCCCTCCTGCGGGGCCGAGATTCATGTCGATGGATCGGGTTCCCAGTGGGCCAAGCAAGGCGCGGAGGCGTCAGGAGCTGCGTCGGTCGCCGCTTCGTCGTCTTCGAATGTCTTGTCTCCATCCGCCACAGCGTCGAGTTCGAGCAACGCTTCGCTTCCATCGGGCCAGGACATCAAGCAGGTGCCGGTCGCGGTTCAGACCGTCCAGTCTGCCAAGCCGGCCCGAGTCGCCATGATCCTGATTGGGGTCATCAGTGTCCTAGGCGTTGGTGTGATGGCGTGGTTGTTGATGGTGCCCGGGACCGGTGGTCGGAAGGCCAGCAGGGTGGAGCGGAGTTTGGTCACCGGGCGACTCATTGCGGGAGGAAAACTGGGGCATTGGGCCATGACGCCCTCGAGGTGTCTGTCGGGCCAGGCCCACG
The DNA here is from genome assembly GCA_021162935.1 of Deltaproteobacteria bacterium. GTDB lineage: Bacteria > Myxococcota_A > Polyangia > HGW-17 > SLPX01 > JAGGXR01. Next base: position 19,957 of record JAGGXR010000027.1, read on the forward strand.
GATACAACGGGGTCGAGTTGGGGAGTCGGACCGGAGGTCCCATCGTTCGGATCGTCAAGACTGCCGAGGGCTACGCGGTCATTTCCGCGGCCGGCCCCACGGACGAGGCGATCAAGTTCACCAATTGCGAGCTGTTCGACGTGGCCGTGGTTCGGACGCAGATTCGGGTCAACGGCGTGCAACTGCTGAACGGGCACGCTCGGCTCCTGTGCAAGGACAAGAACGGCGTCCCGCTCTTGCGGGGCTCGGTGACCTTCCAGCGCTGTCAGTGACCGCAAGGTACGGGGCGATGCTCTTTTCTTGTTGACCGTACTTGTCATATGAATTACAAATCTCAATAGACAATAGAGGGTCGGTGCAACGAGAGAGGGGGGACAGGAAGCGACAGAAACAACCGTCGGGTGACTGAGGAGGTGGACCAATGGTGAGACAGAAAATTTGGCTGCTGTGTGGCGTGTTCGGTATGGCCGTGGCAACCTGGGCCTGCGGTGATTCGGGTAGTTCCGGTGGTGGCACGGGCGAATCGACGGCCACGGCCTGCCAGGACGCCCAGGACAACGACGGCGACGGCCAGACGGACTGCGACGATACGGATTGCCAGGGCTTCGTGTTCTGCGAGGCAGTTGCGGAAGACACGGCCACGGCCTGCCAGGACACCCAGGACAACGACGGCGATGGCCAGACGGACTGTGACGATACGGACTGCCAGGGCTTCGTGTTCTGCGCGACCGTGACGGAAGACACGGCCATGGCGTGCCAGGACGGCCAGGACAACGACGACGACGGCGACACGGACTGCGACGATACGGACTGCCAGGGCTTCGTGTTTTGTCAGAGTCCGTCGGAGGCTACCTCAACGGCGTGTCAGGACGGTCAGGACAACGACAACGACGGCCAGACCGACTGTTCGGACCCGGACTGCCAGGGCTTCGTGTTTTGCCAGTCTGACGAGAGCACGTCGGCTCTCTGTCAGGATAGCCTGGACAACGACAACGACGGCTACACCGACTGCGCGGATCCAGACTGCCAGGGCTTCGTGTTTTGTTATTCGCTGGAAGAAACCACGGCGTTCACCTGTCAAGACGGTCAGGACAACGACAACGATGGGCTGACGGACTGCGACGACACGGATTGTCAGGGTTTCGTCTTTTGTCAGTCTGTGGAGTCCACGTCGGCTGCCTGTCAGGACGGTCAGGACAACGACAACGACGGCGACACGGATTGTGCCGACACGGATTGCCAGGGGTTTGTGTTCTGCCAGGCGGAGGAGTCGACCGCATCGGCCTGTCAGGATGGTCAGGACAATGACAGCGACGGTCAAACGGATTGCGACGACACGGATTGCCAGGGTTTCGTCTTCTGTCAGTCCGAGGAATCGACATCGGCAGCCTGTCAGGACGGCCAGGACAATGACAGCGACGGTCAAACGGATTGCGACGATCCGGATTGCCAGGGTTTCGTCTTCTGTTTGGCTGGTGGCGAGGATTCCTACTCGCTGTGCAAAGATGGTCGCGATAATGATAGCGACGGTCAAACCGACTGCGACGACACCGATTGCTGGCACTGGTCCTACTGCCAGCATTACAACGGGTATCCGGTGGTGGATGCCTGGAACGAGACCTGGGACGGAATCGAGCGCGGCGCGGCAACCTGGGCCGAAGCCAAGGCCACATGCGAGGCGCTCGGAGGTCGGCTGCCCACCATTACGGAACTGTATCGCAACAATGCAACGACGGGCACGGGAAACCTGTCCGACAGTTCCGCGACGAACTATCTGTGGACCCTCATAGCCTGCCATTCGGCGAATGCCAGGACGACCGTGAGGCTGAGCAACGGGCAGGTCTCGTATACGGCTGAGACAGCATCGTTGCATTATCGATGCGTGTGGCCGGATTCAGAGGGGGCAGGGTTCGACGAGTACCGGTGCTATGGGGATCCCACCGAGCCCTGTTGGTCGTTTGGTCACGTGTGGAACTTGGATCAATGGGACCGGCCTGCCGTCACCTACGCGGCGGCCGTCAATGAGTGCGCGTTCTACGGAGCAAGCATCCCAGTGGTTGCGGAATGGGGCGATGTCATCCACAAGGGCGTGCCGCACACAACGAACAACTGGCTCTGGGCGGGCAACGCCATGTACTGGTACAATGGTGGTTACGGTCAGGCGATTGTGCGTTGGACCGACCAGACGGCCGAGAACTGGTCGTATCGCTCTTCTACGTTTGGATCGCTTTCAGGGGGAACTTCGGCTCAGCGTTTTCGGTGCGTCGGATTGGCCGATCCGAGCAGTTTTCAGCCAACGAACTCGACCTGCACGGGTGGATGTTTCGCGGCGTCGGATCGCCGGTCTCCCATCGTGGCCGACTCACAGGATCGGGTGGCCACTCGCATGGCGGTTGCAGTCGAAGACTGCCGAGACGAGGACGGCGATCTGGCCAACGAAGCGGATTTCACCGAGTTGGTCCACGAGGGCTGGCCCGGAGGCACGAATGCCTGGAATTGGCTGTCGGATCCCTTGTATTGGTACAGCAATGGCTACGGAAACGCCCTGGCTAAGTGGTCCTCGGCGGGAGTCGAATCCTGGTACTGGTCGTCTACGACCGGCGCCCGATCCGCAGCCTCTTCGAATCGGGCCTATCGGTGTATCTGGAGGGCGATGGGGCCGGCAGTTCCCACATGTAGCGCTACCAATATCGTGACCTGGACAGGAACCCTGTACGAGTGTTCATCTGGTGCTCCCGGTACTTCGAACAACCAGGCGAACGTGATCGAGATCGTTGATGATTGGGGCAATGCCTGGGATGGCATCCAGAGGGACCATCTTCCTTACGACGAGGCGAAGTCACAGTGCGAATCGCTGGGCGGTCGTCTGCCGACAGCCACGGAAATCTGGGCCGTTCGGTCGAGCAGCAATCCACACAATTCGATTGGCGACGTCACGTCCACGAGTTATCTGTGGACCAAGATGGCGACTGGAGATGCGGGACGCCGGGCGGTCGTGCGCATTTCCGACGGTGCTTCGACCAATTCTCAAACTTCGACCGCCCAATATTATCGATGCATCTGGCCGTCGCGTCGCGGTGACGTCCTGGCCAAGAACAACTGCTACGGACCTCCTGGAGACGAGTGTTTCAGAACCAGCGATGGTCTGATCGCCGACAGCTACGACCGCGTGGCCCTGGATGCGGCGACGGCCATCAGCGAATGCCTCGCCAGTGGCGGGCATTTGGCCGATCATCGAGAGGCCATTCGTTTGATTCACAGTGGTTGGCCGAACGGTGAGAACCAGTGGCTGTGGCTGAACGAGCCGATGTATTGGTACAGCAACAACTACGGGTACCCGCTGATGCGTTGGAGCGGCGACGGACCGGCCGACTGGGAGTACAGCACGGGCATGTCGAGCCCCACGAATCTGCGCCGCTTCCGTTGCGTCTACGACCAGCGACTGCGGTAGTGCCTCTCTTCGTCGTTCTTCGGGCGGCGGACCTCCATCAATTCATGGACGGCTTCCATCAACCCACTGCCGACTGCCATCGCAAGGCGATGGCAGGACGGTCTATCCGTCCTCGTGGTCCTCGTCTGGTTTCTTCAGCATCGCCTTGAGGCGGTAGAGTGTGTCGATGGCCTGGCGTGGGGTGAGTGCGTCTGGGTCGATTGCTTCCAGGGTGCGAAAAATTTTCAACGACGTGACGTCGGTTCCATGGGTTCGTGATGGGGCGTCCTCGTTGTTGGAGGAAGATGCCTGGGGGTTGGAGGAAGATGCCTGGCCTGGTGTCATCCGGGCTGAGGGGCCCTTTTTCTTGGAGAGGGCAGGGGGCACGTCGGCGAACAGGCTGAGCTGCGCCGTGCGATCCACGGGCCCCTGGCTCTTTTCGAGCTTTTTGAGGATGGCTTCGGCCCGAGCAATGACCGGGGCCGGCACGCCAGCCAGCCTGGCGACCTGGATGCCGTAGGATCGGTTCACCCCGCCCGGTGCGAGTTTGTGCAGGAACACGACGTCGTGTTTCCATTCACGAACCAGGACCGTGTAGTTGCGGACCCTGGCCCTGACGTCGGCCAGGGCGCACAGTTCGTGATAGTGGGTGGCGAACATGGTTCTGGCCCCAATGGCGTCGTGGAGGTATTCAGCCACGGCCCAGGCCAGGGACATGCCGTCGAAGGTCGAGGTGCCACGGCCGATTTCGTCTAGGATCACGAGGCTGCGTTTCGTGGCGTATCGCAGGATTTTGGCGGTTTCCTTCATTTCGACCATGAAGGTGCTTTCGCCCCGAGCCAGGTTGTCCGAGGCTCCGACTCGCGTGAAGATCCGGTCCATGATGCCGATGGTGGCGGAGCGGGCCGGCACGAAACTACCCGTGTGCGCCAGCAGAGCGATGAGGGCCACCTGTCGGATGATGGTGGATTTGCCCGCCATGTTCGGACCGGTCACGATGAGGAGTTGCTGTCCGCCTGCGTCCAGGCTGGTGTCGTTGGGCACGAAGGATCCAGGGTCGAGGTACTGCTCCACGACTGGGTGGCGACCGTCACGGATGTCCAGGACCGGGTCCTCCGACATGTTGGGACGGACGTAATCGTCCAGAGCGGCCTGCTCGGCGAAGCCCGCCAGCAGATCCACGGTGGCCACTTTGGCCGCCAGGTTGGAGATGCGTTGGACATGGGCGGACAGGTCGTTGCGGAGGGCGTCGAACAGGGTCTGCTCCAGGAGGAGACGTTTTTCTTCGGCTTCCAAGACCCGGGTTTCGTGTTCTGCCAGCTCAGGAGTGGTGAACCGTTCTGCGTTCACCAGGGTCTGCTTGCGCGTGTAGTCATCCGGAACCTGGGCGAGGTTCGTTCTGGTGACTTCGATGTAGTAGCCGAAGACTTTGTTGTATTTGATCTTGAGAGAAGCAATGCCAGTGCGTGTTCGCTCGCGTTCCTCGATGGCCAGGATGCTGTCCTTGCCGCCCTGGCTCAGGGCGACTAGGCTGTCCAGTTTCACGTCGTAGCCGGGTCGGATGACGCCTCCATCCTTGAGGCTGGTGGGAGGCTCGTCCACCATGGCCTGGCCGATCTGGTCGGCGATGTCCTGGAGGATGTCCTGGCCGAGGTCTAGGAGGCTTTGGTCCCGGCCCAGTTTCTTCTCGCCGGGAGGAAGCAGGTCCTGCAGGAGGCGGGCCAGGTCGGGTATCAACTCCAGCGACCGTCTCAAGGCAGCCAGGTCTCGTGGTGTGGCGACGCCGTGCCCGATGCGTCTGGCCAGGCGTTCCATGTCTGCAATGTGTTTGAGGTGCTTGCGTAGGTCCGTCCGCCGGGGACCTGCTTCGAGGAGTATTTCGACGGCATCGTGGCGACTTCGGATTTCAGTGAGGTCCTGCAGGGGATATGCCAGGGCTCGACGCAGCGCCCTGCCGCCCATGGGGGTCACGGTTTGGTCGATGGCCTTGAGCAGGCTGCCTGCTCGGCCTCCTTCCATGAGGGTGGCGAAGATTTCCAAATTGGCGAAGGTGGCTTCGTCCAGAGCCATGTAGTCGGACCGGACGTACGGCACGAGGCGCAATGGGGGCATGGAGGCAGCGGGGATGGTGTGGCGGATGTACCGCGCCACCATCAGAGCCGCGCCCAGCGCCTGACGAGGCAGGTGGTCCAGGGCGTCGCTGGTCTGTCCGGTCAGGGCGGCAAGTTCGCGTCGTCGGTCGCTGTCGCTCAGGAATTCGTCCTCGACCTCTTCTACCATGGGCGCCGCATGGGAGAGAAGATTCGAGATTTTGGCGGCATTGTGTTGCGACCATTGTCCTGGGGAGTCGCGTCGTTCCGGAGCCGGTTCTCCAGAGGATGCGTCTCGGTCCTTGTCGGTCCATGCCCCCCTGGGAACCACGATTTGTTTGGGCGCCAACCGTGCCAGTTCTCCCTCGAGATCTTCGAATCCATCGAGCACCGTGAGGCGAAATTCGCCTGTGGATACGTCGGCGAAGGCGAGGGCGAGACGATTGTCCTGTCGTTCGGCCTCGTTTTGGTCGCCGAAGGAGGCGGCCTTGCTGTGCGCCGTGGCGTTGCGGTCCGATTCGTCGCTCGGAACGGGCCGAACGGCCAGCAGGTAGTTCGGTCTGCGTGCTTCCAGGTGGTCCATGTCCAGGTTGACCCCTGGGGTGACCACGCGGGTCACGGCTCGCTTGACGATGCCCTTGGCCTGTTTCGCGTCTTCCATCTGGTCGCAGACCGCTACCTTGTGTCCCTGCTCGACGAGTTTGGCGAGGTACGAATCCAGGGTATGGTACGGCACTCCGCACATGGGCACCGGGTTTTCCTTGTTCTTGTCCCGACTCGTGAGGGTGAGGTCGAGCGCCCGCGATACCACGATGGCGTCTTCGTAGAACATTTCGTAGAAATCGCCGAGCCGGAACATGAGTACGGCGTCGGGGTACTGGGACTTCCAGTCCAGGTATTGACGCATCACCGGCGTTTTGGCTTTTGAAGTTCCCATAGTCCCTTGTTTTCGTTATAGTCCACACACGCAATGAAGTGTGTTTCAGCAAACAGGCTCTGTGAGTCAAGTCGACCGAATCGGCTTCGATTGCTTCGCTGACCCATGAGAATCGGAATCGAGGTCGTTGCTCCGCCTGTCGGCTGTTTGTTTTTTGCCTGCAACCCTGATGCAAGTCAAGGGACACGGTCGATTCGATGCGACGGTGGCTTTCGAGATTGTGTTGAATGCGCTGTCGTGGCAGACGATGATGTGGTCTGAGTGTCACCTCGGCAAGCCTGTGGTGATGCCGGCCCAAGACCAGGAGTGATGCATGCGTGACGGTGACGATTTCGTGACGGAAGGAACCCCGGATGTTCTGCCTGCGGAACGAGCGGCCGCGAGGTGGCGTCCCCAGCCGGACGGCGAAGAGTATTCTATGGCACGGGACCTTGGAGGGTATCGGATCACCCGCGGCATCGTGAGCGCCTCGGTTCCCTTGTCTGCAGACAGTCGCGGCGGCTCACACACCCAGGTGCTGGTCATGGACGCCCAACAACTCGCGGTCGTGCTGGGGGATTGGATTCGATTGGTGGGTCGAGACCCAGAAACCGAGGCGGAGCGGATCGAGACGTTCGCCCGTGAGGTGGCTGATCGTTTTTTGGTCAAGGTGGGCAACATCGATCTGTTCGTGATGCGTCTGGGAGGTAAGAGGGAGGCGGTTTTGCCGAGGTCCGACGTCTCGGAGGTGTTCGGGCCGATTGGATACAGCCTCTATCCCTCCTTCGACAAGGCGGTCCAGGATTCCATGGAGGCCGGTCGAGAAATTCCCTATTTTGCGTATGGCGGGGCGGCGGACCAGTTCGCCGCATTCCTGCCGGATGTCTTTCGTGACTTCGTGGATGGGCGCATCGACCATCTGCCCGAAGGAGGCCCCGAAGGCCTCTTCTTGGTCTATGAGTTGGATGCTCGTCGCGAGCTGACTCTTTTTGAGATTCTCGACGAAGATCCCTACTTCGAACGACGTATTGCCGATTTTGATGACCTTCGGGCCTTCCAGGAACGCGTGCGCAAAGACCCGTTGGATCGGGCCACCAGAGATCGTCTCGAAGACTTCTTCAATCGACCGGTGACGGTGGGTGTCCGTGACACGCTCCGCTGGTTCCGTGGATCCAGACACCCCTCCCTGAATTGGCAGCAGGCCAAGCCCATCATTGATGACTGTTTTGACAAGCATGACGCGGAGAATTTCCTTCTGCCCGAATCCACCGTGTACACCGCTGCTCCGAGGCTCTTGCCCGAGGAGGTGGAACGCATCGAAGAGGAGAATGCGAGGGTGAGCCGCGCGTTTGCTACGCGCTGTGCCCTCGATCTTCCCCTCTCAACGACCAGGAAACTTGGCATGGACGTCGTTCACACGGTCTGCGAGCAGGTACTTCGAGACCATCATGGGTACCCCAGGTACCGGGTGGAGCCGTTCAGTGGGTTCCTGAGCTTGGGGAACGTGACGTTTCTGGCGCGATTCACCTATTACTTTTTTAGTCAGGTGGCCAAATTCGAGTATCCGAGGCGGCACAACGTGGATATCGGGGCTGCTTTGTATCGACGCGGCCTGCTCGATGAGTTGGCCTCGCGTCTCGATGACGACGAGTTCGACACGTTTTTACGGGTGCTCACGCGACGGCTTTTCGAGTACATGCGGGCCGGAGGTATCGACATTGATGGGCAGCATGGTGTCTATCAGCAGATCTTGACCACGTTCTGTTCGTTTCAGCAGCGGGCTGATTGGCTGCCAGCCGGCGAGACCCTCCTGCATCGCGTGTCCCTCGAGGAGCTGGCGACGCCTCGATATCGGTATCTGCTCCATGAGGTGCCTGAAATTGCCGAGAAGCTCGTCGTTTTTTTCACCGTGGTGCTGAGGTTTTATCTGGACACGGATTTTATTCCCGACTTGCGTCCCGACGAGGCCGGTATCAATATTTTCGTGCTCGGCATCTGGGGATCCATCACCGAAAATGTCCTCGTGATCATCAGTGAGGACGAGGAGCACAGCAGGCACGTACGGATTCGATTCGTGGACAACAAGGATCATTTCAAGGCCTACCGTCGGGACAAGGACAGGGAGCATCCACTTGGACTCGCCAAACATGCGGCCCGGCTGGCCGGTCCCGTGATCGAACCGGCCATGCTTCGAGCCGTCGGTGAGTTCGTCGAGGTCGTGGCGGAGCACCGTCGGGTCGTGGGCGAGGGACAGGTGAAGAGCAAGGATACGTCTCAGCCGCCTGAGTTGGTGGACATGGTCGAGCACATGGTGGAAATGTCCAGCGAGATAGTACGCCAGGGGCTCGACGAGACGAGTGAGGGCATCAAGGTGATGCTGACGGACAGCATCGATGACACCACCAAACTCGTCATGCGTCTGGTGCGAAAGACCCTCAAGAAGCCGGTTACGGGGAAACGACAGCGACGACACGACAGCAGTGATACATGACGTGACTGGAGCAGTGACATGACCGAAGGGATCCAGGGCAATGAGTTCCTCAAACTCGTCCCCCCCCTGCAGGCGTTGAAGGTGCTGTCGGAATTCGGCGGACTGGAGCCGGAGGCCGCCGAGGTCGCTGACGCGGTGGGGCGGGTTCTGGCCGAATCGGTCGTGGTGCCTCATGACTATCCGCCCTTCGATCGGGCGACGGTGGACGGCTATGCCGTCCGGTCGCTGGACGTACAGGGAGCCAGCAACGGAGTTCCAGCGACGCTCGAGAGCATTGGCCGCATCGAGGCGGGGCGGGTCTTCGATGGCCGTGTGGGGCCGGGCCAAGCCTTGGCCGTGCCCACGGGCGGGGTCCTGCCTCGGGGCGCGGATGCCGTGGTCATGGTCGAGGACACGGCCGAGGTGGCGGGTGGACTGGTGGAGGTGTACCGAGCCGCCGGTGTGGGGCGCAACGTCCTGCATCGTGGCGAGGACGCTGGCGAGGGCCAGATTCTGCTCGTCGCGGGAACCAGGCTCAGGTCGCATCACATCGGGGCGCTCTGCGGGCTCGGAATCGGGACGGCCTCCGTGGTGCGCCGGCCCGTGGTCGGTGTTCTGGCCACGGGCAACGAAATCGTGTCTCCGGACCAGGAACCGGGTCCCGGCCAGATCCGCGACGTGAACCAACATGCCATGGCGGCTGCTGTGGAGAGCCGTGGTTGGCGCGCCATCCGTGGGGGTATCGTTCCCGATCGGCTGGATGAATTAACGGCGTCGGTCGCGGGGTTGCTCAGCGACTGTGACGTGGTGCTCTTGTCCGGGGGGAGTTCCGTGGGCGTGCGGGACCTGACGGCAACGGCCTTGGAGCGGCTCGGGGGTAGGATTTTGTTTCATGGGGTCGCGGTGAAGCCGGGGAGACCGACCATCTGCGCCATGGTCAATGGGAAGCCTGTGTTCGGCATGCCGGGACATCCCGTGTCGAGCGCCGTCTCGTTCGAGTTGTTCGTTGCGCCCTTGCTTCGGAGCATCGAGGGAGAAGTTTTTGGCCTCGGGGAGATGGACGTTCGCTCTTGGCCCGATGCCAGGATGTGGCCCACGAGGCAACGGGCCTTGTTGGCTCGGAGAGTGGCTTCGGTGCCAGGCAGAGACGAGTTCATCCGGGTGCGCCTGCGCCGGGATGCGCAGGATCGGTGGATGGCGGATCCCGTTCCCGGAGATTCGTCGGTGCTCACCTCCGTGGTGTCCGCCCATGGCTTGGTTCGACTTCCGGCCGGGCTCGAAGGTCTGGAGGCCGGATCGGAGGTCGAGGTGCTTACATATGGCTAGGCTCAGAAGCTTGAAACGTGCGTTCATTGTTCGGACCAAAGGACGATCGTCGAGCGCCATGTTGGTGTGGCTTGTTTCGATGCTGATGCTCTTGGCGGGCTGTCATCCCGGGGCGCGAGGCCAGAGGTTGCCACGGGCGCAGGTGGCTGCCGGCGGTCTTCTGCGGGTTCGGTTGGCCTGGGAGCCTCGACCCCTCAATCCGGTGTTCAACAGTGATATCCGCGCCTGGCGCATGTTCTTCCCGTCCGTGCTCGAACCACTCGTCGATTTGGAACCCGAGAACGGAAAGGTGCGGGGCCGGCTCGTGACCTCCTGGTCGGAGAAACGGACGAAGGGCGGCGGGCAGGTGTGGCGTCTGGAACTGCGGCGTGGGGTACATTGGCACGACGGTCGGCCCCTGACAGCCGAAGACGTGAAATTCACGCTCGATCTCGCTGGTGGCAAGAGGCCGAGTAAGTGGCTCGTGGGCAGTGACATGGACTCGATTGGGTTGCCCGTCGGCGACGTGCGTGTCCTGGATCCTTTGGAGGTCGAGGTTCGCCTCGACAAGGCGGATCCGGATTTCCTGGCACGACTGGCCCGGTTCCCCGTGGTTTCCAAGCACCAACTGATGGACTGTGGCGGCATTCGGTCCTGCACCCGTGTTTTGGACCAGCCGATCGGGACCGGGCCTCTCCGGTTGGTTCAGTGGTGGCCGGGCAAGAAAGTGCTTTTGGAGAGGAACAAGGCTTACTGGGGACCGGCTGCTACCATCGATGCCTTGGAGTATCGGTTCATCCCGAGCACGGCCGAGTCGATTGCCGCCCTCAAGCGGGGAGATGTGGACGTGGTCGCCGGCTGGAGCAGCAGGGACTGGATTCGTCTTGCTCCCGAGCTGCTGCGTGAGCGGGAGGGCTTCCGCAAGGTGTTGGCCCAGCCTCACGGCATGGTGCTCCTCGTCGTCTATGGGCCCATGGAGTCGGCAGCACGCCCGGTGAGACAGGCCATTGGACATCTCATCGACCGGCAGGTCCTGACCCAGATTTTTCCATGGGGAGCCGGGCCGTTCATTTCGGGCCCCGTCAGCCACGACAGTGCGCAGCAGCGTCAGTTTCGCCATGCGGTCTCCCATGATGCAGCGTTGGCTGGTAGGCTTTTCGAGCAGGCAGGTTGGAAGATGACCCTTCGTGGGATCATGCGGGAATTTGGACGCGACCTGGTGGAGACCGTCTTGATCCCAGCCGGTTCCATGGGAGCCAGGTTGGCCTGGGAGAAAATGGTTCCTCTGTTCCGCAAAGCGGGCGTCAGGCTCAAGCTCGTCGAAGTGACCGCGGCCCAATATCGCTGGTCTGGGATCGTATCGAGCAGTTCCAGATCGTCGTATTCGAAGATCGTGCTGGTGTACGAGACGGCACCCTCGACCATTGGATTCGAATCCTTCTTGTCACCAAAGATGCTGGACGTGATCCGTAAAAAGTTGGGGCTTCCCGTGCAGGCCAGGACTGCAGTGCCGCGAAGGGGGCGTCGTGTCATTCGGATCGCGCATCGTCACGTTTCAAGATTGGATGTCGTGGCAGCGGGCAAGGCGGCGATGGATGAGGGGGTCGTGGTTCCTTTGTTTGCTCCGACTTTGCCGGTAGTCGCCTCCTGCCGCGTCAGGTCCCTTCCTCGCGGGGGCCTGTGGTTTCGGTTCGACCGGGTTCGTCTCGTGGCCGGGTGTCCTCGGTCGAAGGCACATAAACGCGTGTATCGGCCTCGGCGGTCGATGGCTCGCAAGGCAATGATCAAGCCTCGACGGTCGAACGCACGAGAGCGAGTGAACGGAGCTCGACGGTCGAACGCACGAGAGTGAGTGAACGGAACTCGACGGTCGAACGCTCGATAGCGGGCGGACGGGCCGTGACGAGGCGGATGAGGTTCGCCATGGCGAAACGGAAGGCATATCTGGACATGACCACGGTGGCCGAGGCGCTCGAACGCCTCTGGTCGGCCCTAGGCGACGGACGCAGCGGCGAAGAAAGGGTTTCTGTGACCGAGGCGCTTGGGCGGGTCACGAGCAGACCAGTGCTGGCGGTAACGAGCAGCCCGTCCTATCGGGCGGCTGCGATGGATGGGGTTGCCGTTCGGGCAGCGGATACGGATGGAGCGAGCGAGCTGCGGCCCGTGACGCTTCGGGTCGGAGAGCAGGCCATTGACGTGGACACGGGCGACGTGGTCCCTGACGGTTTCGATGCGGTGATCATGGCCGAAGACGTCTGGCCGGGAGAGGATGACACCACGGTCGTCGCTTCTGCTCCTGTGAGCCGATGGCAGCACGTGCGCCAGGTGGGAGAGGACGTGGTCCAGGGCGAGATGGTTTTGTCCTCGGCGCTCAGACTCGAACCGAGGCATCTGGCCGTGGCCCTCGCCGCGGGTCATCTGGACCTGTGGGTCCGGGTCCATCCCTGCCTGGGCATCATCCCGACGGGGGACGAGTTGGTGGAGCCGGGGCCGAACGTACGCCCGGGCGAGGTGGCTGAGTTCAACTCCAAGATGCTCGCCGCCATGCTCGAACAGTGGGGCGGTAGGCCGGTCGTCTATGCCTCGGTTCCCGACGATCGGGGGCGCATCCAGGCGGCCGTGGAACGGGCACTTGCAGAATGCGACGCGGCGCTCGTGCTGGCCGGTTCGTCGGCTGGTCGCGAGGACTACACGGCCTCGGTCCTCTCGACCCTCGGGAAGCTCCTGGTCCACGGGGTGAACATCATGCCGGGCAAGCCCACGGCTTTGGCCGTGGTGGCGGGAAAGCCCGTGTTCGGCATCCCAGGGTATCCGGTGTCTGCATCCGTATCCGCTGACACGTTCGTCGGTCCCTGGATAGCGAAGCGTCTCGGCCTGGCCGCTTCAAAGCGACCGAAGTTGACCGCGCGCCTGGCCCGGAAGGTTCCGTCCAAGGCTGGCCATCGCGAGGTGGTGCGCGTCGTGGCGGCTCAGGTCGGCCAGGACATCGTGGCGCTTCCCCTCGCCCGGGGGGCAGGCGTCATTTCGTCATTGAGTCGTGCGACTGGGCTTGTGACCTTCGACGAGCACGACGAGGGGGCCCCTGCCGGCGAATCCGTCGTCGTGGAACTGCTCGTGACCAGGGACCAGGTGGCGCGGACCCTGCTCCACGTGGGCAGCCACGATCTCGCCCTGGACCTGGTGGCCGAGCTGCTGCGTCGTCTCCACCCAGGCTGGGACATGGTATCGGCAAGCGTGGGCAGCATGGCGGGCCTTGCCGCCCTGGCCGGGCACAGCGCCCACTTGGCAGGGACTCACCTGTTGGACGCCCCGACCGGAACCTACAACGTGGCCGCCCTGCGTCGTGTCCTGCCCGACAGACCCACGCTGCTCGTTCGCCTCGCCCTGCGTGAGCAGGGGCTCTACCTGCCTAAGAAAAACCCCAAGCGCATCGGCTCGATTGCGGACCTGGCTCGGGACGACGTGACCATTGCGAATCGTCAGCCGGGGTCTGGGACCCGGGTCCTGCTCGACCATCTCCTGGCCGGCGAGCACATCGATCCGGCCTCCGTGGCTGGCTACGACCGGATCGAATCCACCCACAGCGCTTCGGCCGAGGCGGTCCGCAGCGGCGCCGTGGATACGGCTCTCGGGATACGACTTGCCGCTACGGCTCTTGGCCTGGACTTCGTGCCCCTGGCCGAGGAGCCCTATGAATTGGCCATTCCGTTGGACCTGCTCGACGACCCGGCGGTGACCCGGTTCCTGACGGCGTTGCGCCACAAGGACCTTCGGGGCCAACTCGATCGGCTGGACGGCTATCGTCCCGAGCGGACAGGAGAGGAAATTGCTCGGGTCGAATAGCCAGCGCGACGATTGCGGCTCCTTTCGGACGGGGCGGATCACCGTGAGGATGCGTCATGGCTGACGTGGACGTGACCGTGGTGGGCGCAGGAGTCGTGGGCCTCGCCGTTGCTCGGGAGCTTGTCTCGTCGGGTCGCAGTGTCTTCCTGGTGGAGCAGCACGATCGGGTGGGGCAGGAGACCTCGTCCCGCAACAGTGAGGTCATCCACGCCGGGCTCTACTACGAACCTGGCAGCCTCAAGGCAACCCTCTGCGTGGAGGGCTCCCGCCTCATCTTGGCCTTCTGCCGTGATCGATCAATCCCATACAGACAGGTGGGCAAGCTCGTGGTGGCCACCGAGTCGAGCCAGGTGGACCATTTGGAATGGCTCTACCGCAACGCAACTGACTGCGGGGCGACGAATTTGGAGATGCTCGACGCTGAAGGTATCCGCAAGCTGGAGCCTGCCGTGGCTGGTTTGACGGCCCTTCATTCCCCGCTCAGTGCCGTGGTGGACACCTGGGAACTCATGCAGGCCTACAAGACCGAGTTTTTTGCCCAGGGCGGCCACCTCGTGCTTCGGGCCCGGGTGACCGACCTGGACGGCGACGACCCGGATGGCTGGCGTGTCGTGGTGACGCGGCCCGACGGCCAACAGGAGTCCTTCACCTCGACGCTCTTGGTCAATTCGGCGGGGTTGGCGGCCGACCGGATCCTGGAATTGGCAGGCTTGGGTCCCGATGCCTTGGGCCTTCGTCTCCATTTTTGGAAGGGGCGGTACTTTGCCGTGCGTCCCTCGTTCGCCCGTCGCATCAATGGCCTGTTGTACCCGGTCCCCGGCAACCTGTCGGGCGGGCTCGGGGTGCACTTCACCCCGGACGTCACCGGTAGGGTGCGCCTGGGCCCCGATGCCGTGTACGTGGGGCAGGCCTATCCTCCCGACTACGATGTCGGAGACGACCCGGACCTGCACGACGCCTTCTGGAAATCGGGCAGGAGTCTTGTAGCCGACCTGGAGCGAAGCGACATCCAACCGGACAGCTCGGGCATTCGTGCCCGCCTCTACGCTCCAGGTGACTCGGTCCGCGACTTCGAGATTCGAATCCAGACCCGGGCGCGATCTGCAGCCGTACATCTGTTGGGAATCGAATCCCCAGGTCTGACCGCCAGCCCGGCCATCGCCAGGCAGGTGCGACGGAGCCTCGACGACCTTGCGTGAACGGAATATGCATGGTGATCGCATCCCGCAATGGTTTGAGCAGGTGGCGTAGGTTTCGTACCAGTCACAGACGTTGTTTCCACGGACGATGCCTACCGCCTTGACCAGGGTCCATGTCACACGATAGCATCCGCTTGGTCTATCGATAGGAAGAGCGCTGTTTTTGTAGGAAGGCATGGGCATGAGGACCGTTTGGGACACGAGGACCTTGGACACGAAAACCTTGGACACGAGGACCCAGGAAGGGGATGCATGACATGCTGCTTTGGGCGACGCTGCTGACAGGCCTTGTGGCCATTGTCCTGCTGGTCGTGTTCCTGCTTCGGTCTTCGAACGGTTTGCAGGAAGCCGGCAAGGATTTGCGTAAGGATTTGCGCGAGGAATTGCAGTCGAGCCGCCGGGAGAGCCAGGAGGCTGCCGGTGCCCTCCGCCAGGAGGTGGCTGCAAGCCTCAAGGCTGCGAACGATACGGTCGGCAAGACGATCGAGTCCATGGCGACGGTCCAGCAGAACCAACTCCAGGCCATGACGGCCCAACTGGCACAGGTTGCCGAATCCAACCGGGAGGCGCTTGAGCGCATTCGAGCCACGTTCGACATGCGGTTCAAGGAGATGCAAGAGGGCAACGAGAAGAAGCTCGAAGAGATGCGCCGAACAGTGGATGAAAAGCTCCAGAGCACACTCGAGAGGCGGCTGGGAGAGTCCTTCAAACTCGTCAGTGATCGATTGGATGCGGTGCACAAGGGTCTTGGTGAGATGCAGACCCTTGCCTCCGGTGTCGGCGAATTGAAGCGGGTCCTGACGAACGTCAAGGCACGCGGCACCTGGGCCGAGGTGCAGCTCGGGGCCATCTTGGAGCAGGTGCTCACCCCGGCGCAGTACGACAAGAACGTGCACGTCAAGCCGCGGTCGTCTCAGGTGGTGGAGTATGCGGTGCGCCTGCCGGGATCCAAGGAGGATCCGAACTCGTTCGTGTGGCTGCCCATCGATTCCAAGTTCCCCCAGGAGGACTACCTGCGTCTTCAGGACGCGGCGGACATGGCCGATGCCGATGGAGTCCAATCGGCTCTCAAGGCGTTGATCCGGGCTGTCCGAACGGCTGCTAAGGATATCCACGACAAGTACGTGGTGCCTCCCCACACCACGGATTTCGGGATCATGTTTCTGGCCACCGAAGGGCTCTATGCGGAGGTGTTGCGTCAGCCTGCCCTGGTCGAGGCGCTCCTTTCCGAATATCGGGTTGTGGTTGCCGGACCCACGACGTTGTCGGCGATTTTGAGCAGTCTGCGTATAGGGTTTCAGACCCTGGCCATCGAGGAGCGTGCCTCCGAGGTGTGGAAGGTGCTCGGCGCCGTCAAGACCGAGTTCGGCAAGTTTGGTGACGTGCTCGCCAAGGTGCAGCGGCAGCTCGAAACGGCGAGTCACACCATCCAAGAAACCGGCGTGCGGACGCGTGCCATGGCCAAACGGCTTCGGGCCGTGGAGAAGGCACCCGACGAGGAAGTATCCAAGATTTTGCGCTTGGATGAGAAGGTGGGTGCGGACACTGTATCGTCCGATGACGACGGACCAGGGGGGGGCGGCGCATAACTCGGTCCACATCGCGCCCGTTCGATTCTTTCCTTATCTTTTCGCTCGCCTCATTTTCGACCGCCTGGTACCATGACCTTGGTATGTCGTTGACCAATGGGAGCATGAAAATGACATCGACCAATGGGGGCATGAAAATGACATCGAACAACGGACAGGGACTCAAGGAACTCACCCTTACGGTGACCGAATCCTGCAACCAGCGGTGCAAGTATTGCTACGTTCCGTTGAATCGCGGCCGTCAGATGGACTTCGATGTGGCTCGGGCCGCCGTGGATCTGTTTTTCGAGCATGCTCGGTCTGAGGGTACGTTGACCATCGCCTTTTTCGGGGGCGAGCCGTTTCTCGCCGTGGACTTGATGCGACGGGTCGCGGAGTACGCGCTGAGCGTCGCGTCTGACCCCGGTCGGATCCAATTTGCCGTGACCACGAACGGGACGGCCATCGACGACGCAGGCTGGGCGTTCATCGACGAGTTCGACATGCGCGTGGCGGTGAGCTACGACGGCGACCGGGGCCAGGCGTTTCGGCCGCTGGCCCAGGGAGGCAGTTCGAGACATCGGTTCAACCGGAACCTTCCGAAACTGCTGACCGCTTCGGCGGGAAAGCAAGACGGTCGCTCCTTGGCCCGCATGACGGTCACGCCGGACAACGTGGCTCATCTGGCGGATAACGTTCGGTCCACGTTCCGGGCCGGCTTCGAGCGGATTCTTTTCCTTCCCGACATCGAGGTGGATTGGGATCCTGCCGCCCTGCGTCAGTGGCGGCGTCAGCAGGAGCGACTCCTGACCTGGTTCGTGGGGCGGCAGGGCGCTGGCAGGCCAATCCCAGATTTGATGGCCTGGACCGGGGTGCTGTCTCGATTGAGCGGTGCACGGCGCGGCCATTGCGGAGCGGGCGTGAGTCAGGTGGCCGCATCGCCTGATGGAACGTTTTACGCGTGTTACCGCGCCGTCTATGACCCTCACGACGAGGATATCCAACTGGGCAACGTGACGGAAGGGTTTACCCATCCGGAGCGATGGGCACGGTACGCTGAGTTGGACCCGAACCGGGTGCGACCAGAGACTGGAGATTGTGCGACCTGTTCGGCGAGAGACGGCTGCGGCTTTTTCTGCCCGGCTCAAGGGCATTTGGCCACCGGCGATCTGGCGTCGGTCCCGGCCGTTGTCTGTGAGTTGACCAGGATTCAGGTGGATGTGTGTCGTCGTCTCGTCCGCAGTGCCAAACCAACAAAGCGTCGGTCTCGGTTCGCCGTTGCTGCTGCGGCCGCCGCAGCCGTTCTCGGAACCAGCCTGGCCGTTGGAGCCGGCTGCGACCGAGGGGTGGGCACGGGCGGCAATCAGGACGCCGGACCAGACGGATCGGCTGCCGGGCTGTGCCCTGTTTTCGTCGATGGAGGCCACGACGGAACTGTGGATGGGGAGGTGGACAGCGGATACCTGCCGGGGCTCTGCGCCATCTATCCCGACGCAGACGTGGACAGCGGATACAGCCCAGGTCTTTGCCCGCAGCCGATGGACGGCGGCGAGCCGGATGGACCACCGCCAGGCTTGTGCTAGCCAATCTGCCGTTCGATTTGGATCGCCGTACCGGCGTAGCATTCATGGAGAAGCTCGGTTGCTAACCGTGGCTCTGACCCTGGCGCTGACCGTGGCAGTGACTGTCTCGCTGATGGTCGCCGGTCCAGGGTCCTCGCCGTGGGTTCAGGCGGACGGCTCGCACGAACACGGCCTACGGCCGGCGTTCACCGTCGCCTCGACCGAGACACCTTGAGCAGGCCGAAGCGGCCTGCAGCGGCGCTCGGACGCCTTCTTCACACCACGGCCTCGGACCCTGGACCGGCGATGGGTGGCAAGGGGCGATGGGTGGCAAGGGGCGACGCCAGTGTGTCAGGGCCTTGCCAGGGTCCTCGCCGTGGGTTCAGGCGGACGGCTCGCACGAACACGGCCTACGGCCGGCGTTCACCATCGCCTCGACCGAGATGCCTTGAGCATGCCGAAGCGGCCTGCAGCGGCGCTCGGACGCCTTCTTCACACCACGGCCTCGGACCCTGGACCGGCGATGGGTGGCAAGGGGCGACGCCAGTGTGTCAGGGCCTTGCC
>JAGGXR010000122.1 GCA_021162935.1 Deltaproteobacteria bacterium
CCCTCCACCATTGGGCCCAAATCCGACCTCGTGCGGAAGTGGCGCTCTGGCGCCATCTCCTCGCCCTGACCAAATCGAGGAGCACACCCTGGACGGCCTGCAGGATCAAGGTCGTCGGCGTCAACGAACTGGCACAGACCACCGGGGACTACCGGGAGGCAGGAGGCATCCTGGCCGAAACGGCCAGGGCGCTCCCCCTCCAACTCAGGGGACTCGTCACTGCGGCCATCGTCTGTCCGGGTGGCCGACAGGTCTACCTCACGATCACCAGGAATAAGACCGGCCCAACCTGCTGGCATCTAGCGGGCATCGCCCTTTTGGAGGAGCCATGATGCAACGGCCGTTTGGTCACCTTGCACCCGTCCGCCCTGGACAGCGCCCAGTCCGACTTCTTCTTTCGAGAACTTGAAAAACACAAAAACTTGGGCCATGCTGCCCTAAGAAAGAAGATAAGCAACCGCGTAAGAAAAAGAGAACCAATCGCGATAGCAAAAGAGCAAGGAGGATCGATCGCCCATGAAATTCATGCAACACACGAAGCGCACCGTGGCGGGAATCGCTGCCGCCGCCGTCCTGTTCACTTCGGCCGACTGTGCCTATTTTTTGCATCCGTCCCAGAGAGGAAGCTCTGGTGGCGAACTCGACGTTCCCATGGTGGTGCTCGACGCCCTGTGGCTCCTGGTGGGCATCGTGCCTGGCGTCATCGCCCTGGCCGTGGACTTCGGCACCGGAGCGGCCTACCGCGGAGGTGGTCACCCGGTGGTTGCCATGAAAAAGGGCACCAAACTCATGGTGACGGCGCCGGCCGTACGGCGCAAGACCACGTACGCAGTGGAGTTTCGGGCGTCCGATGGATCAATCGTAGGCGAATTCTCAACGACCATCGGTCCGAAGGATGCGGGCAAGAAACTCCTGTTCGATCTGAACCGGACTATCGAGCGGCTCAAGGCCAGGACACCAGTCAAGACCGATCGCCACATGACCATGGAACTGTTCGTGGACGGGCAACTCGCCGGCAGCAAGACCGTCGACGTGCTCTGAGTTCGCCACTGTGCACCTGCCCATCGAAACCGCTTCCAGTCCCCCTCGTCCGTGGGGTCTTGCTTCGATCTTGCCAGAACCCACAGGCAGAATCTCGCCCAAACCGACAGGGAAACTCCTGCCAGAACTGGCGGGCAAGTCGTCCCGGCGTGCCTGGTGGACCTGCGTCAGAACCTTGGTCATCGCGGCCATGCTGGCAAACCTGCTCGTCTGGTCGGCCTGCACGGACAGCCGCCGCCACACTGCGGCCAAAGACGCAGGGGCTGACTCGCAGGTCGGAGACGCCGACGCGAACGACGGAACCTTGCCGAACGATGAAGCCGGCCAACAGGATGCCGACACCAACGACGGCTCCTGCTCCGGCCCGGCCCCATTCGAAGGAGACGGCGGAAAAGGCGAATACTTGGGCCAGGTTCAGCAGACCTTCTACTGGCTGGTGCTGGAAACCGAATGCCAGGGTCCGCCCGACTCGCCGGACGTGGCTATCTACGATGAAAACGGGGACGTTCTGGCCACGGTCAGCCAAGATTTCGCCTGCAAGCTCGGGCTCGAAGGCAGTGGCAGACTCGCAGACGGTCGGGTGGTGAACTACTACGGTTCGGGAGGTTCCTGTGTACGGGTCACGGACTGCAGCGCGCCCTACTATCCATCCCACAACTGCTACACCACGCTGGACGAAATCTTGTTTCCCTGGGGCAAAGGCGTGCGCGGTCGGGCGCTCGTCCCCTTCCTGTCCATCGCCACGGACCCGGACGTCATCGGGTACGGCACCATCGTGTACGTTCCCGAATGGGACGGATACCACCTGCCAGACGGGAGCTACCACGATGGATGCCTCCGGTCGGACGACACGGGCGGCGCCATCATCGGAGACCACATCGACTTCTTCGTGGGACCGAAGTCGAACTACGACATCGTCGGACCAGACTTTCCCTCGAACGTGACCCTTTATGTGAATCCGCAACGCTGCCCGGTCGAGACCGAATGGTTCGGAGCCATCGGCGCCGGCTGTTGCTCGGATGCAGACTGCCCATACGCCCACGGCGTCTGTCTCGCAGAGCCCGATTTTCCCGGCGGTTCCTGCAGCCTCCCCACCTGCTCGGGAGGTGATTGCCCGGACGTGGGCGGCTACGAGGCCTTCTGCACGAACGTCTTCTCGGGCGGCACCTGCGTAGAACGCTGCAGCCTACCCAGCGACTGCCGCCCCGGCTACGACTGCGTCGAAATCACCGACCTGGCCGGCGGAACCTCCATGGGCTGCATCCCCAAGTCCTGACGTTCGTTCATGGAGTGCTTTCGGTCCTGAACACACTCAGACTCCGTGCCCAATGTCACCACTGTGTTGCAGGCGCCACGGGTCTGCGGCCCTGGTCACCGCTGCCGCAGACGTCGAACATTGCCAACCCGAATGGTCAGACGCCGTTCATCGAACATCTCCGCAAGGGGAATGACGTACCGCCTCGTCACACCGCACATTTCTTTGAATTGGCTCGGCTCGATTTCCCTGTGCTCTTCCAGGAAGGCCACGAGTCGCTCCTTCAAATTCTGGACGTGCGTCGCATGAAAATACAGATCGTCCCTGGTCCGGACGATCCGACCATCCTTGACCATGTTACCCAGAATCTGACGCAGTTCTTTCTCGGCCATGCCGAGCTGTTCGGCTGCCACGACCACCTTGGCAGGGGCCAACCCGACCTCGAAAAAAAACGAACCAACCCGGTCCTCCAACTCGCGCCTCTTGGCTGCATTCTTGGACTTGGGTGGAACGAGATACTCCCGGTCCTGCCCGATGCTGTCCGCGGTCACCAAGCGGCTCACAGCACGATCGAACAGGGCTTCGGACAGTCGGTGGGGCAACTTGGCGCGCAGCACCTGGCGGGCAAATCCCGGCGCCATTGGGTCTGATTCGGCGAGTTCGTCCAGGCGCGCCAAAATCTGCGCCTCAACCTCCTCGAGAACCGCAGCATGGGCATAAAACCTGGTTTCGCCTTCCAGGCCTACCAACGAACCGCATGCCACGAGCGATTTCAAAATGTCAGTCGTGCGTTTCGGCACATAGGCCAGATCCGCAATGAGACGCTGTTCGTCGATACCGGCCATCTTGGCGGCCTGGACCTCCATCTCCACCCGATCGGCCGGATTCGCTTCGGCCATCCGACGCACCTCGTCAGCCTGCTCCGGGTCCGCCCGCCGTCGCCTGGGCGGATGGGAACGCACCACCTGCCCACCAGCGATGGTCGCCCCGTGCTGCGGATTCAGGTCGAACCCCTGGAGGATGAATCGATCCCCGGGCCGAACCACCACCGGCTCTTCTGCATGCAGGTGCACCGGGCCACTCGTGCCGGGCTCCATCTCATCGGCGTCCAGCGGGATGATCTGCACCTCGCGCTGCGTGGTTCCACAGAGCAAAATGGCCGGTTTGCGCCGCTTGAGGGGCCGA
The DNA here is from genome assembly GCA_021162935.1 of Deltaproteobacteria bacterium. GTDB lineage: Bacteria > Myxococcota_A > Polyangia > HGW-17 > SLPX01 > JAGGXR01. The sequence continues at coordinate 3,482 of JAGGXR010000122.1, forward strand.
CGATTCCAGGACAGGTAGTCGAGCATGGCGTCCAGCCGCCTCGTGGGCTGAATACGGTCTGGCTCCACGAGCACCTCGCCACGATCGATCGCGCCGCGATCGATCCCTTTGAGGTTCACGGCGACCCGGTTGCCCGCGCGCACTTCGTCCCGAGCCATGCCGTGGACCTGCAGGCCGCGCACCGACGCCGCCACGCCGGATGGCAGGGCCATCAGATTTTGACCGACGTGGAGCGTGCCGGACACCAGGGTGCCGGTCACCACGGTACCAAAGCCACGCATGGTGAATACCCGATCCATCGGGAGCCGAACCAGGTCGTCCTCCGGGCGCGACTGGACCCGATCCGCAAGGCACCGCATCTGCTCTTTGACCGCGTCGAGCCCATGGCCCGACACGGCCGAACAGGCAACGACCTCGCATCCATCGAGGAACGTGTCTTTGGTGAACTCCCGCAGGTCTTCACGAACCAGTTCCAGCCAATCCGGCTCCACCAGATCCACCTTGGTCAGGGCCACGAAACCGGTCTCGATCCCAAGCAGATCGCAAATCGCCAGATGCTCACGCGTCTGGGGCATCACGCCTTCGTCCGCCGCCACCACGAGCATCACCGCATCGATTCCTGTCGCTCCAGCCGTCATGGCACGGACGAATCGTTCGTGTCCCGGCACGTCCACGATGTGCACGAGCAGGTCGTCGAAATCGAGATGGGCGAACCCGAGTTCGATGGTGATGCCCCGCTGCTTCTCTTCTTTGAGCCGGTCCGTATCGATACCCGTCAGAGCCTTGACCAGTTCCGTCTTGCCGTGGTCGATGTGCCCGGCAGTACCCAAAACGAAATGCCTCATGCTGCCCTCTTTCGTGACCACGAACCCACGACGGCTCGCGGTCCAAACCAGGAAACGGGACGCCCCCGGGACTGCCATGCGTCATCGCTCACCAGACGCTCGCGACCGAGGCAATCACGCGTACATGGACGTGTTGCCCCAGAAAGGCTCCTTTGCCTAGGGAGACTCGTCCACACAGCGAAAAACCATGTCCTTGTCCAGGGGCACGCCATTTCCATCCGTCAGGGCGCCCCATTGCGCACAGGGACTCGACGCAGGCAAGGAAAAATCCAGATGCGCCGGGTCGATGAACTGAGGATCCGCCTCCACCGATTGCTGGTCCCAGGAATAGGTCGCCTGCCACTGTGAAAGGCTATAGTACGCGCCCAGAGGCCCGTAGTTGTCCGCCCCTGCAAATCCAAAAGAGACCGCCTGCAGGGGATTGAAATAGCAGTTGTCCTCGAAGTCGATGCCGTCCTTGAGCGTCAGGTACAGGTCATCGGACATGTAGGAATTCAACAAGACGGTGCGATGGTCGCTCGTGTAGCTGTCCATGGGCGAAGAGACCACGTTCGACGAGAACCGGTTGTCCTGGACGTCTGGCCAGGGGCCGTTGTCGTGATCCACCCAATCGAGCGTGGGCGACACGAAGAATCCCTCCGCATCATAGATCGTGTTGAACTCGAAAATCTGATCGTACTGGTGGGTGGGACCGCCGAAATCCTTTGAAACGATGCCAACCGGCGCACCATTGATCAGATTGTGGTGTACGTGTGCGTGGGCGGTTCCCACGCCGATCGCGAAGTACTTGTGGTTCTCGAAGTAGCAGTGATCGATCTCGTAATGTGCGTCGGGTTGGCGGGACGCATGCTTGTACTTCACGCCGCAACCGGAAAATGGAGAGGAGCGGTCTGCGGTCTGGTAGAAAATCGAGTCGTGGATATGCACGTCACCACCCCCGAACAACACCACGTTACAGGAGTTTCCCGTCTGGGTGTCGTTCTGCGCCGCCGTCCGGTCGTAGTTGTCATAAAACACAGAATCCGACACATCGATGTGGTTGGCCGCAATCTCCATGCCCGATACGTTGGCGGACACCGTTCCATCCGTGTCGTGGACGAGCAGGCGCGACAGACGGACGAAGTCACACTCGCCCACGTAGACCCCTCGACTGTATGCGTTTCGCACCTCGATTCCTTCGATGCGCAGATAGCTCGACTGAAGGAGATGAATTCCTCGCCCCTGCCCGGCCGGGTCGATGACCGGATGCGCGCCCGGGAATCCCTTGACCGTAATGGGGTCAGACTCGGTTCCGTCCACACCACGCAGATACAGAACGTACGAGCCGCCCCCGTCGGCACCGCCGTCGTCCCCTGGGTGATAGATGGCCGAGTACACACCCGTCTTGAGATACACAACATCGCCTGGATTCAGGCCCTTCCATGTCGCGGGACGGTACTGGGTGTAGATGCTCGTATTGACGTTCACGAAGGTCTTCCAGGGATGGTCGTAGGTGCCGGCTGCCTGGTCATCACCGTTGACCGGGTCGATGGTCCAACACACCCCGCCGCCTGTGGCCTCGCAGTAGTCATCAGAGACCGGGTCGGGGCATGCGTCTGAGCCGCCGTCGTTCGAAGCCCCATCGCTCACCGTGCCGTCCAGGCCACCGTCTGGGCCGGTGTTCGCGTCTCCATTCGTGGTTCCGTCCTGCAACGCAGCATCTCGTCCGCCGGACGAATCGTCGCTGCAAGCCGCCATCCAAGAAGTCAGCCCGATCGCCAGCACCGCGCCGGCCACCATGACTCCACATCGTGAGGTGCGAAGGTTCTTCGTCATGATGATGGTCCTTATGATGATGGTCCTTTCCGTGATGGCCCCGATTGTATCAAACATCGTCTCCCTGAAACAAACGGTAGACGTTGGCTCATGCCGTGTCAACCGCCACCTCCCTTCAGATGGCCCGTCGCCTTTCGGATGGCTCCTCGCCCTCGGGCTCCGGCAGATGGCTCAGTGATGTCCGAGGTGCATCTTCGCCGAGACTGGGCTCCGCGCGTTGGCCTCCCTTCGGACGGCTTGTGTGAACGCGGCCCCTGGCCGCGTTCGGCTGCGCCTCGACTGAGACGCCTTCAGCAGGCCGCAACGGCCTGCAGCGGCGCTCAGACGCCTCGGTCGGTCCAACGCGCGAATCCTGTTCGTCTCGGCGAAGATGCATCCAGTGGTGCCCCCAGCGCCATCGCCTCACGCGAGGACTCGTCGCTGGTACTTATTTCCGTACTTGGGAGGCCCTGCTGCCATCGCCTCACGATGGCAGTCTATGGTATTCATGGTCACGGTGGCGATCGCCTCGCGATGGCAG
>JAGGXR010000091.1 GCA_021162935.1 Deltaproteobacteria bacterium
CAAGCCGTCCGAGAGAGGCCAACGTGCGGAGCCCAAGTCTCGGCGAAATCCACCCACGCACCACCACCGCCACTGCCATCCCAGACTGTCCACCCAGACTGTCCAGCACCACTGTCCACCCAGACTGCCATCGCCGCGCGATGGCAGCAAAACCTGACGATGCCCCCAACCCTTCACTCTTTGATGAGACGCGCTTCGAAAACCTGATGTCCCTCTTCGTAGCCCAATAAATTCAACCGGATCACATCAAGACTCAGACGGACCGTTCGGTTGTTCTTGAGCCGCACATGTAGGAACTCGCCGTCCTCCACCCCCTCGATCAGGCCACGGCCGAACTTGGGATGGATCAGCAAGTCGCCGGCTTCCGGCTCAATCCAGTCGTCGTCTTCCTCGCCAGAATCGTCCGCACCATCGGCCGCTTCCACCGAAGCGGATGTGTCCGCAGCGTCCCGGTCGCCGTCCGATCCGTCTGCTCCGTCTGCTCCGTCTGCTCCGCCCTCCGCTTCATCCGGATCCGCGGTACGATCCAACGTGGCCTGAAGCACATCGTCCCAAGTCACGTCGCCCGATGCCCCGGCAGACGCCCCCCCTGCCTGCTCCCCAAATTCATTGCCAGCCTTCCCGGTCTTGCCAGCCTTCCCGACCTTGCCAGCCTTCCCGGTCTTGCCAGCCTTCCCGACCTTGCCAGCCTTTCCAGCCGCCTGACCGGCCCCTTGCCCATCCGATCCTTCGGCCGGTTCTGGCCGCAGTTCGATCTTATCCTGCCACAGACCGAGCCCCGTCTTCCGATCCACTTTGCGGCGCAAAATCACGTCGTCCAACGTGTCCAACACAAACTCGCAGGCAAACACGGTGCCCTGCTTCACGTGCCCACCCAAAACTTGGAGCCCGTTGTCGGTATCCCGCGCAATCGTGGCATGGAGATGACAGAACAAGTCGCCGTCCTTCTCGGTCACGTTGCCCACCAAAGAGAGGATCTCCAGATTCCCAGCGAAACGATGCGGCGGCAGGTACTGGCCCTTTGACTGGTCGTAGGCCGTTAACTCGACCTCCTGGAACGCCCCCAAACCACGAATCTCAGCCGACCGGACCGAGTACTTCCTGCAGACCTGCAGCAACGAATCGATGAGGCTGTCGCCCCGATCGAGTCGTCCCATGATGGACCGTCCCTTACGACTCACTGCAACCAGCACCACAGCCACCTCCTTTGCCGTCGCAACGGCACCCATGACGAGCACTCTCAAAGCGTGTGTTCGAACTCATCCAGTCTGTCTTGGAACTGGCACCTCATTTACATCTGATTCGCCCTATACTGTAGCAGATTTTTCGCAATGCAAAACGTTGTCATTTCTTTCCTGTGCTATTAGAAAGAGAGATTCGTTTTGAATGGACCAGCAACAAGAAACAAACGGATCAACGGATCAACGGAGAAACGGACAAACCAACCATAGGCACGCTCCTTGCGGGCGTCCTCACGATTGTGGACAGGAGGAGGCGATCATGCGCGTGGCGCTCGCCCAGCTCGACCCCATCGTTGGAGACCTGGAAGGCAACCTAAGTCGAGCCATCCTGATTCTCCAGGAACAGGGAAACAACGTGGATCTCCTCCTGTTTCCCGAACTCTACCTGACGGGCTACCCGCCCCTCGATCTCTTGGAGCGCCCCCTCTTTCTGGATCGACTCGCCGAGACCATCGACCGACTCGCCAAACGAACCACCGGCCAACGGGCCGCCGTGATCGTGGGCACCGCCGTGCCAACCAAACTCCCCACGGGCAAAGGCCTCTACAACGCCGCCCTGGTCCTTCGAAATGGTACCATCACCGATATGCGGGCCAAGCGTCTGCTGCCCACCTACGACGTGTTCGACGAAAACCGCTACTTCGACCCAGGCCCGAGCGACCAACGACCCGTCGTCATCGCCGGCCATAAACTGGGCCTGACCATCTGCGAGGACGCCTTCACCGACTCGGACCTGTGGCCCGAACTGCGCTACGACGTGGATCCAGTCGCAGACCTGGCCCGAGCAGGCGCTGACACGATCATCAACCTGTCCGCCTCGCCCTTCGTCCTGGGCAAGGACGCCATGCGATTCCAATGCATGGCCGGCCATGCCAAGCGGCATCACGTCTCGTTCGTCTACGCGAACCAGATCGCGGGCAACGACGAACTCATCTTCGATGGAAACAGCTTCGCCGTGGACCCAGACGGGCGGCTCCTGACCGAGCCGAGCCCCTTTGTCGAGTCCGTCCTCGTGTGCGAACTACCGGCTCCCACTCGCCCTGCGGTGATTCCCAGCAACCCATCGGTCGCCACGAAGGGCGACAGCATGACCGCCTCTGGGTTGACCAACGGCAAAACGGGTGGCACCTCGACGAATCACGACGAACGCCCAGCCGCGCCAGCCGAAGCGACCTCCTGGCCGGGCCTTGCCACCGAAGACGCCCTGCGCCGGGCCCTGACCCTCGGCCTTGCCGACTATGTGCACAAGTGCGGCTTTTCCTCGGTCGTCCTCGGCCTCTCGGGCGGTATCGACTCCGCCGTGGTCTGCTGCCTGGCCGCCGAGGCCCTGGGCCCAGAAAATGTCATGGGCATCGCCATGCCATCGGTCTTTTCCGCCGACGAAAGCCTCGACCTCGCCCGCACCCTCGCCGAAAACCTCTCGGTGCGCTTCGAGATCATGCCAATCCGCGCCCCCTTCGAAGCCTACAAAAGCCTCCTTGCGCCCCACCTGGACTGGAAGGACGGCCAGGTGGACCTGGCACAGGAAAACCTCCAGGCCCGCATCCGCGGCAACATCCTCATGGCCTTTTCCAACCGGACCGGCAGTCTCGTCCTGTCCACGGGAAACAAGAGCGAACTGGCCGTGGGCTACTGCACGCTCTACGGCGACATGTCCGGCGGCCTCGCCGTCATCTCCGACGTGCCCAAGGTCCTGGTCTATCGCCTGGCCGAACACATCAACCAGGATCGGGAGATCATCCCGAATCGCATCATCACCCGACCGCCGTCCGCTGAATTGAGACCAGACCAAAAAGACGAAGACAGCCTGCCCCCCTACCCGGTCCTGGACACGATTTTGAAACTGCACGTCGAAGACAAACTCGGTGGAGCGGAAATCGTCGCTGCGGGTCATGACCCGCAGATCGTCTCCGACGTCCTGCGCCTCATCCAACGCAACGAATACAAGCGGCGCCAGGCCGCTCCCGGTCTGAAGGTCACCTCCAAGAGCTTCGGCATGGGCCGTCGCATGCCCATTGCCGCACGCTTCACCCCATAGCGGCTCCGCCTCCCCTACTTCTTGTACTTTTTGCCCCCATCGGATGTCACTCACAAACAGCACGAGGCCCTGCGTGCGTTCTTTGAAGAAAAGGAGAAACCTTCTGGCATTGCTGACCGCTATGGACCGCTACCAAGCGAAGTCGCTTGCCGTTTTCGGCAGTCGTGAGGCAGGACCGTGAACCAGCGCTCCCCTTCTGGGTACTGTGGGCAGATGAAGCACCCGTACATGCCGTCCAGGTTGGTCGTCTGCCGGAGGTTGGTCGTCTGCCGGAGGTTGGTCTCCCACAGATGTCCGCATCGGACCTCGTTGCGCAGTGGCTATGTTCCACATCGCGGGCAACACGCAGCATCGGGCGCCCCTTACGACGCACGCCTCATGCGGTGCCCTGTCGGGGTGTACGTTCACCGCCTCCACTCCACCACCCCCGCATTCCGTTTCTCTGCGCTGTCCGGATTCGCTGTATTCCAGATGAAAAGCGGTTGACAGAGGTTTTGTACGGGGGCTAGCATTAAAAATGCGATCATGAAAAAGAGCGGCTTTCTTGCACTGGAGGCTGCGTGGTCTCATTTCCGAAAATCGGGAAGGGAATGTCTGGAGGACGAAATGATGAGGACTCGATGTGTTTCGTGTGGCGGTCTGGCAGTCGTGATGGCTCTAATTTTATGGACCCTGTCTGGTTGTGGGGACGACACGACTCATAATGAGCAACCTCCTACCTGCAGGAACGGGGTCATGGATGGGGAGGAGACGGACGTGGATTGCGGCGGGTCGGAATGCAGTGCATGCGGCCTGGGACAGCATTGTGGCCAAGACAGTGATTGTGAATCCGAGCGTTGTCAGCAGGGCATATGTGTAGAACAACAAAACGGCCTGTCGATCCAGTTCGTGGACCCTACGGAACCGGATGGGGCAGAAATCGATAGAAATTGGTTTGAGGTGGCAGTCAGTATCACGTCAGATGAGCCTGCCTCCGGTTTCATTGACTGGGACCACAGTCTGGTCGGCTACTGGGCCTTCGATGAGGGAACAGGGGAACAGGCTGGTGATTCATCCTCCTACGATCATCCTGGGGTTGCAGAAAACGGGCCCCAATGGGTTTCAGGCCTGTTCGGCACGGCGCTGTCCTTCGACGGGGACGATGACCGTGTGGTCGTGGACAGTGATGGAGACCTGGAAGTTTCCGGGCCGTTTACCATCGAGGTCTGGATTCGTCCATCCCAGGAGCAGGAAGTGTGTTCGAACAGCCCCAACGAAGTAGGCAATTTCGGGGTGATGGCCAAGGCTTCGAATGGCATGGAAGGAAGTTGGCAGTTGCGGTTTGGTGCCCCGGACAGTTGCTATCTCGGTTTCCACGTCCATGATCAGGCAGGGCCGTTCGTATGGGTGACCGTGGGCCAGCCTCTCGAACCGGGGCAATGGTATCATGTGGCAGCCACCTATGACGGCTCTGCCGTCACCTCGTATCTCAATGGGGTGGAGGCCGAGTCGACGCCGCTGTCGGGGCTGTTCGTGAGTTCTGCACCGCTGCTTATCGGTGATGACGGGTGGGGAAACCACTTTGCCGGGGAAATAGACGAAATCAGGATTCAGAAGCGGGCCCTGTCGGTAGACGAGATTGCGGCCTCGTATCAGGCCGATGGCCGAACCTTCACGCGGCGTTTTTCGAACTTGATCCAGGGAACGCATGTCTATCAGGCGTTTGCAGTGGCGACCAACGGCCAAAGAGCCGAAACCGAGGTCAGAACGCTCTCGGTGTCCGGCGGTCAGTTGTGTCGGGACGTGGACTGTTCGGGACATGGGTCCTGTGCCGAAGAACTGGGTGAAGCCCGGTGCCATTGCGAGGACGGCTATCACCCGGAAGGGCTGTCTTGCGTGGAAAACGGGGAGCCCTTTTCCGTAATCACGGCACACAGCAAGACCATCAGGGAAGACTGGCAATGGAAAGACGGAACATCTACGCTCATTTTGGCCGCGTGCCGGGGTCAAATCATCTCCGGCGTGGTCAAGGTCGTGCCCTCCGTCGATGTGGAAGGACTCCTGGTAGAGACATCGAATCTGGTTTCGGGCCAGGACGTTATTGCCGCCTCCGCAGTGGATGTTCGGGTGGTCAAACGTTGGTACCGGCACTATCACGGAGACAGGCGTCTGCAGCCTGACCTCCTGCTCAAAGACGATGCGCTGGTCCGGGTGGACCAGGCCGCCGAGCACAATTATGTGCGGAGCACGGACGACGGTGTGGACACGTATCTTCTTGCCAGCCGCGACCTTGCGGACGGTGAAATAGACCGTTCCCTCGACAACCTGCATCCCTATGATGCGACCTCACTGCAGCCCGTGGATCGCGGAATCGGGGAGACGATAGAATACTGGGTCAACTTTGAGATTCCAGACGACGCACCTTCCGGCACCTACCAAGGGGAGCTGTATATCACAGCCAATGGAGCCGTTCAGGTCCTGCCCGTCTCCCTGAGGGTCTATCCTTTCAATCTCGAACCAAGTCCGCTGCTCTATAGCTTGGCCGATGTGAGCCGTATCTGTGACCCGGGTGCGCGGGTCAATGGTGCTCCCTATGGCTACTGTCGGACCGAAGAACAGTACCGGGCCCAGTTGGTGGACATGAAGAAACATGGTGTGGAATATCCCACTTGTTATGAGACACGCAGTCATGCGACACATTTGCAGACGTTGCTCCAAATTCGGCAAGATGTGGGCCTGCCCACCGACAAGTTCTTCGTCATGGGCTTGCCGGATTGGGTGGGCGACGAGACATCGGAAAGCGCTTTGAATGCAATTCGGGCGAATGTTACGGCCTGGAAGGATATCCTAGACGACTACGGATACCAGGATGTCTACTTCTACGGCATGGACGAATGGCGCATGCCCCGCTTCGGAACGGAGATGCCCGCTTGGGAGGCGGTCCATGATGCCGGCGGAAAGATGTTCGTTGCCGTGCGGGCCGAATCCCAATACGTCGAGGCCGCCGGTTCCCTCCTCGATATTCCCGTTTTGGCAGGAACTCTCCAGCCCGAGATTGCTGCCCAGTGGCATGCGGTGGGTTCGAAGGTCTATTCGTATGCGAACCCGCAGGTCGGCGCCATCATTGCGCCTTTGGTCTACAGGAACAATTTCGGCCTGGCTTTGTGGAAAGCCGGTTACGATGGGGCCGAAGACTGGGCTTACCAGTATCAGCATGGAACCATGTGGAATGATTTCGACGGCACGATGCAAGACGAAGTCTTCGCCTTCGTGACCATGACCGGGGTCGTCGACACGATTGCTTTCGAGGGATACCGTGAGGCCATCTATGACGTGCGTTACGTGGCCACCTTGGAGCAGGCAATCGCACAGGCCCCTGCAGGTAAGGAGCAGATCGCCCAGCAAGCCCAGGCCTACCTCGACGGTTTGGAAATCCCGGACAAACGATGGGATTTTCAGGTGGATCTTGATGAGGTCAGAGCGCAGATTGCGAGTTGGATCCTGCAACTCCAGCCGTAATGGCGACGAGATCCGCCAGATAGCCCGTTATCAAGCCGCCACCGGCGGAAAGGCCGTGGTCTCGCCGCGTTTCTGCTCACTCACGGGACGGTCGCCCGATGATGCGATCTCCGAGGCCAAGATCCTTTGCCCATGGAGATCACCGATCAGACCTGACCATCCGGTACGGGAAGCTGTACCTCCGACAAACCCGGCGCAACTTCTTCCGCTCCGACGCCTTCAGGAATATTCTTCGCGTCGCCGCGGGACCTTGTCGCTTTTCCATTTCCCGAGGATCGCACAACAAAAACCGAATGTCGATCCCCCTGGCTTGAAAACCCTATCCGAACTTCTGGATCGTCGAACTAGGGGACCTTTCATTCGAAGTTTCTTCGATGTGTTTTGTGATCTCCAATGCTTCGCACTTATTCGTACTTATGGGATGGGAACGAGCTTGAACTTGATGACACAGTTCGGGTCGCCCTTGAGCATGCAGACGTCATGGGTGACCTCGATGCTTTCGCCATAGTGCTCGGCAAGGCCTTTTGCGATGCCCACGGCCACACCACACATTTTCCGGGGCGACCTGTAGTCGATGGTGACCTCGTCGGGTGCGGTCCGGATGCAGGATAGGCTCGGCGGTTGTGCTTTCGGGTCCTTTGCCTTGACGGCGGTGTGGATGCTCCGTTCGGCGTTTTCCAAGACGTCGAGAGTCTTCCATTCGGTTCGGATGAGCATGCCGAACAATTTGTAGAGGTCGGGAACGAGGTACTTCCCGAAGTCTTCCAAGATGGCGGGTGCCGGATTGCCCGTGATATTGGAGGCGGTGGTCACCAGGGCCAGAGCGTCTTCATCCGGATAGGCCTGGGTGGGCATGAAGACGCGCCCCGGCATGCCTGCTCCCTTGAGCAACGCATCCCACGCGTCGTTGCCAAGGTTTGTCTCCACGTATTGCTGCAGTTCCTGGAAAATGATGCCATGCATTGCACCCTCCTCATGAAAACGGGTTGTCGTTGTTGAGCCACTTATGTCCCACGATCTTTGTGCCGCCCTGGGGGCGAAGTTCGATGATGATTTCCGCCAGAAGCCGGCGGGCCGCGCCGAGTCCGGAGCCAAGCCCCCTCCTGGGAACGACCGGATCCTGATCGGAAAGATACATGCCTTCCGAGTAGCCGTCCACCACTGCGGCCTGCGGGTCGTCGATGCCCGGTCCGTCGTCTTCGACCACGAGTTCGAGACCGATTTTCGGAGTCAGGATGCGTCGGACGGTCAAGCCACCATGACCGGCGAACTTGAGGACATTCGAGACGAGTTCACTCACCGCGATGCCGATGCTCCACACGGCATTGTCGTCGAATCCCATGTTCTTGGCAAACCGCATGGCTTCATGGCTACACCAGGTCACATCGACGTCCCCAGCGATTTTCATGAACTGGTAATGCTCCATTTTTGCTGCTACCACGAAATTTGCCTCCGATTCGACATTCCCTGGTTCAGCATTTGACTACGATACAAGTGGCATCGTCGTACTGCTTACCGTGTTCGCGCAAGATAGCTTCGGCCATCTTGTCCAATTCCAAGTTACGATACCGTTTTGCATCGAATCGGCTGGAAATTCCGTCGGAGAAAAAAACGAGCAGGTCTCCTTCGGACAATATGAAGTCGAATTTGAGGACTTTTCCCAGGCGTCTGCCCAGCACACCTGGCCTGGACACCGGTCGGATCGGGGCCTTGCTGAGTGCCACCAGATCGATGTTGCCCACGCCAACGTACTGCATGGCACGGCTTTCCGTGTCGATGCGCAAGATCGCTCCAACGGCCCCCCTGGTGGTCCGAAGCTGGGCGTGCACGCCCTTGATGATGTCGGTTAAGGCATCATCACGATGCTCGGCGACAAACGTGCAAAATGCATGGCCCGCTTCTGCGGCCATGGGTCCGTGTCCCAAACCATCGGCAAGAGCAATGGTGGTTTTGGATCCGGAAGTGAGGACCACGAAGGCATCTCCGCACACGCGTTCTCCAACCTTCGGCCTTTGTGCGGACCCCACGTTCATCGTCTGGCATCCAGATATTTCCGGACACGTATCTTGGTGCCTTCTCCGAGTGCACTTGAAACCTCGAATTCGTCCATCATCTTTTTCACCACGAGTAAACCCTGTCCCAGGCCGGTTTTGGATTTGTATCGTCCGCTCAAAACTTCTTCGATGAACGGAATCCCCGGGCCGTCATCCACCGCGAACACTTCGATACCGCCTCGTTCACCCTTCATGAGGCTGAGCACAATGTTCCCCGTTTTGGCATACTGATGGATGTTTCGCGCCAATTCGGAGATGACCGTGGCCACGCCGATTCGGACGGAAATTGGGAAACCGATTTCTTCGCACATGTCTCGTCCGGTGGCCCTGGCGACCACGATGTCGCGCTCCTCTTTGATGGTCACTACCGTGGAGTCCACGGATGAACCGGCCATCGCTTCCGTCAGGAGGACATCGAGATCCTTACAGCACTTGGCGTAATCCCTTGAGTTTCGCACGAAGAGTTTGCACGACTGCTTGAGCACACGAACGAGACGAGAGCCGTCCCCCATGCGGATGTTGTCCGGATCCACGCCGCTGCGCAGCACCGCCGCTTCCATGATGGGATCGGTCAGGATCGGACTCATGTACTGCTTCAGGATCGTTGCTGCTTTCGCCGTGATTTCAGACATTGGCCTTGTTTTGCGACGTGCCTTCGGGGCCCGGTACGTGTTTGCTTCTCAAGTAGTCCAGTGCTGCTTCAAGATTGAGGGCCGTGGTGATACCCTCTGGACTCAGGTCCATCTCCACGAGGGTGATGGCGATCATCGGATCGAGACTGCAGAGCACGGTTTCCACGCCCATGAGGCGGGACACCAAACCGATGTCACGGATTGCCTTTGTGATATAGCTGTCCATGACGTCCATGCCGGATAGATCGATGATGAGACCGGTGGCATCGGTCCGGTCGATCTCCATGGTAATGTCTTGCTTGAGCTGACGAACGAGTTGGTCTGTAAGCGCCATCTGGATCGACACGATGAGCGTGTCATACAACTTGATGATCGGAATTTTGAAAACGTCGAGCATGGCCTTGGTTGCCTCTCATGCTTGGTTGGCCCTCGATGGCCCCAGTGATTCGCGACGACAGAGATGCTGCCCAGATGGTTTCAGACGCTGCTTTCACCCTTTCGCCTCAGACACTCGCGCAGTCCCGCATGGAGGTTGCGCAACGTGGTGATGGAAGACAGGTCCACACCAAGATCGGCCAATGTTTGGGCCACCGCCGGCCGAATTCCGGTCAGCATGCAGGTGGCCCCCAACAACTCGGCAGCCTTGATGAGTTTGAGGAAGTGATCGGCCGTTTTCGTGTCCACGACCTCCACTCCTGTGATATCCAGGATGACGAAACGGGATTGCTTGTCCACGATTTCAGAAAGGAGCCGTTCCATGATTTCCATGGAGCGCCGCGTGTCCACGATACCGATCACGGGAAGGACCAACACGCTGTCCCACACCTGAAGAATCGGGGTGGACAGTTCCTGGATCACGATTTGCTGGTGCTGAATCATTTCGAGTTGCTGGGACAACTCGTCGAGTGTTTCATTCAAGGTCTCGCCGAGGCCCACGATGAGTTCATTGTCCGATTGCAGCACCGTGTCGCTCACCCTTGCATGGAGCCTGCCGTGCTTGACCTCACGCAACGCCTTGATGCACTCCGACACACCCAGGTTCATGTTGATGGCCATGCGATTGTACTCGTCCACCCGCTGGTCCAACAGGGCTGATACCTCTCCGACTTGCTTGGTCAGCCCTTCCATTGTCGGGTCATCGAATTCGATGTCGGGACGGACCGCGAGCCTTCCCTTGAGGATCGCGTCCAAAGACTGCACGAGCCGTTCGAGCTTGTCCACGTCGACCTGGATGCGTTTTGCCTTCTTGCCGCTTTTTGATGGAGCCATCGCTTTTCTCCCCGAAAGGATTTTGTCATCTTTGAGAGAAAACAGTAAACGAGAAATTCCAAACAAGAAAAAAATATATTGTGAATCTCAATTAGCAATCGAGTATCGAAAGATGCTATTCGTTCTTGTCTCGTGCGTCAACAATGGATTCACTGTGCCTTGCCCTTGCGACCGGCCGGCATACTCCCATTCGGTTTCACTGGAAATCCGTCCGTGAAGCATCGCATCCATCCTCACACATCCAGATCCCGGTCCCATGAACCGACGGTTCATGGGCAATCATCTCTTCCCGTATTCGGCAGTGCCATTTTACCAGGGGAGCATTCAGGTGTCATCGAAGAAACTCTGGTGGCACCGACCATCCGTTGACAGGACCGACCATCCGTTGACAGGGTGGTGCCCGATGGATATACAGGGCCCACCATCACGAAGGATGTGCGGTCGTGCTGAGAATCGTGGCAGGAAAGCTCCGGGGCCGAGTCCTCGATGCTGCCCGCGGAGCGGTAACGCGCCCCACGGCGGCGCGCGTGCGTGAGGCTCTCTTCGATGTCCTCGAACATGGATTGGACGAAGGACTGTGTCTCGAAGGAGCAAGGGTCCTGGACCTCTTCGCCGGGACCGGCGCACTGGGCTTCGAGGCGCTGAGCCGTGGGGCAGCCCATGTCCGATTCATCGACGGAAGCAGGCAGGCGAAACGCGCCATCGACAAGAACCTGCAGCAGCTTCGCGCCGAAGACGCTTCCGACGACCAATGCGTGGTGTCCCTGGGAACGCTACCAGGAGCCCTTCGGACCTTGGATGTTCAGGGGCCTGGATACGACCTCGTGTTCATGGATCCACCCTATGCGGCGGCGCAACTCGCCGATGCGGTTCTCACCCATCCGGCCTTTGCGCCTCTCCTGGCGCCGAATGCCGTGATCGTGATCGAGGGTCCTGCCAGGAACGACGAAAGACAGAATCGACGCGGCGGCGAAGATGGACGCCGAAACAATGATGCGTTCAGACTGATCGACACGCGCCGCTGGGCGGAAGCCCAGGTGCGGTTCTTTCGCTTCGTCGAAAAGTCGGTGGAGCCGCTCTTGCAGACTCCAAACTTGGAGACTCCCAACGAGACGGCGCAACCTCGAAACCGTCAAGACGTGGCTGAGACAACGCAACCACCAGAGCAGGAAAACAAAACTGAAACGACGCAACCTGGAGAACAGGACGAGACATCATGAGCTGCAAACTCGCTGTGTATCCCGGGTCCTTCGACCCCATCACGAACGGGCACGTGGACCTCATCTACCGGAGCCTGGAAATCTTCGACAAGGTGACCGTGGCGGTGGCCAAGAACCCGAGGAAGTCCACGCTCTTCACTGCTGAAGAACGGGTGGAGATGATCCGAGAGATCGTCCAGGACGAACCAAGGGTCGATGTGACGTCCTTTTCGGTGTTGCTGGTGGAGCACATTCGGAAACTCGGGGCGAGAACCATCATTCGAGGCCTGCGCGCGCTGGCTGACTTCGAATACGAGTTCCAGTTCGCCCACATGAATCGGCGGCTGGCGCGCGAAATCGACAGCGTCTTCATGATGACGTCCGAGGAAAACTTTTACGTGAGTTCGTCCCTGGTCAAGGAGGTCGCTGCCTTTGGAGGGGATGTATCGAGCCTGGTTCCGGAAATCGTCAAGCGCACCCTGGCAGAAAAATTCTCCGACGGGCACGTGGAACCGGGACGCATGTGACGGCAAGCAGGAAGCGCTGCGATCGCGCTGCAACCATGTGAACGATTGGAATAGGCGACGCTCTCGCCGCCAGGTCATGGAATTTGATTGAATCAGGCGACGCTCTCGCCGCCCAGACAGGAGACAGTGGATATCATGACTGCTTCATGGAAAACCTTTCAGCTTTCCGAACGTGCTGCGAATTTGCCAGCCTCGGCCACTCTGGCACTGGCCGCCAAGGCAGGCGCGCTGCGGGCCGAGGGCAAGCCGGTCGTCAACATGACCGTCGGCGAACCCGATTTCGCCACGCCCCAAAACATCGTAGACGCAGCGTTTCGCGCCGTGGCCGAGGGCGCCACGCGCTACACGCCCACTGCGGGCACACCGGCCCTGCGCCAGGCTGTCGCAGACCTCTGCTCCAAGTGCCATGGCATCAACCTCGAACCGGAAAACGTCGTGGTGACCCCGGGAGGCAAATTCGCCCTGTTCTCCGCCTGTCAAGCCCTGCTCAATCCAGGTGACGAGGTCCTTATCCCGGCGCCCTACTGGGTCTCCTATCCCAGGGCAGTGGAGTTGGCTGGAGGCGTGGCACGGGCGATCCCCACGAGCATCGGGCAGCATTACCTGCTCACGGCAAAAGAGTTGGAGGCCAACCTCACCCACAAGGTGAAGCTCCTGATCCTCAACAGTCCGTCCAATCCAACGGGCGCGGGCTATGGACGCAAGGGTCTGGAGAAACTGGCCGAGGTGCTCGCCGCACATCCGCAGGTGCGCGTGTTGTGGGACGATATCTACCGCCGGCTCGTCTACGACCACTTCGAATACGTCAGCCCTGCCACCGTGTCCGACCTGGCGGAGCGTTGTCTCTTCCTGGACGGCGTTTCCAAAACTTACGCCATGACCGGTTGGCGCATCGGCTGGGCCATCGGCCCCAAAGAAGTCATCGCCGCGATGACCAGAATCCAGGGCCACGCAACCTCGAACGCAGCCGCCGTATCCCAGGCCGCTGCGTTGGAGGCCCTCACCGGGCCACAGGACAGCGTTGACCACATGCTCCTGGAGTTCACGAGGCGACGTTCCCTCATCATGAAGCTCTTCGGCGGCATCCGCGGTGTCCGCTTCGTGCCGCCCGACGGCGCCTTTTACCTGTTCTGTGACGTCTCGGCCATCCTGGACGAACAGGGCGGCACCGACGAGGAACTGGCGGACCGGATCCTCCATGAGGCTCTGGTGGCCGCTGTGCCAGGGACCCCCTTCGGCGCGCCTGGGCACCTGCGCTTCAGCTTTGCCACCTCGGACGAGAACATCGAAGAAGCCGCCCGCCGCCTCAAGAAAATGCTCGGAACGGCGTCGCACTGAATCACATCGAACTGACTTCGTATTCGGTCTGGGCCGCAAGGGCTGCGATCCGCAACCACACACGAGCCAGCACGAACACCTGGCCGAAAAGCGCGAGGAGGGCCCAACCCACAAGGCCGTCGCAGACGCCCAGCACCGCAGGGGCAATCCCGGCCACGAGAATGGCTCCCAACACGAAAGTCAGGTGCACCCAAAGGCCCGAGGCGCCCCGTCGTAGGGTCACGAGCCAGCCGGATTTGAAGGAGTGCCACAGGAGCCGCAGGCCACGTACGAACCAGCGGGCCATGCGATACGGCGCTTTGGATCCACCAGAAAAACTGCCTTCGCTGTGGGCTCGAAAGCCGCCTGCCCCACCGATGGAGTTCGGATTCGAATCCCGAACGGACAAAGCCACCGCACCTGAAATACGCGCATAGTCCAGGGCTGAATCGGCAAGCGCCATAAGCGCCAAGCCCGGCAAGACGGATAGGATCCGCACCGAAAACCCACCGAGGGAACCCATGTCGGCAGCAAGGAACCGGCCCAGCGAGAGGCCCACCCAAACCAGACCGCCGCCTGCCACCAACCCGATTCCGGTCACCAGGCCCACGAAGAACACAAACGGCCCTGTGGTCACGGCCCACCTGACGAGGTCTCCCGTAGTGATGGATTCGCCATTCACACCAACCGGCACGTCGGTCGAACGTCTCTGGAACGATCGCGCCAAAGCTGCCACCAACCCAGCCATGACCAGGGTGGACAGAACCCAGTACGCCAACAGGCTGTACAGGGCCGTGCTCACGGCGAGGCGCCCCAGTGATGCATGGTTCATGATGAGTTCGGACAGGACCTCAAGATTCAGCCCGTGCGAAAGGGCCTGGCCGGCCGGCCTGCGGCCAAGGAGATGTCCCAGTTCGGACCAGATGGGCAGGATCCACAAAACGGTCCACAGGAGGAGCATCCCGTAGATGGCGGCCACGATCCTCGAATTTCGCCAGGTCCAGCGCAATCCGCCGGCCAGCGCCGACCGCCCTGTGACCACCGAGGCCCTGGGTGAGGAGAAAGTGATATCGACCGGCTCCACCCGACCGTCCGATGCGATCGACGTGCTCTCGCCCGCATCCACAGGGGGGACCGATGCAATGCCGTCGATCCCGATTGGTTCCTCGGAAAATGGTCCATCCATGGTCAAAACCCCACCGCGCCCATGAGCCACTGGAGAGTCAGCCCGTACCAAGTTCCCACCCGGTGCGCACCCGCCCGATGAACCTGAGCCGTCAGCCCGTCGTTCAGGAAATCCAGGTCGAGCCACAGCTTCCGGTCCGGATCCAATTGAACCTCGGCGATACGACTCTTGCGGGAAAACCGATACCGGACCCATCGCTTCTTGCCATCCCAAGTCTTGCGGATCACGGCGCCATCGTCGAATCGCACGAGCACGTCGACCGGCCACCGCAGACTGCCCACCCTCTGGATGAGGACCTCGGACGGACGTCTCGTCCGCTTTTCGCGCTTGCCTTCGATGGTCGATGGATTCCGAATGGACGCCACTCGATAATCCAGGGTACCCGATGTGTCCAAAGCCTCACGCAGCAATGACGCCACCTGCGAACCCGCCACATCGCGGACCACGGCCAAGAAGTCGTCCGTGGTGGGATGCCGAAACGCAAACCGCGCAACGTAGAGCCGCAGGATCCGACGCATGGCGTCCTGTCCGATGAGTCCCTGAAGGGACCGGAGCAGACAGGTCGACTTGTAGTAGGTGATGGTGCCGTAGGATTCGATGTCGGCGTACCGCCAGGACGACTGTCTGATGGGATCCCACCCTGGTTTGTAGAGGTACACGAGGCGCGATTGCGGAAAGTAGCCAAGGGCGAGCGGACCGAATCGAAGGACCGACCGGTCCGCCCCAAACATCCGGTCCATGAGCAGACCGGTGACATACGTGGTGAACCCCTCGTCCAGCCACGCCTCTTCGGCCTCGTTGCTCGCCAGGATCCCCTGAAAATACTGGTGGGTGAGTTCGTGCACGGTGGTCTGTTCGTCGAGCAGGACCCCAAGCCAAGAAAGCAGACCGGGAGGCGAGACGCTCGTCACGAACAGGGTCGGATACTCCATGCCCGAAGCGGCCTCGGCTTTGACCGGCGGCACCACCACAGTCAGTTCGTCATATGGATAGCTGCCAAACATCGCTTCGAGGAGCCCGAGGGCGCGAGCGGTCAACCTGAGCTGCCCCCTTGCCGGGGCAAACAGGCGCCGAGCCGACACGAGGCGCAGCCGCACGGTGCCAGCGCCGATGCGATGATGAATGGTGATCGATGTTTCGCGCAGATTGGGCCCGGTGGCAAAGGCGAAATCATGGACTCGATCCGCCTCGAAGCGAACGACCTGTCTCCCCTTGGCTGGCTTCGATTCCTGCTCGACAGCCTTTCGAATCCCGGTGGCGCCCACCACCCAACCGGCTGGCAGATCGATGGTCACGTCGTAGCGGCCAAACTCCGCGAAAAATTCGGACGCCGCGTGGAACGCATGGCAGTTCCACTTTCCCTGCTGCCACACGCCAATGGAAGGATACCACTGGGCAACCATGTAGAACCGGCCCTCGTAGCCGGTGCGTGCGAACACCCGAGGCAATCGCGTGGTGAAGTCCATCTCCACGAGCGACTGGCCGCCCGGCGGCACGGGCTGGTCCAGATCGATCCGCATGACCGTTTCGTCCCGACTCAGCATGCCCTTGCAGGGAGGATTCGGGCAGCCGGCCACGACCGGCCTCCGCTCCCGTCCATCCACCCGTACCTTGGACAGATCGATACCGCCCCAATGGTGACGGTCCATGTGGCGACCATTTGGAAACGAACCGCCGCTTTCCCTCATGAAGGCACTGTCATCATCCCGGAAGGCATTCATGTAAAGATGAAACGCCAGGTACGGAACCGGTTGCGTGCTCCGATTCGTCCAACGCAGCTTCATGTGCCCGTGAACCACCTTTTTCTCGGCGTCGAGGGTGGCCTGGATCCGATACTCGCACCAATCGGGCACGGAACGGTTCCACCAGGCGTGTCCGGTCCAGTCCGGCCATGCGACTGGCTTCGAACCAACAAATGGTCGTTTTCGACACGATGAGATCCCAAGCCCACCCAAGACGCACAAAACCGACAACGCCACGACCAAACGGCGGAATCCAGCTTGCTGCGCCTGTGTCACGAATCGATGTCGTTGGGTGAGTTGATGTCGAACCATTCTGTCTGGCCCTTTCGATTTGACAGCCACCGGGAATGCACGCCATGATGGCACAATCCGTCTGCGTTGCAAGAGACGGGAAAAACCGCGAACTCGAACTCAGGTCGTTCATGCTCACAACGCTCTTTTGGCTCGCTGCAGCAGCACTTAGTTCGATCATCATCTGGAAGGCCACCGATCCCTTCAGCGATGCATCCCATTATCTGGGCCGCAACATCCCCCCCTCGGTCCGAGGCGCCACCATCGATGCGGTGGCAAGTTCCCTGCCGGAGCTGTTCGCCACTTTTCTCTTTTTGATGGTCTACGGAGAATATGCGTCGGGCATCG
Source organism: Deltaproteobacteria bacterium (assembly GCA_021162935.1). GTDB lineage: Bacteria > Myxococcota_A > Polyangia > HGW-17 > SLPX01 > JAGGXR01. Next base: position 17,343 of record JAGGXR010000091.1, read on the forward strand.
CCACCGTGGCGGGATCAGCCATCTACAACATGCTCGTGATTCCCGGGGTCTGCGCCCTGATCGCCCGTTCCCTGACCGTGTCCAAAGAGGTGGTGTGGCGCGACGGGGTCTACTATCTCCTCTCCCAAATCGTGCTCATCGGCTTCCTCGTCCTGGGTGAACTCACCTGGGTCTCGGCCTTGGTCCTGATTGCCATGTACGTGGTGTACGTGTTTTGGCTGCACCGCGATGCTGTGTCCTACCAGAAAGGCCGACAGGCCGAGCACGAAAAATTGGTCCAAGCAGACATCGATGTCTCGGCTCCCGATCACGACCACGAGGCGCAACCAGACGACGAGAAAGGCAACGCCCCACAGCAAGACGACGAGCGAAACCAAGACAACCAGGACCAGCCCCTCGGCGTGACCCGTCCCTGGACCGTGCGACGCGCCTGGACTGTGGTGGCCCTGTCGGCCCTCGTGGTGGCCGGCTCCTGCCAACTCCTGGTCACCAGTTGCGTCCGACTCTCCGTGCAGTGGGAGGTCCCGGCCTACTTCATCGCCGTGGTCCTGGCCGCAGCCGCCACGTCCGTGCCCGATACGGTTCTGTCGATTTTCTCCACCCTCAAGGGAGACGACTCGGGAGCTGTTTCCAACGCATTCGGCAGCAACATCTTCGACATCAACATCGGCCTGGGCCTGCCGCTCCTCTACTACACGGTGACCACGGGCAAGGCCATCCACATCGCAGGGCCCGGGCTGACCAACCTCTGGCTCGTCCTGCTCGCCGCGTCGGGAATCAGTCTCGTGATCTTCGGCAAACAGTACAGGCTCGGACGAGTCAAAGCTGGCCTGATGCTCCTTGTCTACGTCGGTTTTGTGACCTATGTTGTCCTAACAGCGCACCATTGACCAACCAGCGTTTCCGTCAACGGTCGGCGCAGAAGGGTCGGTGTGAAAACACGGCTCGAGGATGGACACCATGCTGAATGTGATACTCAACGCTGCTTGGCACGGCACCATGATCACCATCTTTATCCTGATGATGATGCTCCTGGTGGACTATCTCAACGTGGCCACGAAGGGCGAACTGACCCTCGGCATGCAGAAGAGCCGGGGCAGACAGTATGCCACGGCGGCCCTGCTGGGGGCCAGCCCCGGATGTCTGGGCGCCTTTCTGAGCGTCACCCTCTACGTCCATGGGCTCGTGAGCTTCGGTGGAATGACCACTGCTGCAGTGGCCACCGTGGGCGACGAAACGTTCATGATGCTGGCCATGTTCCCCGGCAAGGCCGTCATGCTGCTGGGCGTCTTGATGGTCCTTGCCGTGCCCATGGGATACGTTGCGGATCTGATCAACGACCGGTTCCATGTGGAACAGTGTGAAACCTGTGGTAGGCAGGAGGTCCACGACCATCCGGACTGCGTGCCCATGATCCGCAGCGCGCTGGTGCGCCAACTCCTGCACCCAACAGCCAAAAGGCTGCTCCTTGTGGCCATCGTCGGCACGGCCCTCGTCCTGCTCGCAACAGGCGCCATGGGTCCAGAGGGGTGGAATGCCTGGCGCATCCTCTTCGTCGCCCTGGGAACGCTGGCCACCTTCATCGCCCTGACCGTGCCGGACCGGTACGTGTCCGAACACGTCTGGAACCATCTCATGGTCCACCACCTCCCCAGAGTGGCCATGTGGACTATCGGCACCCTGGTCGTCCTGGTGGCCGTGCAGCACTTCGTGGACGTCACGAGCTTCGTCAAGACCCACATGCCATGGGTCCTTGTGTCCGGGTTGCTCATCGGCCTCATCCCAACCTCCGGGCCAAACCTGGTTTTCGTGGCCCTCTTCGCCCAGGGCTCCATCCCGTTTTCGGTTCTCCTGGCGAACTCCATCGTCCAAGACGGGCATGGCATGCTCCCCCTGCTCGGCACCAGCGTCAGAGACGTGGTTATCATCAAGGGATACAAGGTCGTCGTCGCGGCCGCCCTGGGATCCATCCTCCTGGTCTTTGGTCTATAACGACAAGAACACCAGCCAAGGGCCATGAACACAACGACCAAACCGGTCGCCCCTGGCAATCGCCTGGCCAGGCTGCGTTTTCGGCTGGACTTGGAAGGAAGCATCCGCTAAGAGTGATCGCGTCATGGCAAAGAAAAAAACAAAGACGAATGCTCCCAAAGCGCCCGAGAAGAAGGCAGAACCCACCTCCGACAAGGCGCTGGATGTGATGAAAAAGAAGCAAACGGACGCAGCCCCCGCTCAAGGCAAGGCTGCTTTGGACGAGCCGCTCACGGGCTTCAACCGGATTCCCCATTGGCTCCGCAAAGAAAAGCGTCTGCCCGACTCCATTTCGGGCGCCATCGTGGTCACGGTGTCAGGCCTCGTCCTGATCCTGATCACCTACCTGTTCATTCTGATCTGGCCTGCTGGAAGCGGCTGATCTTCCCTGCCCCATCTTTCTATTCATGGTCTGCAGAGCGTGCGCCACGCCGTGATTGGTCAAAATAAAGACTCATTTCAGCGGCGCATGGCCCCAGGCGTCACGAGACGGATGGTCGCGGTATCGGCGTCTGACTGCTTCTGGACTCGATGGAAGCTGACCCGCAGCACGGCATTTCTCGCACGACGGATCCTCGTCTGCACGAACAGGCGGCCTGCGGCCCCACAAAACGATCGAAGGTCTCGCTGCGCACGAGACGAAGCCAGCCACTCCATGCCAAACCCCTTCCATCGATAGACGGACACGCGTCGCTGGCCGCGCCCCACCCGTTCCAGAGCGTAGAGTTCCATCCGACCATCCCCATCCAAATCCGCCAGGGCGAGATCGGAAAACCGACGCGCCAATCGAGACGCGAGCCAGCGGGGCATGAAAAGGCCCCTGGTCCAGTCGTAGAAAAACGGTCGGTTCGCCGGCATCCGGTCTAAAGGGCTCCGCTTGAACACACCCACGAGGATCTCCGGTCGGCCATCACCGTCCACGTCGCCGAGTTCCAGGTGCCAGGGAGCCCGCACATGATGGCGAGCCAGCACGGCAATGCCATCGGGGCCGTCCGACAGGACCACGAGCGACCCTCGCCCGGCGGCCCGAACGAGGGTGAGCCATTCCTTCCTGCCGTCACCGTCCAGATCCGCTCGCATGGCCGCCAGAATCCGAGTCCGCCGCGACAAGGCCCGGGCCAACCGACGACGGACAGCCAAAGGAATTGGAACGAATCTGCGCGTCGATCCGCAGACTCTGAGCCCCAGCCCCGTTCGGTGCTCCGGAAGTGGCCTGGAATGGACGAAAAGCCCGCCACGGGAAGAAGGTTGGCCACGGGAAGAAGGTTGGCGACGGGCAGATGGCTGGCCACGGGCAGGAGGCTGACCACGGGCAGGAGCCAGGGCCCGTACAGGAGGCCCACCCCGTGCCTCGGCGACGGCGGAACAGCGCATCCAACTCCCCCAGGCCAGAATGGACCTCTGACCGCCGGGCATCGCCACGTTCACGCCAAAAGTCAGGCCAACGGCCACGAAGAAACGTTGGTGCCTGTTGCGGAGGCTCAACATTCGGGCAGTCGCACCTTGATGTGTGATTGATGATGACCAATCTGCCGCCCCACGAAGAAACTCTTGAGCCACGGCCATATCTGGGGCAGCTTACCTCGCTTCAACCAGGCCTTCCAGGCCTCGTCCGTCATGCGATCCGATGCGGCATGCGCAAACTCGTACTGGGTGAACATGGCGCCCCGGGCGATCTGGAAGCCACGCCCCTTCGGAACCACGACGTAGATGAGGGCCGGGCCGCCGACCGCTTCTTCCAGAACCAGAGGAGCTGCCTTGTGCACGTCCACGACCAACCCCATGTGGCGCTGGCTGGGCGTGAGCATCTTGAAGGCATCCCCGGCAACAGTCACCGCATGCATGGACTCCAACTCCGCCCCGAACATGGTCATTTTTTTATAGTCGGCATGCGTCACCGCATGGCCTGTCAATTCGGCAATGCTCACGCGCCGACAGAATGCCGCCCATTTCTCCAGATCCTTGAGGGCGTTCGTCACCCGCTCCAGGCCCGATGCTGGATGCCGCTGCGTCAGCACCAGGCGTGTTGCCTGAGCCAGAGCCTGCAACCTGGTCCAAAGCTCCACGTTGGGCTCCACGTATCCTTTGGCCATGGGCGGTTCGTCCTCGTCGCCACCGCACTCGGCCCCTGACTGCTTCGCATAGAGCACGGTATTGTGCCGCAGTTCCGTCCAAGACCCCAAAAACGTGACCAGGCTCTTGTCACGCCAGGCAGCCCCCATCATGAAAGAGGGATATCCCTTGGGCACGTCCATGAGCAGAGCCGCTGCCGTGGCGAGCCAGCCCCAATACAGATTCGAATCCCATGTTTTGGTGGATACGGCGGCCGTCTCGGCCCGAAGCCTGGCCAGGGTCTTCTGATAGGCCTGTCTCATGGCAGGGGCCATCTTGGCCTCGGCAAGCTTCGCAGCGCGATCGGACCCAAAGACGGCCGGCACATCGAGCGCCGTTGGAAACATGCGCTTTGCCACCTTGGGATGCACGAGATTCTGAAGCAAGTACGAATCGAAGATGAACCGCTGCCCCATGAGCCGGAATTTCTTCCGGGCCGCTGCGGCAGACGATTCTCCTACGTGCACCTGCACGATCCTCGGCTTGGAAAACGCCTGGCCCAACGCAGCAAACCGCTTGATTTTGGCTGCTGAGGCCAAGCCGTCCACGCCGCCACCGGTCCAAACCTTCACCATGACACGGTGGAAGTCGACGGGCGTCAGGTCGTCCGAAGGGCCCACGAACTTGGACGTGATGCGGTAGACGTCATTCCACAGATCGATGCAGCGCCTGCGTCCCACCTTGGCCTCATACAGGCCCCTGGTCATGAGCAAAGCCCGCAGCGTGGCGCGTCCCTGAGGCGAATCCACACCCTCGGACGCCGTCATGAGCGGCATGGAAGCCAGGCCGTACCACATCATGCCGCGGAAATACCGCTTCAGGCGCCCCGTTCTCGTGTAGTGGCCTCGCGGCACGAACATGGTAAAATCCACCGGGACGCCGAGGATGGCCGACGGCTCTCGTACCGCATGGGCCATGATACGCGTCAAATCCTTGCGAACCAGCCCCGCCACCACACGTGGCACCTTGCGACCGGTCAGAAGAGACTGCGCCACCGCAAAGAACGCCGCATCGTCCAGGGCCGCCTGCTTGACCACAGGATTGGCCGCCCGCCTGGCCTGGCCGAGGCACCACCGCACCATCGCATGCGACAGGGCAGACATGCGTCGGGCCAGAACCTTCTGTTCCACCAGTTCCAGGCCTCGGTCGAACAGCATGTGATAGGCCTGTAGCAGGGCATCGGTGGTGATGAACGACGGGTAGCGATGGGGCCTTGCATACTCGTTGGCCTCATACACCTCGTAGAGCTGGCGAAACTGGCTGAAGCTCGCCGGCTGCGCCACGAAACCGTTCTTTGCCAGAATCTTCCGAAGCTTGGGGCTCAGTTCTCGTCGAAAGTCCCGCGCATTGCGGACATGGGCGAGTCGCCTCGTCACCCGGTACGGCCGCACCGTGGCAATCACCGGTTTGGCTCCGTTGCGCAGACGGCCCAATGCAGCCTGGACCTGCGCCGGAGTCATGGCCGACGCCTTGGTGGCCCATCCCGAACCCGCCGCCGCAGCCCCACGGGTTCCAGATGACGATCCGCCGGTTCCAGACGACGGCCGAACCCTCGATTGGCGACCCGCCTGGACCCCTGAATGCGCCCCCGGCAGGACGTCCGACTGCATGCCCGAACTCGCAGCAGGCTGCGTGGCCCCTGGGTGCTTCGACGAGGCGGGAGTCGGACAACCAGCCCCCAGCGGCAACAAGAAACCAATGACAGCGAGCATCCAAAGCGGCAACAACATACGTCTCTTCATCAACTTTCCTCCTGTTCCATACCCAAAAACGCCGTTTCCGAATCCTTCATGCACCGAAGCCACAGAACTCCCAACGCGCCATGAACCACAAAACCGGCGTCATCCCCGTACCCCGAGCCCTCAGACCTCGAATGGGTATCAGTAGCACGGATTGGGCTGGTGAACAGGGGCATTTTCTGGACGGACAGCGAACCGCGGATGGCCCACAGTTCCGTGACCCCTGTCGATGCTCGAACAGAGATGTCCGACCCAATCGATGCCGCACGGCCTCCTCGGTGTCTACAAGGCCATCGTCCATCAAAGAAATAGCCGCAGCCTCACGACCTCCAGACGCTCCGAAACAGCCTTCATGGAGACGTCACTTCCTCAATTCGGTCAGCCGACTTCGATACTCCTCACCCTCGATTTCACCGCAAGCATACCGTTCCTTGAGCAGAGCCTCCGCATCACGGCTGCTCCTCCCGCATCCGCGACCACTCACCAAGGATGCAATGAACTATATGAAAAACGCCATCATGGCGAACCCCGCGACTCGAAGCAAGCCATCGAAATCAAGGCATTTGTGCACGTATCCTTGCAAAAATGAGGTGCCGAACCTATCATGATGCATGGACACATTCCAACGATACCAAACGCCACAAAAGGACATTTGCGATGTCTCGAACGAGAGCACGAACGACAAACGATCGCCCCAATGCCCGGACGCCACTGTCCGGGAAGGCCTCCGCCACCACCGATGAGACACGAGCGGCCTTGAGGCCTGCATCGAGAGGTCTCTGGTTTTGGCTCCTCGTGCCGGCCCTGGTCGTCGCCACACCCTGGTCGATGGCCCGGGCGCAGCTCACCCATGCCGGTCGGTGGCTCAAATATGATGGGCAGTACCTTTACATGGTGGGCATCGACCTGCAAAGCGTCGTGGGAGCCGAACCCTGGCACAGTGGCAGTGACGGCTACGACGGCGACTACACCCGCATCCTCGATGAACTCCAAACCGCCAGGATCAACAAAGTCCGAATCTGGGCCAACGTGTTTTTTCGCCCGGCGGACCAGGTCCAGCAACCCTTCAAGCAGCTTTCGAACGGTAGATACGACTTGAACCAATGGAACGACACCTACTGGGCACGGCTCAAGGATTTCGTCTCCAAGGCAAAACAACGCCACATCATGGTGGAATATTGCCTGTTCTCCCAATATCCCCATGCGGACATGGCGGACGGCACCCGTGACTCGAACTACTGGGCCGCAGCGGTCAACGTGAACGGTGCCTTCAATGACACCGATAGTACGAATGGCCTCCTCTTCGAGTTCTTCAAGGACCAGGGTGGCACCATATCCGGGCACCCGTTCTCGTACTACCAGGATCGCCTCATCGCTAAAGCGGTGTCGGAAATCGGTGGATACGGAAACGTCTTTTTTCTCGTCATGAACGAACCGGATACCACGGATGTGTCGGCCTTCCCCTGGATGCGGAGCCGGGCATCGACCCTCAAAGCCCAAGGCAACGTCCTAGTGGCAGTGGAACTCCGACCCGATCCATGGCAAGGGCGGGGCAGCATCCAGGAGGATCTCCACGAATTCTGGGACGATTCCGACGTGGACATCGTCGGTGGCCACGCGTACGACACGGATCCTACGAGCGTGGGCAACAAGCTCCATGACGCCCAACTCAAAGGCAAAATCCTGCACGACAATGAGGGACACGGCATCCGGACAGAGACCGACCAGGCGGTCCGCGAGGCCTGGGGCTGGGCCATGGCGGGCGGCTACTACAGCTTCTACAGCAGGGATCGCGACTTCAGTAAAATCGGAGACTCTACATGGGACACGGTGATCGCCGCCGCCACGACTCTGAGGGACGTATTCGAATCCGTGCCCTTCTGGAACATGTCGCCGGTGGATGCGACCGGAGCCGAATACGACTCCCTGGTCAGCCAGGCTCCCGGCTCCTCGGGATGGCAGGTCTTCGCCGAACCAGGCCTCGCCTATATCGTCTACACATGGGGCACGCCCACCAGCCACGCCTTGCAAATCCAACTCGCGGCGGGCAACTACACGTATCGCTGGGTCAACGCACGAAACGGATCCATCGTGGGCACCGGTCAGCTCGACGGGGGACAGACCGCCTCGATTGCGGCTCCGGCGACAGGACAATGGTCCGGCACCTACGGGTTGGCGCTCGTCGTGAAAACGACGGCAAACCAACCGCCCGTCGTGTCCGCCTCGGCAGCGCCACAAACCATGGCCTTGCCGAACGCGGTCACCCAACTCACCGCAACGGTCACCGATGACGGGCTCCCAAATCCACCCGCCACGGTGACCACGACATGGAGCAAGGTTTCGGGACCAGGTGACGTCCAATTCTCGGATGACACGGCACGCCAGACACAGGCACAGTTTACCGTTGCAGGCGATTACGTCCTACGTATCACGGCAGACGACAGTGACCTGACTGCATCGGACGACGTGACCGTCCACGTCCAGGACTCGGCTGATATCGACGTGCCTCGTTCCACCTCGCCCATTACCGTAGACGGAGCGTTCGACGATCCGGCCTGGAACAAAGCTCCTGCCTTCGACGTGGACAAGGTCATCGGCGGAACCATTTCCAGTCCGTCGGACCTTTCTGCTTCGGTTCGATTCCTGTGGGACGACGACTACTTCTACATCGCCCTTTCGGTGACCGACGACGTCCTCGTGTCCGACTCGGGCGCCGACTACTTCCAGGACGACGGCCTGGAACTGTACTTCGACGCCAACAACGACAAGGCGAAATCCTACGGGACGAACGACTTCCAGTGGTACTTCCGACACGCCGAGCCGATCATCAAGGAACGGCACCACGATATGACCCAGGGCGTGCTCTTCGCACAGCAAGACACCAGCCACGGCTATGCCATGGAAATCGGCCTGCCCTGGGCAAACGTGGGGCAGATTCTTCCCATATCCGGTGGCCTTATCGGCCTCGAAGTCCAAGTGGACGACGACGACGACGGCGGAGCCAGAGACAAGTCGGTCCATTTATTCAGCCCGCTCAATGAAACATGGCACGATCCCTCCACCATGGGGTCCGTCCATCTCGTGGAGGCTGCAAACCCAAACGACGACGGCGGCGTCGATGCTGCCAGAAGATCCGATGGCGGCACCGCAGCCGACGCAGCGCCCTCCGCCGATGGTGCAGTCGGAGGAGACGCAGGCTATCAGCGCTCCGCCAAAGTCACGGGAGGGTGCGACTGCCATGAGAGTGCTCCCGGCCACAATCCCTCGGGCGGCGCGTGGCTGCTCCTCCTGTTGGCCCTCGTCGCGCTGGCAGGGAAGCGAACCGGTGCATCGCGATAGACCTCACTGTCACTGGCAACGCACGAATCCATCGGTTCCTCCGCCCGGAGCCGCACGAAGATCCAGGCTTTCTTTCCTCAGAAGCGTCTCATTTTGTTTTGATTCTTGAAAAATCGCAAAATGTGCGCTACAGATACGTCTATTCAATTTCTCATTATTGTGATTTCTAACAGTTCCGTGGTTGAACCTGCATCCCTGTAGGATGCGCAACGAGGCTTGGAACGTGGTCTGGCTGAGACGCTCAGTGCTTTTGATCGTGGTCGCAGGAGCCGTCCTGCAGGTGCAGGCCTGTCGGCGTCTGAAGATCCACGATGATTTCCGGTCGCCGTACGAGGCCGAAGACCTCGTGCCCCCAGCCTCGTCCCGATTCTATTCCGTTTCGGCCCCCACCGGGGTCATGGTGGACATCGCCGTAGACTATGACCAGGCTCCGTCTGCGACCCCGCCTGTCCAACTGATGGTTCGCAGCGGCCACCGTCGCCCACGTCTGGCCGACAAAGTGGCTGGGGGCGCTATGAAGCGTGCGGTCTGCGGCGTATCTATCGGTGCGGCATCATCAATCGACGTTCAGGTCCAGAACCTGAAACTGACGAGGTCCGTGCCCTTCTCCATCCGCATTGAGCGATCGCCATCGCCCATTTGCCAGCCCTACAACACGGTGCCGTCCATGGTGCTGGTGCGCAACGAAAGCGCCCCGGTTCCTCTCCCCTGACTGCTTTCTTCCCTGAGTGCTTTCTTCCCTGAGTGCTTTCTTCCCTGACTGCTTTCTTCCCTGATTTCTTCGCGTCTCTTTGCTCCTCTTCGGGCATCCACCGACATGTCTGGCGCCGGCTCTTTCGGTCACGCCCCCCTGCTGCCTGCCATGGCCATGGCCGGACCAGGCGTTCCGTTTGATCCACAGTGAATCCATATTCAGTATTCTGATTCCCGTTGACAACAATTCAAATCAGCATAGCATCTCAAGAAGAAACGGCACCGCTCGTGCAGAACGGGCGCCAACGCCAAAACGAACTCGTCACAGAAAGTCGTCATGGCACGAACGAGACTCAGCAGGCGGGAACGACTCAAGCAAACGCAACGAAATGCCATCATCGAGGCGGCCGAAGCGGTCTTCGCCGAACAGGGCTTCCACAAGGCGAAGATGGAGGACATCGCCAGACGTGCTGATTTCGCAACAGGGTCTCTCTACAACTACTTCCGGTCGAAAAACGCGATCTTCGCAGCCCTGTGGCAGAAACGAATCTCCATGCTCTACGACCGACTCATCGAGGCGCTCGACGATCGTCTGTCGTTCACGGAACTCATCCAGCGCCTCGCTGCCGTCCACCTCTCCTTCATGGATCGCCACCGCTCGTTCTTCGACCTATTTTTGGCCGTGGGGCACCGCAGCGCCCCTGCCCTCCCCATGGGCATGGGAAAAGAAACGGTCCTGCAATACGATCGATACGTCAAACTCGTGGAACACATCATTGAAAAGGGCATCGCAGAAGGGCTGCTCCGACCAGTCCATGTGCAGGCGTCTGCCCAGGCATTCCTGGCGGCGATGAACGCGCTTGTTTTCTATTGGAGTGCCAACAATCCTACTAAATCCTTTGCGAGGCGATTTCCCGAGGTCCTGGATCTGTTCTTCTTCGGCATGGCGTCGGATCGGAGCCTCTCGGTGGATGTCTCCACGTGGGCATCGGACCGTCTCGAACGGCCCGCCACCTTGGCATCCCTGCGTGCGCCGACCGACCGGACGGTCAGCGCGATCCTACGGGGAATCGATTCGTCCACCAAAACAGCGAACGCCGCCGATACGGCCTCAAAGAAACTGAATCGTTCATCCAAGGCCGTCAAAGCCCCAGCCAAAGATGGCAAGGGCAATCAGGACAACGGCAGGAGCACTCCATGAACCGACATCATGTGACGCCCCGGCGCCTGCTCTTCCTGCTGTTCCTGCTCCATTCCGCCGTGGTTTGGGCGGCTCCGGTTCCCAGGAATGTTGGCCCTCAAAATCTGAGCCTGGCCCGCGCCATCCAGATCGCCATGGCGCACAACCCCGACATCTTGGCCCAACGCGCCAGGATTACCCAGGCAATCGCCAGGGCAAAACAGGCACGGTCGAGCATGATGCCATCCATCTCGGTCCTCGGGGTCGGCCAGGTCGAAAACACGTACAAGCTGGACACGTTGCCTCCGGAAATGAAGGATACACTCCAAACATTTTTCCCGGACCTGGATCCAAATTCCCTCAAGATGCAGGTCCTGAAACGATGGAATCTGCTCCTGGGCGTTTCGGTCATCCAGCCCCTGACCTCCCTCTACCCGCTCTACAAGCTTCTCAAGATTCGACGTCTCGATCAAAACGTGGCCAAAGACAACCTGGCCATGCTGCGTCGCAAGATTCGTAAGGAAACCATCGGGGCCTATCTGCAGGTTTACCAGGCCAGGGCGTATCTCAAGATCGCCATCCAGGCCAAAAAACTCATCCAAGCACACCTGCGCCGCGTCAAAATCCTCGTTCGAGAGGAAGCCGCCCGCAAGGCGGAACTGCTCCAGGTCCAGGTCAAACAGGCGGAAATCGAACATGCCATCATCCGAGCCCAATCCGGCAACGAACTGGCTGAATCCCTGCTCAAATACACAATCGGCCTGCCACTCGAGACCAAGATTCGTCTCACCGAACGGTTCGCAGACCCGCCCCCACCCTTCCATACGAGCCTGGCAACCTGTACGGCTCTGGCCATGAAGCGACGGGCAGAAATCCACCTCATCCGAACCAGGATGAACCAGGCCCGACTGGGCCGCCAGGCCGCACTGTTCCAGTACGTGCCCACCATGGCCCTCATTGGAGGGTACCAGTTCTCGAAAGGGCTCGAAACCATGTTTCCGATGCACAGATGGTTCGCCGGCGCCCTTTTTACCTGGAGTTGGGAATGGGGCAAAAAAAAGTATCGCATCGACGAAATCGAGGCCCAGGAGGCACAGGCACAACACCTCTACGCCAAGGTGCGACTGGGCATCCAACTTCAGGTCAAACGATACTTCTTGGCCATGCGGGCCTCCTACCAGGCCATCGCCATCGGCCGGACCGCCATGGCCCAGGCCGCCGAAAGGCTCCGCATGGAAGAAATCCGATACAAGGACCAGGCCGCCACGAGCACCGACGTCCTAACGGCGCAGACGGCGATGGAAAAGGCGAACGCCGACCACGCCAACGCGCTGTACGGCTACTACCAGGCGCGAGCAGCCCTCGAAGAGGCCGTGGGAGGGACCTTGCCATGAAGGATCGACCGAACATGACCACGAGCGTCGCATTCCTCATCGGAATGATCGCTCTGTCGCCGGCCTGCGGCCACCGCGGAGCTGCGGCGGAACATCGAAAGAACAAGGTGGGCCACATCGCCGTGAAGATATGGAAGGTCGGCCCCAGGACCTTCCACCGGACCCTGCGGTTGGACGGCAGCCTCCAACCCAGCAAACGGGTCCTGATAGGGCCGTCCATTCCCGGTCGCATCACCTCGATCACCAAACGAGAAGGGGATCGGGTCAAGCAGGGCGAGGTGCTTGTTCGCGTCAGCCCAAAGGAAATCTACGTGCAGACCATCCCGCTTCGGGTCCAGATCGCTGCGGCCCAGGCACAGGCCACGGCGGCTTCGACGGTCATCGCAAAAATCAAGGATCCATACGAACGGACCAAACGCCTCTACAAGGAAGGCGTCATCTCCAAACTCAAATTGGATCGGGTCGAAATCCAATACGCCACGGCCGTCGCAAAGAAGAACGCGGCCATGAGCACACTGACCCAGCTCCGCAAGGGTCTCAAGAGAGCCTATTCGAAACTGTCGGACACGGTGCTCCGCGCCCCTTTCGATGGATACGTAATCCGGCGCCTCGTAGACGAAGGAGACACGGCCCGCGCCTTTCCTCCCACCATCGTCTTGGTGCTGGCCCAAATAGACCCCCTCTACGCCACCGCCGAGGTCCCGTCCCGATACCTAAGCACACTGCACAAGGGAATGAAGGTCCGCATCCAGGTCGATCCATTGCCCGAAAAAACCATCGGTGGAACCATCGAGGCGATCCGTCCCGACGTGGATCCCATCACCCGAACCGCGCAGATCCGCGTGCTCCTGCCGAATCAGGGCCGGACCATGCTGCCGGGCATGACCGCCCAAATCTCGGTGAACCTGGCACCTGAACAGGCCCTGGCCGTCCGACGCTCGGACCTGGCATCGAAGCCGGTTGGCCATGACGCATCGGTATTCGTTGCGGTACAGGGCAAGGCACGACTACGCAGGGTCCAACTTGGTAGAACCATGGACGCCAAGTGGGTGGAAATCACCAAGGGCATCCAACAAGGTGACCTCCTCGTGATCGGGGACAACCGCGACCTGACCGATGGCGCTGCAATCACCACAACCCTTGTCGAGCAGCCATGACGGACGAGACGAACGTGCCAACGCCCAACCAGGTCCGACGCGGTCTCGCGGCTAGGGTCGTGCGCCGACCGATCCTCGTGATCATGTTCTACGCGGCGCTCACCCTCTTTGGCGTCTACTCGTTGATGAACCTTCCGGTGGACCTGCTCCCAAAAATCGAAGCGCCAGTGATCACGATCATCACCGTGTATCCCGGGGCCGGGCCCTCGGACGTGGAGACCAAGGTCACCGACGTCATCGAACGGTCCGTGGGCACCCTGTCCGGTCTGGATCGCCTCACCTCTTCGTCCAAGGAAAACCTGTCCGCCGTCACCTGCGAATTCGCCTATGGCACCGACCTGGAAGCAGCGGCAAACGACATCCGACAGCGCATGGAGTTCGCCCAGACGTTTCTCCCGTCGGATGCACACAAACCCATGATCTTCAAATTCAACACCTCCATGTTTCCAGTGTTCATCGTGGGCGTGCTGAACAAACGCGGCGACGTGAGGCCCTACCGTAAAGTGATCGAGGAGCATGCGGCAGAGCCGCTCGAACGGATTCCAGGCGTCGGCTCCGTAATGCTGCTCAACGCGCCGAAACGGCGCGTCCTCATCGAGGTCAACCGACCGGCCCTGGACGCCCGAGGCATCTCGCTACTCCGCCTCACCCAAACCCTGGCCCGAGCGAACCTGTCGGTTCCCGCCGGCCGTGTTCTGTGGAACGACAAGGACCTGCCTGTCCGAGTCCCGGGCACCTTCCAGAATCTCGACGACATCCGCATGCTCCCCATCGGCTTTTCAGTCGTTCGTCCCTTTGCAGGCGCCATGCGGTACGACCTGCAAGAACCGTACAGCAACGAAATGTCGGTGGTGCGACTCAAGGACGTGGCCACGGTCCACTGGGCCATGCCGGATCGTCGCTCCGTCGCCCTGTTCCAGGACCAGGACACCACCTGGCTCATGGTTTTCAAGAAGTCCGGGGTGAACACGGTCCAGGTGGCAAACCGCGTGATGAAATCTCTGAGCCGCATCCAGGCAGGCCTCCCCTCGGAACTCAAAATCGTTCCCATTCTGGATGGATCTGAAATGATCCGTCAGACCATCGACAACCTCACCAGCACGGTCTGGATCGGCAGCATCCTGGTGGTGCTCGTCATTTTCCTGTTCCTGCGCCGTATCCGCACGTCCCTCGTCGTGGCCGTGACCATTCCCGCATCGATCGTCACCACCTTCCTGGTCATGTACTTGATGGGCTATACCATCAACTCCATCTCGCTGCTGGCCATGGCGCTCGGCATCGGCATGGTGGTGGACAACGCCATCGTGGTGCTCGAATCCATCACCCTCCGGGTGGAACGAGGAGAAGACCCGCACGATGGAGCCATCTCCGGAACCAAGGAAGTGGCCCTGGCAATCTCCGCATCGACCCTCACCACTGTAGTGATCTTTGCGCCGCTGGTCTTCATGCACGGCTTCATCGGCATCATCTTCGGCCAACTCGCCTTGGTCATCGTGGTCACACTCTTGTCCTCGTTGATGGCAGCCCTGCTCCTAACCCCGACCCTCACGGCGCTCATCCTCAAACGGGGAGGCACCACATCGGGCAGCAGAAGATTTCGGCCACTCGCCTGGTTCCACGACCGATCGGAACGCGTTCTCACGGCCGTCGAGAGCGGATACGGCCGACTCATTTCCGGAGCATTGCACCACCGGTGGCTCGTGGTAGGCATCGCGATTCTCATCTCCGGAGCCAGCGGCTTCCTCGTATATGCCACCGGAATCGACTTCGTGACCAAAGACGACGAAGGGTTCATCCAGGTCACGGTCGAAATGCCCGAAGGATGCACCCTGACCGAAACCACCAAGGTCGCCCGTACGGTGGCGGCCGAATTCCGCAAGGAACCAGAGGTTAGGAGCACCTTCCTCAACGGCGGCACCACGGACACCGCCATGATGACATCCATCGGCGGCAAGGAAGGCCCCAACATCGCCCAGGTCTACACAAGATTGATCGCCAAGGTTCGTCGGACCAGGTCGGAAGACGACGTGGCCGAGGCCGTTCTACCCAGGATCCGCAAGCGATTCCCCAAGGTACGGTTCACGGCCCGAACGGGAAACCCGCTCGGCCAGGCCATCATGGGCACCGAAAAGCCCATTGCTTTGTACCTC
Source organism: Deltaproteobacteria bacterium (assembly GCA_021162935.1). Lineage (GTDB taxonomy): Bacteria > Myxococcota_A > Polyangia > HGW-17 > SLPX01 > JAGGXR01. The sequence goes on from JAGGXR010000091.1 coordinate 33,138, forward strand.
AAGGGAAAGAAGTTCTCCGACCTCACCACGGCTGCTCACCAGGTGCTCCGTATCCTCAAGTCCATTCCTGGCGTGCGGAACGCAACAGCGGAGATCATGCCCCAGCGCCCTGGATTCCAGGTCGATGTGAACCGGCGAAAGGCGAGTCAGTCCCTGCTGAACGCCACCTTCATCGGCGCCACGGTCCGAGCTGCCCTCTATGGCAAGAAGGTCGGCACCTACCACGGCAAGAGCCAGGACGCGGACCTCTTCGTTCGTCTGCGTCCCCAGGACCGAAATTCGCCCCAGGCCATCGAGGCCCTCAAAATCACCACGGGACTGCCCCTCATCGGACCACCTCTCGTGGGGGCGTCGGGCCCCACCATGTTGCTGGGCCTCGGCGCCGAGCGCCTCGTTCCCCTCGGGGCGGTAGCCCAAGTCATCCGGAGCAAGGCGCCCACCGAGATCCACCACATGGACAAGCAGCGGATGATCGTGGTGGGAGCCAACTACAAGGGCCGGGCCCTAGGCGACATCATTTCGGACCTGGACCATCGGCTGAGCAAAGAAACGCTTCCCGGCGATGTTTCCTACAGCTATGGATCTCAGGTCAAACGCCAGAAGGACTCACTCCACGACCTCATCAGGGTCCTTTTGCTGGGCATCGCCCTCGTCTACATGGTCATGGCGGCCCAATTCGAATCCCTGCTGGACCCGTTCGTGATCATGTTCTCCCTCCCGTTCGCATTCACGGGCGTGTTTCTGGGCTTCCTCGCAACGGGCACCAAGCTGTCCCTGCCAGCATTTCTCGGCTTGATCGTCCTCATGGGCATCGTGGTGAACAACGCCATCGTCCTGCTCGACTACGCCAGGCAACTCCGCGACGGAGGAATGGGGCTGACCGAATCTTTGGTCGCTGCAGGCAGACGGCGCCTGAGGCCAGTGCTCATGACCACGTTTACCACGATCTTCGGCATGCTCCCCCTCGCCCTCACGCAAAAAGAAGGGGCCTACCTCTGGGCGCCCATGGGCCAGGCCGTGGCATCGGGCCTGCTCGTCTCCACCCTGGTCACCCTCATTCTGATCCCGGTGGTCTACAGCCTGACCGATAGGCTCCGCCGGCGCTCCCGTCACGTTCCAGTCGCCCCCAAAGGCGAAACGAACGCCGCCCCCTCCGCAACAAACGGATAGGCGACTCGGTCGCACTCGACCCAGGCCCCCCGATGACGCGCAACCCTCCAAGGGTCACCAAGGTTCCCTCGTACCCGGAAACAGGTGCTCCGTCGAAATGGAGCCACAGGCCGTTCCATGGGCCCTTGGTCGCTCGTTTGCCGATCCATCTATCCAGTGCCACAAACTCTTCGATTCGGATCACAATATGAATGGGCTGCCAAGAATTGCTTGGGCGGCATCAGGCGTGAACAATCGATCAGGAATCGCGAATCGAGGCACGCGTCGAAGCAAACCAATGGCCAAAACTCCGCTTTTTCGTTGACGACCGAAACGTTCTGGGTAATGCTCGCAACGTTCATATCGAAATTTGTTTGTATCAGGGAAGAAAGTCGCGTCAAGAGCCGTAGATAATCTGCGAAACTGGGGGTTCTCCAATCCACGTAGGGATTTTGAATTCCCCGAAAAAACTGGCCGCCACGAGCGGTCGAGCACCCATCCAAGGAGGAGATCATGTTCAAAAAAGCCGCTGGAATCGCCCTCATCGTCACGATGCTCGCATGGGCTGGCTGCGGAAAGAAATTCAACTGCAAAAACTTCTGTGAAAAGAACAAAAAATGCTCCGACGAGATCGCAACCGTCATGAGCGAAGGCATGCCCAAGGCGGCCCAGGACAAGATGAAGGAGATGATGAAAAAAGAGTTCTCCGACATCGACAAATGCACCAAGCGATGCGAGAAGAGCATGAAGGGGGACTCCGACAATGCGAAGAAGCACAAGAAAGATGCCGAAAAGTGCTTCAAAAAGTCAAGCTGCTCCGACTTCGCCAAGTGCATGAAGGAAAACATGCACTAGCATCAATGGTCTTCTGCACGTCTGACATCTCACCTCATTTTGCTTCACTGGTCGTCCTGCTGCCCGCTGCTTCAGCGCGTCTTCGTCAAGATACTCTGGATACCTTTGAAATCGACTCGTTTTCAAGAATCCGAATATCCACGACTGATGGGTATCGCACGGTGAGACGCGTCTCGGCGTAACTGGCCCAAGG
>JAGGXR010000026.1 GCA_021162935.1 Deltaproteobacteria bacterium
ACGCCGGCCCACCCGGCCGCCACGTACACGTGGTTCTGCCAGATGGCCACGGCCCGGCCGAGGCCATTGGAAAACGCGCTGTCCACGAGCGTTATCTGCCCCGTCTCGGAGATGTCGGCCACCCGCATCCCCTTGTTCAGCCTCGACCGGGCCACCACGGCCCTGGACCCGCGAAGCGCCACCTCCAAGGCGGCCTTTGCAAACTTTTTGCGGTCCATCAAGGCAGGCGACTGGGGATCGCTGAGATCGACCGTTTCCAGCGCACGCCTGCCCGCCAGGACGGCGATGTTTTCCAAAATCTCCACGTCCCTCACCCCCGAGGTCCGGCTGTACTGGCCCACCTGGACCATGTCGGCCTCCGCCACTTTCACCCGAAAGCGCACCGGCGCCCCGGACGCGTAGCCAGGCCCCGGCCCCACCCGGACCGTGTACGTTTCACCCGGCTGGCTGATGAAACCCGCCAGGCACGTGGCGTCCCCGCCCCGGTCCTGAGCGATCAACTGCCCCAATCCGTCGCTTATCTGCACGGACAGCACGGGCTGTTCCGCCGTCAACGTGACCAGCATCGGCCGTCCTGGATAAGGAATGGTGTCGGGCGACTCGTACGTGAGCTGCTTCCACCGCCCGTCCCTGATCTGCCCCTCGTGGACCCCGGGCTCCTCGGTGGGCGCAGCCAGCGTGACATGCTCCTGCCACGTGCCGGTCCTCGTGTTGAGCGCCCAGAACTTGACCTCGAAAGGAGCCGGCACCGGGTTTCTCGGCGTCACCCACAGCCTCTTTCCCATCTGGTCCAGAAGCACCGCGGGCCGCTCCAGCGCTCCCGGACCTTCAAGCGCCCCGTCTCCCAGAAAGGTCCACTCGCCCGACATCAGGTTCACGGACCATCCGTCGGAAAGAAGCTCTTTTCCCCGCCTGCCGCCATAGACATAGAGGTGCATCCCCTCGGCATCCACCGCCACCCCCGCGGAAGAACGGGCCACGTCCGGCGGCGCCAGGTCGGCAAGCTCGGTGATCCTGCCCCACTTGAGATCGTAGAAGGAGACCTTTTTGCTATGACCCGCGCCTACTATCTCCCCGCCGAAGATGACCACCCTGCGGTGGGCCTCGTCCAGGGCTACGCTGTAGCTTTGGAGGCCGAATAGCCGAGCCAATGAGCCTCGTTTTTCGAACCCGCCCAGCTTGAGGTCCAACACCACCACTGAGTTGGGGATGACCTCGGGGCTTTGGTAAAGGTCTCCTATCATGACCAGCTTTTCCCCTTTTGGGTCATGTATTAGCCTCACATTCCCAAAGCCGGGCACATTACCCGCGTGCTCGGGCCCGAACAGCTCGGCGTAGCTCACCCACATGTTTCCGGGCCTTTCTATCAGCCCGAAGTGAAGAGACGGGGCGGCCCCGTTCGGAGTCGTGCCGCTGTATGAAAACATGACCGCTTCAGGACCCTCGCCCAGACCCAGGCGCGAGGTGTCGATCTCGGCCGCGGTCATCTCGGCGGAGTCGAACATGGGGGCGGCAGCGGCTGGAGTTGGCAGCGTCACCTTGCTGAGACCGGTCGGGATCAGATGGCTGGTCGTATGGGTGAACATCCAGACGTTCCCGCTGACCGTGTCCCGGCCAAACATGAACGCCGATGGCTTGACGGTCAGATATGGATCCACTCCCCTGTACCACCAGGACTGGGGCCCCCAGGGAATGATGCGTATGGGACATACCTGTTGGGGCGGCGGATCCTTGATCCATATGCAACCCAGGGCCGCCTCGTCGTACTGCATCTCAGCGGCGTCGAACGTGTCCTCGGAACGCTTGTAGTACCCATCTATGTCGTCGTGGTGGGGGTATTGGTCTCTGTTCGTCAACGGATACTGAACCCTGAACCTGACCGACTTTCCCCGGAGATCCAGGTCCCCGGAAAAAGTGTAGTTCGGTGGGCTGATCGTGGTGTCCACGTGATCCGGCCAGAACCACCATGCTTCCACGTAATTTTCGCCTCTGTCGTGGGAAAACGCGGCATCCTTGTCGGCACAGAACTCACCGGTGGACCAAAGCCCGGGCCAGCTTGTCATTCCGGCGCAGTCCTGCGCCGAGATGGCGTCCCAGGCGTAGTCCGACAAGTCATAGTCCGGATAACCACGTGATGGAGGGCAATAATGGTTGCAGAAGGCATCACTCCAAGTGCCTGCAGGGCACCCGCAGACCCCGATGGTCAGGGGCCGGAGCTTCTCCGGCTCCTGCTCGTTTCCTCCCTGCATGCGAAACGTCAAGACGAAGCCGTGATAGGCGCAGGATTGGAAGGCGTTGCCCTGGACCTCCAATGACGAAGAGTCTATCTTTGCCGCCTGGAGTTGGCTAATGACCGGTTTGGTTTCGCACTGGTCCCCCGTGCCATCGTCGTCTTCATCCGCCTGGTCCGGGTTGTAGTACCTCCTTTTACACTCCAAGCTGGGCGGCCAAGAACAATTGGGGTCGTTCAGATCGACGCAGTTGTCAAGAGGGGCGGAACCGAGACACATGGCCTTACAATATTGACTCTCCTCTTGGGACAGCCTCCGGTAGCAGGTGTCGAGAACAGCACATGTGTTCCAGCAATCGATTGGATTGCTGGCCTCTTCGTCACAGATGCCATCACCATCGTAGTCTTTGCCGATGAATTCGTTTCCGGGAAATACGTCGTACATATCCGGGATAACTCCGTCAATGTCCGAATCGCAGGCGTCGCCGATATCATCCTCATCGATGTTTTCCTGAAAAGGATTGGGCGTACGCTCGCAGTTGTCGCATTCATTGCCTATGCCATCCCCGTCGCTGTCTTCTTGGAGCGGGTTGGAGGTAAAGGGGCAGTTATCCTCGTAACCGTTGTGCCCATCATCGTCGATGTCTTCCTCGATGTATTCCTTGTTCCAGGCCACCCACTCCCAGCAGGCGGCACTACACACGTTCCCCCAAGTGTCGACGCCATCACTTCCACTTGCGATGCCAATCAGTGGTGGAGGCTCAGCCGTGCCAACGTCGAGGAGCGCCGGGCCTCCCGAGTCGCCTGGCTCGACTCCTTCGCGTCCGATCCTGTTGGACCAAAACTCGCTACTGTTCGAGCCATCGATCTGGAGTTCAATGAACCGCTTGATTCCTATTGGCCCTCCACCGACCTCATCTGGCCCGAATCCGACAGCGATGAACAGGTCACCGAGTTGGAAAGATGGAGGTTCGGCGAAGGAGTCGAATGGATATGGATCCTCACCGGCCTCATGTCTTAGCGCCACCACCGCCAAATCCGGCATTCTGTTTTGAGAGCAGCGGCTATCAAGGGGACCACTTTCGAAAACCTTTGGTCTCAAGAACCGAACGCGGAAATTTACCTCGACCGAGTTTCTGCGCGCCTCCGCAAGATTTCTGCCGAACCCGAACCGAACCATCCGCCTGTTGTCCCATCCATACTTGCCTTCCAGGTAATTAGGGTGCCCCCAGACACAATGGCGCGCCGTCAGGACGGTATGGGGCCCTATCAGAATACCGGTACATTGGCCTCGATAGGTCCACATGGGACTGTTGTCCCTGATGAACAGGCCCACGTACGGATACGGATCCGGGTCCCCTACCTCTTGGCCTCCTGAGATCGCCATGGCCCGAGGACCGAAAAACAGGACGAACACAAATGCCAACGCCAACGCCAACGCCAACGCCTTTTTCATTTTCTTGCTTTCTTTCCTCGGAACACTGGTCCCACACCCCCCATTGCCGGGCTACAGGACGCAGTCCGGAGTTTTGGGACACAAACCAAGCTAATAATAACATTTGAATATCCGGCCTCCAACCGTTTTCCCCGAACAATTCTCATTGTGGACAAGATGCCCAAAAAACGACGGGCGCATCAACAAATCCTCGCCCGCAATCATTCACGATTCTGCCTCATCATGGAACGTGACAACACCGTCGAATGCCAAAACGAGAAGGCGGGGCACGGTTGGCTCCTCCTGCCACAAAATGCAGACGGTGGAGGAGTTGGCCGTCTACCTCATTTCCACGCCCCTTTCCGCCCCTTGTCGACCCGTATTCGATCTCTCTTCTGCTTCCTTGACTATCCCCTTGAGAAAATCGTTGACATGGTCGGCGGGCCTGCGAGAACGCTTCCCTCGACAACGGACGAACAATCCATGAGAATTTTGGGTCCAAATACTTGGGTGAGGCGGCACGAGCAGGATTTGCTATGCGCCGGCGCGGCCTGCAAGGCGGACAAGCAGTCTGAGGTCAAGCAGGTGGGCGACGAGTTCCTGGAGCGGCACAAGCAGCTCAAGACGGTACGAGGCGGGGTGGAGGACGCCGAGGACGGGCTCGTTATCGCCGATGCCGTGGTGGGCCGGTCGGATGCCGCCCGGGACGCCAGCCTGGTCAGCCTTGGCGTGTTTGTGGACGCCCTGGGCGGCGACGACGGGACCAGGCTGTTCCGCATGTCGGCCTCGGTCATCGTCAAGCTGGGCTACCAGCGGAAAACCTACGAGATCGAGGCCATCCTGACCCGGATCCGCCAGTACCCCGAAGATCATCCCATGCGCGTGGAGTACGAGCAGCGGCTGGCCGACGAGAACCAGGCTCTCAGGGACGCCGGTGCCGGGAAGGACGAGGCCGAGCAGAAGCTGGTGGCCGCCCTCTGCCCCGCGGCTTCTCGCGCCGCGCCGGATGCTGCCGCCATGTGGTCATCCCGTCCCACCGGCCCCGTGAATGTTTTCGGCGCGCGGTCATCCCCGGCCGCCGGCCCCGTGGATGCTTTCGGCGCGCGGTTATCCCGTCCCACCGGCACCCTGCGGCAGCGACGCCACTACCGTTCCGTGTTCGCATCACGGCAGCGATCTGATACAGTTGGGGGATGAGGAGGTGACGCATGTACGGCAATCGACGGATGATTCTGTTGTGGGGCCTGGTGACCGCCGGTCTTTCCGTTGTGGCCTGCAGTGACGACTCGTCCAGGCAACGCAGCGATGCGGGCGGGGTCGATTCGGGTTCCAATGGCAACAGCAACCAAAATGGAAATTCAAATCAGAACAGCAATTCGAACCAAAACGAGAACAACAACCAGAACGGCAACCAGGACCCGCAAGGCTGCGGCGCCTGCGGCCAGTGGGCTGAGGGCACCATGGACGACGACGACGGTGCCACGAGGGATTTCTACAACCGGGGCGCCCGGCTTCCCTGGCGCAATACCATGGGCGACTGGGCCGATGCAGATGGCACCGCGCAGGGCGACAGCCCTTTTTCCACGCATTCGGTGGCCGACGACGGGCAGCCCGGATACGAGGAATGGGACGTGAAGAATCTCGTGCAGGCATGGGTGGCTGGAACCTACGTGAACAAGGGCTTCTATCTGCGATCCGTGGGAGGGAACGGCACGTTCAACTTCTATTCGAAAGAACATGACCCAGTCGAAGAACGGCCCGAACTCGTGGTGGTCACGGACCAAGGAACCAATACGCTGGAACCGGAGGCAGACAGTTATCTGGATAGTTCGACCTACCAATGCTTCGGGGACGATGAGAAGATTTCGATTTCCGATGGACGGCCATCTCTGCTGCGGTTCGACCTATCAGAATTTTCCGCCGATACGGTGATCGAGAGCGCCACGTTGCGCCTCTATTGCTTCGAGGACTACGGGGGAGGGGCGCTGGACATCGGGGTGTTTCGATCATCTCAAGGACTGGAGCAGCCGCCGAGCGATCCTGAATTGGGCATTGCTGCTGCCTACCCCGGTGATTTGGGTATTGCTTTGGATCCCAACGTGGTCCTGTTTTCCGATTTTGAATCTGCCGGTTGGACCCAGGACTGGACGTCTGGCACCGACAGCCCGAACATCGAACCGGTTGCTTCGGATCCGGACCGCCTCTTCGAATCGCTTTCGGGCAGCGCCCTTCGGATCAAGGTGGTGGCCGGTGATCATTATGGGGTGGGTTTCGCCTTCAAGTTCAAAGAGGAATTGGGCGAGGAACCAGAGGAAATCTACTTTCGGTACTACCTGCGGTTCGCCGATGACTGGGAACCAACCGATACGGGCAAGCTGCCCGGCATGTCGGGAACCTACGGGGTGGCCGGTTGGGGAGGCCGTCCGTCGGACGGGACGGACGGTTGGTCGGCTCGTGGTACGTTCAGACCGAGGGTTCCTGCCTCCAATCCGTTTGGCGGAGACATCGTGATTGGGAACTATGTGTACCATGCGGACATGGAAGGACAGTACGGCGACGTGGTGCTCTGGCTCGACGACTGCCGCGGTGTCCTGGAGCGGAATCGTTGGTACAGCGTGGAGCAGTACCTCAAGATGAACACGCCCGGACAGAAGGATGGAGTCATCCGGGCTTGGATCGACGGGCGATTGGCCTACGAGGCCACCGACTGGCGTTTTCGGACCGTGGATCATCTCAAGATCGAACAGGTCTGGATGGATGTGTACCATGGCGGCGCCGGTGTGCCGGATCACGACATCCATCTATACGTGGACAACGTGGTCATTGCTAAGGACTACATCGGCCCCATGGCCAAGTAGAGGCATGCGTTCATGGAAACCTTGTTTCCGATGTCTGCGATTCACATCAAACAGCACGGTGCAAAGACGCGGCTTGCTGTCGGCTTGCAAAAGCCAGGGCTTTCTCTCATAGTAGATGATACATCGTGATCGTTTGTTTTCTATCGGCGAGGAATCGGCAGGTCCGGTTTCGCGATCGGACAATGTTCGGGTTGGTGGCTCGGCCGACAGACGAACGGCGAGTTGGAGCACGGTAACGTACCGTACGGAGGTCTTTTCAAAGCTGGCCATGAGAGACGATCGATGGGACATGGCGGATTCGGCGTCTTCGCCGCACCGAGTGACGGACAGCGGTGACGCTCGTTCTGTGGAGACGTGGGGTCCGCCGCTGGACATTGGGGCCGGGACGTTTCCGCAGGACAGTGATGCGGTCAGACGTGCGCTCGATGGGGCCCGTTCAGCCACAGAGCAGGCCAGGGCGCTTCGGCATCGACCGGGGCTGTCGCTGCCGCTCTACGAATTGGCGACGGAGCGATGTCGCACGGCGATTGCCCTCTGCGAGGGAGCCCCGCTCTTGATCCGGCGGGGCATGAGAGCTCGGCTTCACCTCGCCTTGAGTCGTGCCCTCAAGGGACAGGCGGAGTTACTTGGTGAGCGGGGTCGGCCCGACCTCGCCTTGCACCTGGCGATCAAGGCGGGACACTCGGCAGGCACGGCTGTGTCGTTGGCTCGTCAGTCCGGTGATTTGTTTACGGTTCTGGGGGCCATGATCCAGCAGGGTTGGTGCCTGTTCCGTCAGGGGGATGAACTGCAGATGCGCCTCGGTCGCGTGGCCGAAGCCATCAAGCGGTATGACGATGCCGTGGAGTATCTTCGAAGGTCCGCCGCCTTGGCCCGGACATCAGAGATGTCCGACCTGGCTGAAGCGATGGGCGTGCCACTTGGGGCCATGGCCATCGATGGCCTCGTGACAGCGGTGCATATCGAAACGTTGGCAGGCGCGCTTGAACAGGAACGGCTGAATCGGCCGACGGCTGCTCTGAGGCGGTACGACAAGGCGGCGGCTGCCGGTCTGCGTGCTGCCGGGGCGAGTTTGGATGCGCATCTTGTTCGACTTCAGGCACAGGCCCTTGCCTCTGCCGCGCAGGCCCTCCGTTCGGCCGCTGGCCTGTTGGAGAGCAGCGGAACGATGGGGGCGACGCGGCGTTCGTTCGTGGCGGCGCAGCTTCTGGTCAAGTCTGCAGAGATTGAGGTGGAACAAGGGCATCAGCATCTGGCTGCGGAGTATTTGGTCGAAGCGGCACAGGCCATCGACCGTTCGGTCGCCATGGGCGCGACGAGAGCAGTGGGTGAGGACGTCTTGGCACGGGCGTCTGATCTGGCATCTCAGATCGTGGCAATGGTGACCGGGCTTGCAGAGCCTTTGGCAGAGGTTCATGGGTTGCTGGCCGCAGGGCGGGTTGCCTTGGCTCGTGGCCGGGCTGCCGAGGCATTGGGCGACCGTGCGCTCGAGAGTTTTTCGTCTGCTGCGGCCTTTGCGGCCCGAGCCGCCTCAATTGGGTATTCGAGTCCCGGCATCCACGATGAAGTGACCGCCCTTCGGTCGGAAGCGGGCGTCGCCCTGAGGAATGCCTTCGTCAGGAAAGGGCGATTTCCGTTCGACCTGCGTGACGTCACTTCGTGAACGGCGTCATTGGCTACCATGCGTGATCGTTCAGGCTATCGGCCAGATTCGAGGCGATGCTGTCCGTTTTCACCACGAGGACCGCCATTTTGCTGATCGGTCTGTGGCTGGTCGGCTGGATCTTGGACGCTTGGTCGTCGGTGGGACCGGGGTGCCGAGTTTGAGTTTGGTGGGAGGGAGTCTGCCCGGGTCGTTGCCCCGGTGTGGTTGGTTGCTACGCCGCTGGTTGATGCTGTTTTGCGGGCCCTGTCCATCTTTGCCGCGCCGGTTTGGGGCTAGCCTGTGCGTGCACGGGCATGCAGACCACGAAGGTCCCAACGAGAAGTAGCTCAAGAACAGTCGGACCACGCATGTGCACTCCTGGCAGGTTGCGTTTCGGTTGTCGGACAGTCGCCGTGCCTCTCAGTGAGTCGCCGTACCTCTCAGTGAGTCGCCGTACCTCTCAGTGAGTCGCCGTACCTCTCAGTGAGTCGCCGTACCTCTCAGTGAGTCGCTGTGCCTTTCAGACAATCGTCGTGCACCGCGGACGGTCCCTGTCAGCGACTACGATACTGGTTCAACTGGGGGCTGACAAGGAAATGGATTGCCAGCGATCCCTGCGATGGGTGAGCCCGAGAGGAGAACCAGTGGCAGGAATGGAGAACGGGATGGCCGAGGGCCAGAGTAACATCAGAGGCAGGGGGGGAGCACGGTCAGTGGCTTGGATGGCTCGCTCGGGTGGTTCGTGGGTGCTTGGGTGTGCGTCTCGGGCCGCTCATCTTGCGGACCTTGTTGCGCAGGAGACGACTACGGCGTTGCATGGCTCTGCGCTTCCTTGCAAGGAGTTCGCGCGTCCGCTTCATGGCAGCCAGTCGTTGCGACAGGCTGCCGGTCCTCATGATTTGGTTCAGTCGTGCCGCCTCCTGCGGAGTGACGAGATCGCGAACCGATGCGATGGAATGTGACCAGGTGGTCGCGAGGCTGGAGGAGCCTCCGTCGTCTACAGGAGTTGCCGCGTTTTGCGTGCCAACCGTGCCATTCGTCCCGCCGCCGTTCGAGCCATAATAGTGGCCACCAATGCTTTGATCCGTCCGTCCATGACCGCCCTCGGTTGACGGTTGCACATCTCCCGACACGCGATGGACCGAAGGTGTCGCCGTGACTGCGGCCGTGGTGCGTCGCCGTCCGTCCGTGCCCCACAGGGTCGTACCCGATTCCGATCGACGGGCCGCCTGGCGCAAAGACACCTGACGCTCTGTTCGGTGGATCGCCGCGTCCAGGCGCCGGAGTTTCCGTTCCAACTTGTCAGCGGCATCCGCCATGAGGTCGGCTTTGCGTCGCAGCTCCATGGGGCCGTCGTTCGGGCTCACCGAAATGGCTGAAAGCGACGGGCCGTGTTGGGACGGTGATGGTTCCAGGAACGAGCGGAGCAGGGCCACGCAGGCGAGGGTCCGTCGGGCCTGCGCCTTGGGCTGTCGGGCCGAGAGGGCACGGCCCGATCCGACCAATCGTTTCGCATGCGCATCCACAGAGCGGATCCGACGGTCCAACTGCTCCAGTCGTTGGGATAGAGCTCGGGCCTGAGCCAGAATCGTCCGCATTCGGTAGGTCCGGGCAAGACTCGAAGTCTGCGTTCGAGCGTTTTTTGCCATCGTTCTTAGTCGTTTGAGGTAGGACAGCAGGGTGACTTTCTGTCGCGCATAGGTCGCTCGGGTCTTGGCAAGGGCCTTGGCCTGCCGGCAGACGCCGCTACGCAGGGACGAAGGCCCGGCAAGCGCCTGTGATCCGGTGGGCCCCACCAGGACCCACAGGCTCGTCAGGATCAGTAGTATGTGTCTTGCGCGTTGCATCAGGTTGCTCGGTCGTTTCTTCGTTTCGTTTCATGGCCGCTCGTGGGGCCACCAGTCATCTCCAAGAATATGCAAGTTGTGGACCAGTTGTGTCGCCCTAAGAAAACAGGAGATTTTGCGGTTTGGCCTCAGAAAACTGAGGATCAGACACTTCGCGGGTCTCAGGTTTTCCGTCAGTCTCGCCTCATGAATAGAAGGAGAATGTACCAAAACATCAGGGCCACGGCGGCAAACAGGGCGAGAGACGCTGCCACGTATTGATCCGTTCGATATTTGTGCATCACGTTCGACGTGTAGTACAAGATATAGCCGCCCGCCAGCACCACCATTGCGATGGAGAAGAGTGAACCCAGATTGAACCCGAACAGGATGCTCACCACGATGATGCCCAGGGCCGCGAAACTACCGACCGTCAGTGCCGTGCGCATGAAGGAGAAGTCCTTCTTCGTGATGAAGACCGTGCCCGTCAGGCCGGCGAACAGGCCGAGGGTCACGATGCCGGCGGCCGGGATTGCATCTCCGGATGTCATGTACGCAGCCATGTACAGCAGAGGAAGGAAAATGACCGATTCTGCAATGACATAGAGGACTAACCCGGCGTATTGCATCCCGCGGGATTTGCTCGTGAGGGCCCATTTGTCGGCAATCCAGCCCACCGCCATGAACAGCCCGAGGACCACGAGCCAACTATACCTGGTGCCGACCATGGCCGTGATGAGTTTTGGGGTGAACGACATGTGTAGGAGCACGTATTCGAGCGCCACGAATCCAGCGATGGCGCCGGCAAGGTGGGCATACGTTTTTCGGATGAACGTGCTGCGGTCACTGGCCGATGCCTGCGACACCGTGGCCGTGCCTGCAATGCGTGCTTGTTGTGCGAATCCCATGGTCCAACCTCCTGTCGTCTGAAGTGAGCCTTGCAGCGAAACGTAGCACAAATTGGAAAAATGGAAACGAGACAGCTTTCCAAAAACTGTTTGACGATGCCTATTTTGAGTCGTTTTGTGAGCCCTGTGATCCCTGTAAATTGGTTTTGGAGGGGTGAGTGCGTTGGCGGACGAGTACCTCGAACGGCACAATTCCTATCTTTCTTGGCAATACCCGTAGGTGGGCGGCCCTCCGTCGGCAGACTTTGGTGTCGCGGTGTGTTTTCGCTTGTAGGAAAAAACACAAAGATTGGTTTTTTTCGGCCTTGTAAAATTTGGATGGGGAGGTAAACTTCGGCTAGGTATGGGCTGTCCATGCCATGTGGTTGCGTTATCCAATGAGACTAACACGCATCGCTCTTTGCCCGCGTATTACGTTCGTTATTCAAGCAGCAAAGCGATGCCTTGACTAAGAGAGGAGTCTCTCCCCATGAAACGTTACGCACTCTTCCTTCCATTGATGATTTTCACTGTATCCGCGGGGCTGTTGGGGGGCTGCGTGGAGGACGCCGGCCAGGGACCAGGGGGACGGTACCAGAGCAACGGACGAGCGATCATCAACGGGACGTTGGACACGTCCCAGGCGCACCAGGCTGTGGTGGCCCTGTACAATCAGCAGGTGGGCGCCCTGTGCAGCGGCACGCTCATTGCTCCGAGAGTGATCCTGACCGCCGGGCATTGCGTGCACAACATGCCTGTGTCAGGCTTTACCATCTATTTTGGCAATGACATGAACAGTGGAGGCATGTATCGGCAAGCCGCAGACGCCCAGGAGCATCCGAATTATGATCCGGGCAGCGGCAATGGCACCTCGGCTCCGACCAACGACATCGCATTGATCCGGATGACCCAAGACGCTCCTTCGGGCATCCAACCTTTGCCCTATCTGCCCGCGGCTTATGGGTTGACTGACAATGACGACGGGATTGCCCTGACTTTCGTGGGATTCGGCAAAACCGAATACACGGATCAGAACACGAAAAAGTACTATTTCGTTGGGGCATTGGGACTTGTGTGCGAGGGGCCGTCTCCCTGTTATTATGGTGGTGGCGAGGCGGTTGCCAACACGTTTGCGTACAGTAACCAGCAGGGAGGCCCTTGCAGCGGCGACAGTGGCGGCCCTGCCTTCGTGACGAGGAATGGCCAGGAGTACGTGGCTGGAGTGACTTCGTACGGCGACCAAAACTGTCAGTATTTTGGGGTGGACACCCAGGTGGACCGCTTCCAGTCGTTCATCGAGAACTACATCGGCAACACGCAAGCCGAGGACTGCTCGAACGGTACCGACGATGACGGTGACGGGCTGGTGGATTGCGCAGACCCAGAATGCGCTTCTGACGCCCATTGCAGTGGGACGGAAGCCTGTCAACAGGCCACTGCCCTCCAGTGTGACACCACGTTGACCGGGACCACAGTCGGCGGGTCTGAGACATACACGACGTATGGATGCCTGTCGGGGAACGAGAATGGGCCGGAAATGGCCTATCAACTCTCCATTCCCGTGGGGACTCCCGTTCAGATGACGTTGACGCCCACGGGTGGCCAGGACGTGGACCTGTTGGTGTTGCCCACGTCTGCTGGCACCTGCAGTACGACAACCTGCGTGGCCAATAGCGCGAACAATGGGACATCGCCGGACACGGTGTCGTTTATTGTGCCGAGCGGTGGCACCTTCGTGGTTGTGGATTCCTACGATCAGGGAGGAACCTTCCAACTCAAAGTCACCTGTGGCGCGTCCCAGATTGAGAACTGCTCGAACGGCGTGGACGACGACGGCGACGGCAAGATCGACTGCGCTGATCCGGACTGTACCTCGAGCTGCACGCAACAGCATGAGATCTGTGACAACAGCAAGGACGACGACGGAGATGGCGCCATCGATTGCGCCGATCCAGATTGTGCGAGTTTTTCCGGCTGTGGAACCGGCCAGCGAGAAGTTTGCACCAATGACGTGGACGACGACGGCGACGGGTTCATCGATTGTGCCGACCCGGATTGCGCATCGGCCTCCAACTGTATGCAACTCACGGAAGTGTGCGGAGACGGTAAGGATAACGATTCCGACGGACTCGTTGACTGTGTGGATCCCGATTGCCGCCAGCAGCCTGAGTGTCGTTCGATTCCACAGGAGAACTGCTCGAACGGCATCGACGACGATGATGATACGTTTGCGGATTGCGGGGACCCGGACTGCAAGAATGCCCCGAACTGTGTGGGACGGCCACCGGAGGTCTGCTACGGCGGCCAGGACGAGGATGGCGACAATCTGATCGATTGCGCGGACCCCGACTGCTTTGCGTACCAAGCCTGCCAGAGCGGCGGCGGTGGCGGCGGCGGTGGTTGCTCCTGTTCGACCGTGCCGGGGAGCAGAGGTGCTCCGGGGTTCTTGTTGATCGGCCTGCTGGGGCTCGTCTTTGTCCTACGGCGGAGGCAGTGAGCACATGACGAACGGGGGGCGGATACTGGGGGCTATTGGTATTGTCATGCTGGGGGGCTGCCTGTTGGTGGCCTGCGCCCATCCCATGTCGGCCGACACCATGATTTCCAGGGCCGATGCAGCCAGGAAGAAGGGCCATTGGTCCCAGGCCTGTAGATGGTATCGCATCCTGGTGTCCAGGCGGAGCCTCTCGCCTCGGAAGTGGTACGGCGTCGCCAGACAGTATGCCAGGTGCAGCGCCAGGCTGGGGCGCCTGCCGGCTGACGAGGTGTTCTCGACGCAGCTTTCTGCTCGGCTCGGTACTGCTCGGTTGGCGTACCTTCGAGGATTTTTTGCGTTGGCAGCCGGGCCTGGCGGCAGGTTGCGGGGCAAGCGTTTCCTCGAGGCAGCCGGCGTGGCTGCCCCAAACGATCCGGAGCCCTGGTATCGACTGGGGCTGATCCTGCTCGATGAAGAGCATTTCGGAGAGGCGATGGCGATGTTGCGTCGGGCTTCTCGGATGCGAGGGGCCGGGGCGGAAGTACGCTTGGCCCTTGCACAGGCGTTGGCGGTTCAGGGGCGTTTGGGGCAGGCGTTGGTGTTGCTGCGCAGCGTGCCTCGTGCGGACATGTCTCTGGTGGAGGTTCGTCGTGGTCGGTCAGTCCAACGGTTGATCTCGGCCCTGGGCGCTCCACTCGACCGTGCCGCTCGCGCCGTGAGAAAACGAGCCGTGATGCTGCTGTCGAGGAAGTTGCCGGGACGCGCGAGCGAAGTGATCGAGAACGCGATGGCCGAGCATGGAGATCGTTCGGCGTTGCTGGCCTTGCTGGGCATGGCGCAGCTTCGCTTGGGAAACGATGCACAGGCCGTCGTCAGTCTCACCAAGGCGATTCGGTTGAATCCCTACGACGGCATGTCTTCCGGCCTGCTCGGTTCGCTTTTTCTCGAGGTTGGGGATCGAGCCAAGGCGCGTCGGTACTTGGAGCGAGCGGTTGCGGCGGCCCCCTTCGATCTGTTGGCGCATCGGGCCTTGGGTACGTTGCTGCTTCAGGACGGCAAATCGGCGCGGGCCTCCGACCTCTTGGCCCAGGCGGTGGGTCTGTCCGGCCAGGCTCCCGAACTGGTTCGGATCTGGGCGGATGCCTTGCAACGGTCAGGGCGATTGGCTTCGGCTCAAGCCATTTTGGAGCGTTTGGTTCGTCGTGGCAAGGGAGACTACTCGGCTTGGATGGCTCTGGGAGACCTGTATCTCGTTCGTTTTCGGCAGGCCCACGGTCAGGCGGATTCGGACCGATTCTTTGCGAGCGCGAAGCGGGCCTATCGACAGGCTCTCCAGGAACGCCCGGGAGACCCGGTTGCAAAGTCGAGGCTGGCTGCCATGGAGCGCCATTGATTGGCGTTTTGCTCGGTTTCCCGATGGTTGGAAACCGACTTTCCGAGAGGCTTTCTGACGCGGGGTGTCATCCTGTGTCTCCAGTTCATTCTTTCGTGCGAGCATTTGACCTCAATCGTCGGGTCGATTTCGTAAAAAGACCAGCAAGTGATCGAAGGATGGGGGTTAGCGGCTCTGACGGGGCCAGGAAAACTTCACCCAATGGGTGAAAGACGAGGGAGAGGCATGCCACGACGCTCCGTTTTGTGACAAGTGCGTGCAAGGGCGAGGGTTCTGTGCGCTATTCCTCTGTGATGTATCTATGACTACAGGTGCACCTGATTGGATGATATTCGGAATGCTGTTTCTTGAGAAACGTCGGCAAGTGTTATACCATAGGCACTTCGTGTGTTGTCATATAATAGCGCATTGTGCCTTTATAATAAGAAGAATGTGTGGTATTCCTCGTTGAGATATAAAGCAAAAAAGGCAAAACCACACATGAACAACTTTTTATCCTACGAAGTCGAATCTGTCGAGTCTGAAACGACATCCACGGCATATGCCGGTGTGCCACTGCTGGTTGAGGCATTTCTCAGATTGGTTTCGAGCCAGCAGTTGGCAGAGTTGGCCCAGGCCACAGGAATTCGAAACACGAAGACGCTCGTACGGCATCTGGTGAGCCTGATGAGCCTCATGGCCAATGGGCCGAGGTTGATTTCGTCCCGGATATGGCCAGAAACCACAAGAAACAGGGCCAGCCTCTACGCTACCTCGCCATCCGAGTGGTAGAGGAGCGACCAAAAG
>JAGGXR010000101.1 GCA_021162935.1 Deltaproteobacteria bacterium
CGGCGCACGTCCTCGGCGAGGCCGGTGGCGCCGGGCCAGCCACCGAGGCCGAGGTTCTTCTGCTTCGTGCCGGGGATGGGCGGCGCCACGGGCGCGCGGCCCGCAAACTTTGGCGGGATCTCGATGAGCGCTTTGTTGATCATCACCGCCACGGGGTTCAGATCCGTTGCGATGGCCCGCAATCCGAGGCGTTGGGCTTCGAGTGGGATGGAGCCGCCGCCTGCGAAGGGGTCGTGAACGGGAGGCAGGACCTCGGCGAGGTAGGCGCGGATGGTCTTTGGCTCCACGTCTTCGGCCAGGACCGCCTGGTCACGCTCGTCGCCCTCGCCGTCGGCCAGGCGGCCGCGGGCGTAGCTGCGGGCGATCTCCTGGCGGGCAGCGTCGAGCACCACGTCGTTGTTGCTGTTCTCCCACTTCACGAGTTCTTCGATGATGCGAAAGATGCGCCGGCGTTCGGCGTCCTGTTCGGCCTCGGTGGGAAAGCGGTCAGGCCAGGCGGATGGGTCGTCCACGAGTTGGCCGAAGAGCACGGCACGGCAGGCCGCCAGCGGGCGGCGCGCCCACCAGAGGTGCAGGGTGGATGGGTGGCCGTGACGGATGGACTTCTCGCGGGCCGACGCCTTGTTGATGGCGTCCAGCGGCATGGCCACCTCGATGAGTTTCTTGCGGTAGCTGCTCATGGGCGCTCATCCTCGTTCGTCTTTGTGGCGGGCTGGCTGGCCAGCGGTTCGCGGCCCAGCTCGGCCTCGAACTCTTCCACGGTGGGGAGCGTCCCCTCGAGGTCCTCGGGCAGGGACTCCACCAGCTTGGTCTCCCACCTCGCCACGCCGATGGGCTTCTTCAGGTCCCGTAGCGCGTACTCGACCACGACGTCGTCCTTGGTCTTGCACAAGAGCAGGCCGATGGTGGGCTGGTCGCTCTCGTGGCGCAGCAGATCGTCCACAGCGGAGAGATAGAAGTTCAGCTTGCCGGCATACTCGGGCTGAAAGGCACGCGCCTTCAGCTCGATCACGACGAAGCAGCGGAGCTTGAGATGGTAGAAAAGCATATCCAGGAAGAAGTCCTGGTCGCCGACCTTCAAGAGCACCTGGGTCCCCACGAAGGAGAAGCCGACACCGAGTTCCAGCAAGAAGTCACGGATGTGCTCGACGAGCCCCTGCTCGAGTTCGCGTTCCATGGCATCCTGGTGCAGGGTGAGGAAGTCGAAGCAGTAGGGATCCTTGACGGCCTGGCGTGCGAGGTCGGACTGCGGCGGGGGCAGCGTTCGGTCGAAGTTCGTGGGTGCCGCGGCCGCGCGGCGGTGGAGTTCCGAGTCGATCTGCATGACCAGGATGTCCCGGCTCCAGCCGTGCGCAACAGCCCTGCGCAGGTACCACAGGCGGACCTCGGGGTCGGCCACCTTCTGGATGAGGCGAATGTTGTGGCCCCAGGGCAATTGTGAAACGAGCTGTTTCACTATTTCCTCGTCAGGCCATGCCTGGGCAAAGCCCCGCATGAACAGAAGGTTTCTGGCAGAAAAACCCTTCATCTCCGGGAAGGCGCGCCGCAGGTCGGTCGAAAGCCGGTCGATCACCTTCGCGCCCCAGCCAAGTCGCTTCTGGCGCTCCAGGATGTCCTTGCCGATGCGCCAATAGAGCAGGATCAGCTCGCTGTTGACGGCCAGCGAAGCCCGGAGCTGTGCCTCACGCACGCGCTGCTTCAGGTCCTCGACGAAGGCACCGTACTCGGTAGATACGGCAACGTCGCTCATGTCGGCTCTCCTCCGTACTTCAGCAGGGTCGAAAGATCGAAGCTGGCCGAGGTCTGGGCGAAGCCTGGCTGGCCGAAGTCGAAGCCCTGAATGTGGCCGGAGTGCTTCACCGTGTGGTCTCCGTCGCATGGGGGTTCATCGACGGACCCTGCGCTTGGAGATCGAGGTCTACCCTACTGGCGATGGCGCGCGTCAGTCGCTCGAAGTCCTCCCCGCATCTCCTCGCCGCTGCGACGTGAGCACCACGGGCGCCGTCGGCTGGCCTTAGGTGAAAGATCGGCTTGCGCGCCTCCATCGCCATCGGCATGAGGCTCCGATACTGCTTGAGGAGCGCCAGGCAGTGCGTGTCGTCTTCTGTGGAGACGCTCGCCTCGATCGGCTTGCCGAGCACCGACGTACGATACTCCTCCGGGATCCGCTGGGCCCACGCGGCGTAGGCTTTGACTGGGCGGTCGAGGCGCACGTTGTGCTGCAAGACGACATAGCCCGCGGGGGTCATGTCGCCGCCGGGAATGGACAGGCCGGGGGGAGCGAGGTCCTTTCGCCGGGACCATTGCCCGCGCCAATCGCGAAGCGTCGGGCCGAGGTTTCGGAGCCCTTGTAACGAGAAAAGATCGGGCGCCAGAGGCACGACGACGTGCTGAGCGGCAAGCAAAGCCACGCGGTTGATGGCGCCGAGGTTGGGTCCCACGTCGATCAGCACGACGTCAGCCGACCGGGCCTCGGCGGCTTGACCGAGGATGCGGTGGAACGACGTGATCGCCCGAAAGGCGTCCTCTTGGCCGTCGGAGCAGCGGGGCCACTCCTGGGAGAGTTTGTCCTCGAAGCGAGAGAGCCCCAGGTCTCCAACCAAAAGCCCGAACCCGTCGGCGATCTCCTCGACGTGGGGGCGCGCGATGTCGCCCATCCCGCGCAAGATCGGTGCGACGGCTCCGAGCATGCTGTCAGGATGAGGGCCGTTGGGCCACAGCTCATCCAGCCGCTCCTCGGGCAAGAACATCGAGCTGAGGTTGGCCTGGGGATCGAGGTCGGCCACGAGCACATTCAGCCCCATGTCGCTCAGGGTCCAGGCCACGTGGTAGACGAGCGTGGTCTTGCCCACCCCGCCCTTGTTGTTGAAAAAGGCGATGGTCTTCATGGTCTTGGCCTTATGGTCACGAGGAAACTGTTCGAGTCCATGTCAAAAACTGGCTCTGGATTGCCATTGAGCTTCAAGAGCTTTCGTGCTGTTGGAACGCCAAACCCGAAACGCTGGACATAACCCAGGTTGGCCATGGCTTCGGCGATGAGAGGGTTCCGGTAATCGGTAATTCCTGTCCCGAACGTCTCTTGAGTCACCTGGCCGTAGAGACCGCCGGGGTTGTGGATCTCAATACGATCGTTGAACCAATACAACCTGACAGGGGCGTTGCTGGACTCATAGTTACGATGGATGAGCGCATTTCGCGCGAGCTGACGCAGAGCTTCTACAGGGTAGTCGGGAGTCACACGCTGGTGAGGGCCACTGGTGAAATCGACGGCAGAGGCGACGTTGATATCCAGGAGGTCATCGAGCCGCTGAACGATCTGGTGGAGGGGACCGCTCAGCTCCTTCTTATCCTTGATTGGGTCTGCGAGCTCGGTTCCGTCGATCCGCAAGAACTGAAGGTAGGAACCAGGGACGAAGTCCCGTGGATCACGACCGAGGACAATCAGGGCACCATGGGTAGGGACTTCATTGTGGGTAGGGACTTCATTGATCAACAAACGCAGCGATGCGAGCCGTTCAGTCGTAGTACGTTTGTTCCGACTCAGCACCTCCGGTGCGAGGGCGCTCGGCAGATACTCCTTCTCAAAATAGTCCAGGTCGAGATCGTCAAGCGTTGCGCCCTCCGCGGGTCTGCGGTCGAATGGCTGGCTTCGATGCCGCGCCCGTTCACTGAGCACCCGCTCATCGTCGGCTCCGGCTTCCTGCGTCGTTGGACCTACCCTGACCCAAACCCGTCCAGCATAGCGCACTGGCGGCGCGGAGGCCGGCTCGACCTGGATCACGGCAACCTCACAGCCATCCAGAGTGCGCTTGTCTACCTGGACCGACGGGATCGGTAAGACGTTTCCATTGCTGCGCACTTGAGAGAGCCTCTTGAGAAGCTGGTCGTCAACCGGCAGGTTGACGCAGGCGCCGTCGTCTCGAACCCCAACGAATACCACCCCCGGCTTCTTGTGACCGGGCAGGTCGTTCGCGAACGCACAGACCGCCTTGCGGATCTTCCTCATGTCAGAGGCCGATTCCTTTCGCTCGACGCGATCCGACTCGAGATCATGGAACAACGCAAGTAACTCGTTGTCGTTCAGCATTTCGATGTCCTCCACAGACCGTTCATGTCGGCTCTCCTCCGTACTTCAGCAGGGTCGAAAGATCGAAGCTGGCCGAGGTCTGGGCGAAGCCTGGCTGGCCGAAGTCGAAGCCCTGGACATAGATGGGCGGCTTGACCTCGTCGCCGTCCACCTCGACAACGGCCAGGCGGAAGCGCTCGGCGCTATTCAACCCAGCCAAGATCTCGTTCTTCGTAAGCGTCACCGTGCTGGCGCCGGCCTGCCGCCCCTTGACCTCGAGGAACAGGAGCTGGCCGGTGGTCGGGTCCTTCGACTCGATGTCGTAGCCCAGCCCGCGCTCGGCGCTGACGTCGCGTGGCTCGCGACCGAGGGCGCGCTCCGCGGCCATCACTGCCTCCATGGCCAGCAGCTCCACCCGCTTGCGATCGGCCGCGTCGACCAAAAACGGCGAGATGTTAGCATGATCCGGCTGTGAGAAGCCGGGCGCGCCGAGCTTGCACAGCAGTCCGCCGGGGATGATCAGCGAGCCGCCGGTGACCCTAGGCGGTGCGGGCATGATGTGTCGCTCGGCCTGGAGCGCGGCGAGGCGGGTCTGAAGACGGTCGGCGAGGGTGTCGGCGCGCTCCTGAGCCACGTGGGCGGGCAGCCGGGTACGCTTGCCCGCGCGCTCTTTGTCCTTGAGGTCTTGGGCGCGTCGGTCCCAGTAGTTGATCTCTTTGGTCAGCCGGGCATGGACCTCCCGCTCCGTCTTTTCGACCTGGGAGAGCCGCTGGGCGCGTACCTCCTCGACGTGGCGCGGTACGATTCGGGTGATCGCGTAGCCCATGACTTCGTCGTCCCAGTTCCTGTGCAGCCACGACGCGTCTATCTCGGGCTCGACCAGCGCACGCTCGTCGTCGGTGGCGGGGCGGTAGTCGAGGTAGGGAGCGGCGCCTGCATCCTGGTAGTCGCCCCCCGGGCCGACCTCGACGAAGTGCATACGCTTGGAGATGGTGAGCAACTCGCCGGTACGGGTTCGCCGCCCGTCTTGGACCGCATGTTCCAGGTAGAAAAGCAGGCGCGGCGTCTCGCTGGGGTCGGCCTCGTCAACCAGCACGGAGCCGCGCTTGAGAAGGTGTCCGTGGCGCTCCAGCACGATGTCGATGGTGGCGCCCAACAACGGGTTGCCCGGGCAGATCAGCTCGGCACGAGGTTGCTGGTCGACCTTGTCCTTCTCGAAGCACACCCGCTCGTAGCGCTTGAGCACCGGGGCGCCCTGCCCGATGTGACGGTCGCGCTCGCGCAGCGCCGCGGGCACGTGGGTGATCTCGAAGCGCCCCTCTTCGCGGGGGTGGATATTGCCGCCGAGGCGTCGAAAGGCATCCAGGAAGAAGGCCTCAATGAAGTGGGGCTGCAACCGCCGGGCGTGGGCGCGCTCCATCTCCTCGCGCAGCGCCTGGATGCGGCTCGTGTCCATGGAGTCGTGCACCAGGGCGCGTTCGTCGAGGAGTTTCTCGAGATGCGTCCGGTTGACGACGCCCTCCACCGCTCGGTCGAGCCGCGCTTTGACCTCGGGGTCGTTGCCGTATCGGATGGCGTCCATGAGCATCTCGCGAAGGGCCTTCTGGTCGAAGAGCCTGCCGAGCACGTCGTAGACCTTGCCGCCCAAGGCCTCGCGTTCGACATCGAGCTTCTCCAGGAGCCGCACGTAGACGTCGCCCTCACGGGTGTCTTTGGCGATCAGGTTCCAAAGGTGGCAGACCTCGCGCTGGCCGATGCGGTGGATGCGGCCGAAGCGTTGCTCCAGGCGGTTGGGATTCCAGGGCAGGTCGTAGTTGACCATCAAATGGGCGCGCTGGAGGTTCACGCCCTCGCCCGCTGCGTCGTTGGCGATGAGGACCAACACCTCCGGGTCGTTCATGAACGCATGGACGACGCGGCGGCGCTCCTCACGGGTTACCGATCCGTGGATCTCGACCACGGCTTCATCCCGGCCGAGGCGGTTGCGAATACGGCGGCCCAGGTAGGCAAGCGTGTCTTTGAACTCGCTGAAGATGACGAGCTTTCGGCGGTGGCCGTTCTCGTCGATCATCAACGGATCGTCGAGGATGGTGTTGAGCTGGTTCCACTTGGCGTCTTGCCGCGAGCGAACGACGGCACGGGCAAGCTCTTGGAGCCCCTTGAGGCGCTCGATCTCGATCTGCAGCTCCTCGATGGTCGCCGCCGCGGTCGCGTTGTCGACCAACTTGGCCTCGAGTTCCTCCCGCTCATCCTGGGGGGCCTCCTCATAGGCCTCGTCGAAGACCTCCTCGTCGATGTCATCGAGCACCGAGTCGCGGATTTCGAGGGGTGCCGTGCGGCCGCGCAGCAAAAGGCGAGCCTCACGCAGGCGGCTTTCCAGGCGTTTCCGGCGGCGGGTGAGGGAACGCTCGATCGACTCGGGGGACGAGGCCAGTCGCCGCTGGAGGATCATCAGGGCGAACCCCACGTTGACGCGTCGCTGGCCCTCGCCGGTTTTGACGAAGCGCTCGGCGCGGTTCATCTCCTCGCGTACGTAGTCCGTGACCTCGGCGTAAAGATGTGCCTCCCCCGCAGAGAGGTCGTACTGCACGGTGTAGGAACGACGCTCGGGGAAGAGCGGCTTGCCGTCGAAGCGATAGAGATCCTCTTTGACGAGGCGCCGCATGAGATCCGACGGATCTGCGCGGTGCACCCCATCGCGAAACTTCCCTTCGAAGCGATCACCGTCGAGCAACGCGAGGAAAATCTGAAAGTCCTCCTCTTTTCCGTTGTGCGGCGTGGCCGTCATCAGCAGGAAGTTTCGGCAGTGAGCGCCGATGGTCAGCCCGAGCTTGTAGCGCTTGGTCAGCTTGATCTCGTTGCCGAAGAAGTGGCCGCTCATGCGGTGGGCCTCGTCGACGATGACGAGGTCCCATTCGGGAGCAGCGGTCAGCTTGTCCTGCAGTTCCTCGTTGCGAGCGAGCTGATCCATGCGGGCGATGAGGTAGCCGCTCTGCTCGAAGGGGTTGCCGCTGCGGGTTGCAACGATCATGTCGCGGGTGAGGAGATCGAAGTCGAGTCCGAACTTCTCCCACAGCTCGTCCTGCCACTGGTCAGTCAGCGAGCCTGGCGAGATGATGAGGCAGCGCTGCAGGTCGCCGCGCAGCTTCAGCTCCTTGATGAAGAGCCCGGCCATGATGGTCTTGCCCGCGCCGGGGTCGTCGGCGAGCAAGAAGCGCATGGGCTGGCGCGGCAGCAGCTCGTCGTAGACGGCGGCGATCTGGTGCGGCAAGGGCTCGATCAGGCTGGTCGTGATGGCAACGTAGGGGTCAAACAGCCAAGCCAGGTTGATGCGGTAGGCCTCCGAGACGAGTCGGAGAAGCTCGCCGTCCCCGTCGAAGGACCAGGGACGGCCGGCTTCGACCACGTCGAGCGTCGGCTCGTCATCGCGGTAGAGGAGACGCTCGCCGAGTTGATTGCCTTCGCCACGGAAGATGACCTTGAGAGCCTGCTGGCCGATCCACTGTATCGACTCGACGGTGGCCACGCCGGTCGGTAGAAGACCGGTCATGCGCGTCCCAGCGTGGATCTCCTCAAGCCTGGCCATGGACACCTCGCGTGTGAGCTGGACGCCTATGTTCATCCCGTCGCGATGGGGTCATTGGCACTCCTCATCGCGCTGTGCGGCCGCTGCCGTCTGCTTTGCGATCCAGCCGTCGATGTCATCCTTCTGGAAACGCCAACTTCGGCCTACCTTGAAGGCAGGCCGATCGGCGCGCCCCACCATCCGATAGACCGTCTTGGGCTCCAGGTTCAGCTACTCTGCGGCATCCTGGACTGTCATGGCGGCCATGCGCGTCAGATCGTTCAGGTTCCTCGTACCGTGCGATAGATGTGCACGGTAATCCTATATTGTCCAAGTCGCAAGCGCCAACGACGAATCAAGGGCAGACAGGCCCCCAATGGGGAAATCCGGACGGCGACCACCGTTTCTTCCATCCGGACTCTGACCTCATTGCGAACCGCAAAAAGCTCCAGTCGATGAAGCATTGACTCGGAATCAGGCCTGCGTCATAGTCACCAATGAACAAGAACAGCCCCGTGATCGAACGGCCGGACTCGGGTTCGGCCTCGCGTCAGGAGGGCCGAACCCGGGGTGGGATCCGCTGCACTCTCAACGCGCGGGTGCCTCCGTCCGGGCACGGACATCGAGGTATCTCATGGCGAAATGCTCCTTTGGATCCCTTGTGGTCTTCGCTCCGTTCGTGCTGCTCCTGGCCGGATCGGCGGCTGGTTGCAAGGACACGCTCAACTCGGGCAAGCAGGGGTCTTCCTGCACGACCCAGGCCCAGTGCGGGCCGG
Organism: Deltaproteobacteria bacterium; assembly: GCA_021162935.1. Taxonomy (GTDB): domain Bacteria; phylum Myxococcota_A; class Polyangia; order HGW-17; family SLPX01; genus JAGGXR01. The sequence goes on from JAGGXR010000101.1 coordinate 8,408, forward strand.
GGCTCGTCTGTGACTGCTCGAGCGGAACATGCCAGCCCATGGGCTCGGTGGATCCCTCCTGCGCCCTGCCCGATGCTGGACATCCCGAAGCAGGGCCCGTCGATGCCGCCCTGCCCGACGCGGCGACCGATGCGGCCCCTGACGATGCCACCAACTCGGACGGAGCACCACCGGACGGTACGGCCATCGATGGGTCCAACTCAGACGCCCAGGCCCAAGACGCACAGGCCCAAGATGGCGGTACCACCGACGCTGCCCAGACCGACGCACAATAGGCCCTGGACCGAATCGCCACGACTCCCCGCACACCGTCATTTCCCAACGAAGTCGACCGAGGCCGCAAGACAGGTCGCGCTACGGCATGGGATATCCCTTGGGAGAACTCTGTTTTCCCTTGCCGAACAGCGTCCAGATCCGCTGTTTCACCGTGCGTTGGGAGGCTTTGAAGTCGTCCCAGATTTCGTGGTCCCGGGACAAAGCGCCCACGGTGCCCAACCCGAGGTCGATGGCCCGGCGGATCCGTTTCACCATCGTCTCCGCCGAAGCAATGGCCCGATCGAGCCGATCGATGGTCTTGGTCACCCGCTTCTTCGTTGCGGTCACCCGAAGCCCTGCCAGATATTTCTTGGCATGACGCGCCTCCGAGGCCAGATGCCTCACCTTGCCTCGAATCAGGTCGAGACGCTGGCCGGCCCGGTCGGCCACAGCCCGCAGGCGACGCTCGAGCCGGTCGAGCCGCCGCCCCTTGTCCGTCGCTCGCATGATGGCACGATAAGCAGGTCTCGCCTCGTTGTAGGCCTGACGTGTTTTGCGCCAGGATCCGACTACGTGATCCAGGTCCGCCTCGAACTCCTCGTAGAGAGCCCGAAGTCGCCTGGCCTGGGATCGCAAGGAAATCAGGTCCGGCTTGAGGGAGTTGATCAGGTCCGTCGATGTCTTGAGGTTGGCATAGGTCATTTGGAGCATGCGGTCCAACCTGGCCGGCGACACACCCTCGACCAGGTCCCCGGATCGAACCATGCGGCCCGGATCGCCCTTGGGCGGCATCACCTCCACGTGCCTGGCACTGATGATGCTCTGGGCCGTGATGAGATAGATGCTGTTGACCCGAACGAACTTCCGATAGCGCCGTCGGATCCAGACCTCCACCTTCACCCGAGCGGCGAACCGATGAGGGCCCATATCCGCCCCATTTTTCGCCTGTCCCGATGCCTTCTGCGACCCTGACACGGCACCCGGCGGCGCCCCTGCCGAGGAAGGTCCTTTGGCAGCGGCGAATCGAATGCTCGCAACCTGCCCCACGACGATGTCGTTCATCTTGACGGGGGCACCCACCCGAAGTCGTCCCACGCGGTCGAACATAATGGTAAACTGTACGGCCTGGGTCAGCGGTTGGTCGCCCATGGCCAAGACCGCGGTGACGGCCGCCACCACGATCACCAGAGCGACTCCCCCGACGATTCTGTTGAGCCGCTCGTGGTGCATCGCCTACCCCATCAAGACAAATCCTATTCTTTCCAGAAGAACTTCCAGGGATTCCGTCTCAGATCCCGCACGAGTTCCTTGAGGTCCTCGTAGAGTTCGCGGTTCATAACCAAGGCACCGGCCGTGCCCTGTCCCTTGCGGATCCGCCGGATCACGGCCAACGTGTTGCCGGCGATCCGGTCCGCCCGGTCCGCCAGCCGCACCACTCGGTCCAAAACAGCCATCAGCTTGTCGCGTTCCTTGGGGCCGACCAGGTCGGCCACCTTCACCGTGGCATCGAGTGCGCGATCCACCCGGTCGAGGGTCGGATCGAGCCGCTTGGCGAGCACGCCCGTCACCCGATCCGTCCTGTCCAGGAGTCGTTCGAGCTTGGCTCCATTCCCGACCCCCCGACGAAACGACTTTGCGAGCAAAGTCGCCTCGCCCGCCAGGGTATCGCCGGACTGCAGCAGTTTGTGGATCTGCTCGCGATTCTCCACCAAGATGTCGTTCGCCGTGTTCAGGGTCTTGGTCGTGTTCCGAATGGCCTCACCGATGTTGTCCTTCTGATCTTCGAGCAACTTGGTCACCACGTCCAGGAACGAATAGAGCCGCGCCACGATGAGGTCTGCACGAGGCGGCGCCTTGCCGAGCATCACCTGCCCGCTCCGAACCCCTGGATGCGTCTTGTCCCCCATGGTGCCCGGCGTGATCTCCACGTACTGCTCACCCAGGACCCCTTCTGTGTTGATGTAGAACTCGGAGTCCGATCGGATGGCGGGAAGCGCCCGTTCTTCGACCCAAAGCTTGAGGCGCACGTACACCCGACGCTTCACCTTCGGGTCGTACTTTCCCGCCAGGAACTCGATGGACTGCACCTTGCCGACCTTGATGCCCGACACCTTGACCGGCGCACCCTTGGCCAGATTCCCCACGAAGGTGAAGTCCACGTAGAACGTCTTTCCCTTGTGGGTCGAAAAGTTCCCGAGCACGAAAATGAACGCCGCGAGCAGCCCGGCTGAGAGCAGCACGAGCAGCCCGACCTTGATTTCCAGACCTCGTCTCGACATGCAGGCATCATATCCGCAAGCGTCCGTCGCCGCAAGAACTGGCGCCCACTATCGTGTGAGCCCAATCGACTCTTTCATGGGGATGAGGTGAAAAAAAGTCGGGCGAATGAAGGATCCAGTCACAACACGGCGAGAATAGAACCGTACAACTCGATTCACGCGGTCAGCAACTCCTGATATCGGGTCTGGTCCATGCCCACGGCGCGAGCGGCCCGCTCGACGAGAGCCATCTCTTCGGGAACGGGCGCTCCATCCGACTTGGCGGCGCCGACGAGCATGGTGACCAGTTGAGTCGCCGGATCGTCGAGTTGGACGTGCTGCCCCGTCTGGATCGCCTGCTTCGCCAGGTCTTCGAGCCGTTCGACCGACATGTCCGCCTCATCCAGCAGCACCTTCTTCTCGAACTTGGACAGCTTCCAGGCATCGAGTACCTTGTCGTAGTAGGCGGCTTCCTTGGGATTCATCTCGCCGTCCGCGTTCATGATGCGAACCATGAGTTGCGTCAGAACCTGGCAGTACTTCACCGAAGCACTCGCCTCGCTGGGATCAGTCACTCGAACCCTGGCCCGAGCATATGCCTGGGTGGCGCGATACAAGGCGATACCAATGGGGATTCCAATGGCGAGAACGAGTCCGACCGCCATCCCGACGACTGGGTCTCCCGGTTCGGGTGGGGCCCCGGCACTCCGGAACAGGGTTTCCATGACCAGTTGAATGAAGTTGACGTCCACGCCCAACAAGATGCCATGGAGCACCAGGACGGTCCACCCGGTGCGTTCACTGGGTCGCGTCATGAGCAACACGGCGAGCACGGCGTAGGCCACGCAAGAGCCTCCCAGGACTGCAAGAGCACCCGCCCGATCGGCAAATTCCAAATGAGCCGTGCCCGCAGAGAAAAGGGCGAACAAGCTGACAGCCGCCAACAGCCTGAATGCAAACTCGCCCCAGATGAGCCCCCCGGCAAGCCGGATTGCCTGGGTTTCCTTTTTCTTTTCCACCTCAGAGTCTTCGATCACGTACATGGTATCCTCCTTAGGTTGTCATCACTGCACGCTCTTGAATCAAGCGACACCTGAGTTTTCGGATCTCCTGGTGAAATGTTGCGTGCGAAGACCAAAAGGAACGAAGCAGACGAAAAACGACGACCAAGCTGCCACTTTCTTCTTTGTCCCTCCAGTGAACATGGTCGGAAACGGATCGCGTGAATGGTACAGCACCATCCGACGGCATATTGCACAAAAAACAGGTTTGGAACAAGAGGCAACATGGTGCTATCGTTCGGTAATCGCGACAATGGGCCATCGTGTGGTGGCCATCGTCACCAGGTCAAACAATCGCAGCATCGAGGAACCGAATCATGCGAATCACCATCATTTATGACAACGAGGCCAAACGGAAAGACCTGACTGCGGATTGGGGCTTTGCCTGCCTCGTCGAAGAAGCAGACACACCCACGATCCTGTTCGATACGGGCGGCCGTGGGGCCGTCCTCATGGCGAACATGAAACGTCTGGGCATCGATCCCAGGTCCGTCGACGAGGTATTCATCTCCCACGCCCACTTCGACCATACCGGCGGACTGTCCGCGTTCCTGGAACAGAACAACGACGTGATTCTTTACGCACCGGTTTCATTTCGAGGCGTCCACAACGTCAAGCAACTCGTCTATGTTTCCGACCCCATACAGATCCATCACAACGTCTTTTCCACCGGAGAGCTGGACGGCATCGAACAGACGATGGCGGTCGCAACCGACCAAGGACTCGTCCTGGTCGTCGGCTGCTCACACCCGAACATGGCGCACATCCTCGGAGCGGCATCGCAATTCGGAAAGGTCTACGGCATCGTGGGTGGACTCCACGGCTTTCAGGAATTCGAACTGTTCAAGGACATGGGACTCATCTGCCCCACGCACTGCACTCAGTTCAAATCCGAAATTCGGGCGCGATATCCAGATACGTGCGTGGAAGGAGGAGCCGGGACGGTGATTGAAATCGCTACCGGCGGTGGCCCGACTTGACGTACCCGCCTCGCAGCAAATTCGTGCGCACCATGGCCCTGGATACCTGGTCCCGCCTCGCGCTGTCTCGATCGATCCATCGGGTGACGACCCTGTCCTGCCACACGAAAATCCCCTGAGGCTGCACGTCCAGGACCGCAGGCCGCCCCACGGACCGAAGCAAGACATCGGACGGAGACAGGACGAGTCTCGTCAGGACGGGCAGCCCGAATCGACCCACGTGAAGCTGTGAGGCCCGAACGGGGCGGCCATCCAGGGTGAGAACCAACTTCGTTTCGCTCGTGCGCGTCGTGGCCCAGGCCAGGCCGCTACAGCCCCTTTGTGCCACGAGGTCAATCCGCAACCCTGACAGGCCTTGACGCTCGACCTGCGCAGCCCCAACGACCTGCCGGACCAGGAGACGGGCATCTGGATCCACGGTCAGGAACCTGCCCGAAAGTTGGTGATGGCCACGAGCCGAGCAGAACAGCAGATGGGTCGTAGGCGCCCTTGTGGCAGCCGATGTCCGGCCCGCACCCAAAAAACGAGACTCGGGCAAGAACGAAGACAACCAAGAAGAGGACGTCCAAGCAGGCGCAATCCACCCCGACGAGACGTTGCTGAACCGCGTTCGGAGTCGCTCGTAGCGACTGCGCTTGCGGATGTCCTGCATGAGCCGGCGCATCCTGGCCAACAGGTCGGGACGACGCTTCGATAGGTCGTGCGTTTCACCAGGATCCTGTATCAGATCGAAGAGTTCCTCAGGTCGATCCACGGGATGGTGGCCGATGGAGAACCGTTTCGTGGCTGCATCGCGTTCGATGTACTTGTACTCGTGCCACCTCAAGCCATAGATGTGGAACCCTTCGGTGTAGACCGGTCGATCGCCCGGCTCGCCTCTGCCAGTCGAGGCTGCTGCAGAGCCAGTCGTGTCTTGTTTGGACCGACCAGCCTGAGCCACCAAGGGCCAAAAACTCCTGCCCGCCACAGGGACCATGGGAGGCAGGCCCAAGGCATCCAGCACCGAGGGAAATAGGTCGATGGCGCGAAGCTGGATCGTCACCTTCTTACCCGAAGGGACTGTGCCCGGCAGGCACCAAACCATGGGAATGTGGGTCACCTCGTCCCAGACTGACCGAGCATGCTGGTGCAGCATGGACTCGTGGAAGAAGGGAACGTACTGTTTGTGAGCCTTGGAAAAGGTTTCTCCGTGATCGGCGGTGAGCACCACCAGGGTGTTGTGTGAAAGGCCCAGTTCGGCCACGGCCCGTCGCAGGCGGCCCACCTCTTCGTCCTGCTGGCGACCCAATTCCAAATAGGCGCGCCAGTACTCATCCATCTCGACCCCGTCGGGCAGAGGAAACAGGCTGGAAAGGTACGTGGGACGACGGAGGTAGTCGTGCAGCCCGAGGTAATGCACGTACAAGAAGAAGCGGCGGTCCCGGTTTCGCCGCAGGAACCGGATGGCGGCTCGGGTGATCGCCGGGCTGTCCAGCCTGGGATGCCGCACGTCGGTCAATCGTGAAAAGCCGTGATCCACGCCAATGGCCGCATAGGGAAGTGCAAAAAAGTTGTTCACGACCCCGGCCACCGAATAGCCGAGACGCTCCATGTGCCAGGGAAACTGGGGCGGACGCATCTGGTAGAACCGCTGTCGGACTCCTCGTCGAACCCCGAACATGTCGCTGCGCAGTCCCACCGCGGAATCGTAGTTGGCCGAAAAAAACGCCACCATGGAGGCCCTGGTCCAGGATCCGTTCGTGAAGAATCGGGTCATGGCCGTGCCACCCCGAACCAACGCGTCCATGTTGGGGGTCTTCGCATATCGCCCACCCAGGGCCGCAATCGCATCAGGACGCATGGTGTCCACCAGGATGAACAGGAGATTGTACTTCGCCTTCAAGGCGCCTCGACCCCCGCCCAGAAGACCTATAGACCCTCCGCCGAACGCAACCGAGTGGGACGGCGCCCGATCCCCCCAAACGCAGGGGTCCATCCACAAGGCGCCCGCCCCACGACCGTATGTCCGAAGATGGAGGGTCACGGTTCGTCCGGCCCAGGGCTCCAAGGACAGGCGGTCCTCGTGCCACGCCAAAAAGTCCAAGGGCCCAACGGTTCGATCATAGATCCGCTTCGATCCTCCACCCGCGTCCACCTCGATCACGAAACGGACCGGAACCTTCCCGTGCATGGTCTCGGGGATTACCCCCAGCCCGAACCGGAGCACAGGCGCCTTGGGCAGCCGCACCACGAAACTCAGGTGACCACCCACGTGCATGGACGGGCCTCTGTGACTGCCGATTCGTCCCAGTCTGGTTCGTCCTTGGCCTTCGCCGTGTCTTTGGACTCGGCTTCTCCCTTGGGCAGACAGCGGCGAAAACAAGGCGAGTCGAGACTCGTAGACCCCATGGGTATAGGTCCATCGCCGCTCCCCTTCGCCCAGGTAGGGGCGTCTCGTCCGCACATGGGTGGGGTCGAGGTAATGCACCACGTCCGGCACGAGGAAGGCCACCTTGACCCGGAACGGGGCGCGCCCGGGCCCCAGGTCCGCGTACGGGTCGAGCATCTTGCGCCAATGTTTCGAGAGTCGATGCCACGCGGGCGTTGGATCCGGCCCCGAATAGCCGACATCGACGAGTCGATCGGCCAGGCGGACGGCCCGATATCGAACGGGCTGGCCACCTTCGGCACCAGGGACACCTGAACGGGAGGCCGTCGCTTGTGACGCTTTGCCCCCCCCCGACCGCACGGACGAGCCAAATGAACCAAACGATGTGGCCAACGGATGCGATGCCGACGAAGATGGTTCCGACGAAGCCGCATCGTCCCAATGCCGTTCCTTCCAAGCGTGATACAGCAGCAAAGAGGCCATCCCGCAGACGACCAACAGGCCTACCAGGGTGACGAGCCCCGAAAAAGGCCGAATATTTTTGGAAGATGCCGTCATGACCCCTCTCAGCCCTCCGACTAACGACGCGCTGCCGAGGCCGAGACACGAGAATGCGATGTGCCACTTCGACCCGGAGCGCCGGCGTTCCATGCAGCAGGCAACACGTAGTCGCCCACCTGGCGTGCATGCGGGTCCTGGAGCATCCAACTCCTCAGTTTCTGCCAAAGTCGCGCCACCATTTTGGGATGCTGCGTCGCCAGATCGTGCTGCGACAGAGGGTCCCGAATCGCATCGTAGAGATGGAGATGCACGCCGTCGGGCAAGGGTTGATAGATGAGCTTCCAGCGTCCGGACACGATGCAGCGATGCTTGGCCGCGATCACGAGGTCTGCATAGCGCTTTTTGACCCGAATCGAAAATCCGTGCTTCGGGTCCACCTCCATCAGACCGCCGAGCACCTCGGGATACGGCATCCGGTCGTCGGCCTTCCAGCCCTCGCCCGCCATGGTGAACCAGAGCCCGGTCTCGGAATAGGCGTTCAGGCCGAGGTCGCGACGCTTGCCTTCGATCAGGGGCCGCAGGTCATGGCCGTCCACCGAGGGCATGGGATGGCCAACCAACGCTGCCAGAGTCGGCGCCAGATCCACGTCACGGACCACCGTGTCGACCCGTTGCCCCGCCACACCGGGCACGTGGATGATGAGCGGGATGCGCAGTGAGGCCTCATCGCGAAGGTGGTCCCCATGGCCCATACCAACGCCTGGCTCATACAAATTTTCTCCATGATCCGCCGTGATGACCACAATGGTGTTCTTCGCCAATCCGAGTCGCTTCAGGGTCACGAACACCTGGGCCATGGCATCATCCATGGCCGACACGGTTCCGTCGTATAGGCCGCGGACCTGACGGATATCCTTGCCAGACGGCTTTCCCTCTCCGAACATCCGCGTCTTGCCGTACTTGAACGGCCCCCGATAGCCCGGCACCGCGTAGCGACGGTAGTAGGGATTGGGAGCCGCGTACGGGAAGTGGGTCACGGAAAAGAACACGGTCAGAAAAAACCGATCCCGGTGCTGCAGGCGCACAAGGGCGCGACGAACCCGCCGGGCCAGAATGAACGGATCCGAAGCATCGGGAAATCCGTTCACCATGGGCACGAACCGACGTCCCAGGCCGCCGGTCACGTACGGCAACAGATTGGTATGCACCCGAAGGCCCGTCTGCTCCACGATCTTGGAAAAATCGAAGGCCGGGGCGGACACCCGCTGAAACCCGAGATCCACCCTCGAAAAAATCTCACCCGCATAGTCGGCCATCACCTCGGTTCGATAGCCATGGGCCGCCAGATGACCTGGCAGCGCCAGGCCCACGCGGGCGAGTTGCGCCGTCGTGGGAAACATGTGCCGGATACCATGCCTCTCGGGGAAACGCCCAGTCAACAACGTCACCCAGGAAGGAAATGTCCTGGCAAGCGACGTATAGGCCCTGGTGAACACGGCGGAACGTTGCGACAGCTTCCACACATGGGGCGCCAGGGTCTTGCCCCGATCCACCATGCGGTCCACGCGCACACCGTCGGAGGCCAAGATCAAGATATTGGGTCCCTTGTTTCCATGCCCAGACGACGGCGCCGTCATCCACCCGGCCAGGGCCAGCAGCCCCGCGAGGACCAAAATGGGCGCGGTCAACCAGGCCCACACAGACCACCCGCCCGAGCTGATTCCCGCCAAAGCACCGCGCAGACGGCCCAGCAGCCCTGATCGCGACCGCATCCCCGCTCGTGCCACCAGCCAACGCCGCCGCACCGTTCGATGGAGAAGTGGCCCAAACACGAGGACCGACACCACCAAAAACGCCACGATGTCCAAACCGATCAGGCCCAGTCGATCCGTCAAGAAGGCCTGCAACGACGCACGCCAACCGCCCCTGCTGTACCAGGCCCCGGCATAGAGGGCCGGCATCCAAACCAGGGCTCGGGCCAGCACATACCCGTGCAAAAGGGCCACCACGCCCAAGGCGCGCAAGAAACGAACGAATCGACTCGATGGTCGACGTTCGAATGTGCAGCCAACGTGCCCACCTGCCGCAGTCGCCCCGACTGTCGCCACCGAAGCGTCGCGCTTCGGCTCCATCGGCCCGCAGCGAACCAGGTCACGAGCTGCAAGCAGGGCCCAGGCCACCAGTCCGAGAAGCAACGCAACGGCGACCTGAATCGCGAGGAGCCGCACCTGCTCCGCAATGAGCGCCCCCCCAAAATACTTGATCGCGATATCAGTGGCCTTCTGGTTCGTGTGTCCGAAGTAGGACACATTCGTCAACCCGACCAGATCCCACAGGAACAACACGACCATGAAGAACACGGCCGCAGCAGGAGGACTCGCCAGCGCGTCCAGAATCAGGCCCCAAGTGCGAGCCGGCCAACCGGCTGGCCCCAGCCGACCTCCCGACGAGTCTTCAACCCTCTGGCGCATCGGCGCCGAACCCGTCGACTCGGAACGTGCCGCCCCGGAATGCCGAACACCCAAACGATCCTCTCGTGGAACGGATTGATCGATGTCCGTCGATTCCGTAGAGTGGTCCCGACTCACGGCCACCTCCTCAGTCGCTCCCGACCCAACATGACACGTATCCTCTAGGCCCGAATTCCTTGGCCACAACGCCTTCCCATCACTAGATTCCGCTCGGAGCCGTGTTCTTGTGAAGATCCTCGATGACCAACTTCTTGAGTTCCCAGTACGTGGGCTGCTTCGCTCCATAGGGATGGAGCTGACGATGGACAGCATGCTGCATGCTCGTCAATACGAAAAATGGATCCTTGGTCAGATGGCTCCGCTCCAAATAATAGCGTTTGATGATATGGCCACGGACATACACCGAGAACCGATAGTACTTGACGAGTTGCTTACTCATCAAAGGATCCTTGGTCCGATAGAAGGACACGGGATGAAAGAACTGCGCGGCGAGCACGACCTGCTTGCCCACCTCGAATCGGTCCCGCACGAAGGCGTCGTAGCGCAACGGTGGGAAGAGCTTGTCGCCCCACACATCACGGAGGGCCACCACGGCCGCGGCCAAACGATCCGCGTCCTGGCGGCGTCCATGCTCCGAGTAGGCCACCATCGTATCGCTCCACTGTCGCAACAGGGGCAGAGCATGCGCCAAAAATTCTTTGGTCGGGGTTTGGACCCGGTCTTTCCAGACCTTTGCCGCGTTGACCACCTCGATCACGCGATCCACGGAAGGAAGCTTCTCCTCGAACCCGGGCCCAGACCGAGCCTTCGAGGTGTTCCCAGCCCTCGCCGAGGAAGGCGTCGGCTTCGTACCCTGCGTCTTGCTGGAGCCCGCGCCCTTCTGCCCCTGCTGCTTGGTCGCCTCCTGGGACGTGCGGTTGCATCCGGCCGAAACGAATACGATGCTCGTCAAGGCTATCGCCACCGTCGCTCGGGCCTGCACCGTCGCTTCCAGGCGGTTGTCTCCGTTCCTCATCCTGCTTACGCTTCTCGTCCTCACCAGACAATCTCCTCGTGATCACTGAAACCGACAGCGGCGCCAGACCATCCGATCGTTCCAGGGTCATACCCCGGACCGGGCACCATGACCGTCAAACCTGCATCAGGCCAGTCCTACCACAACGGTCCATCCAGATCTCAAAAAAGCGACCTTCCCAGTGACCCTATGAGTCCCCTCTTCCCGTGCCGAACAGGATGGAATCCCGTCGGCTCACACCGAATCAACGTCCACAAAGACGACGAGTGGTCCTTTGGCTACGAGACCGACGGCCGATGCCTGCCTCGTCCGAGACGCCAAAACAAAACAAACAGGAACAAGAACGGCCACGGCAGACTGCCATCCTCCCCGGCCCCCGCCCGACAGGAGCAACCCGAACCATGACCAGTCGCCACCGAGCCGTCCTGCTGCTGCGGCCCGCCGTCGCCCACGCGTCCATCGAAAACCAGCCCACCATCCCGATCATGGTCCCCCTCCACCGCCGCAAGGGCGTCCTCGATCTGTTCGAGCAGAACCGCCACCTCGTGACGTCGCTCGTGCATGGCACTCGGATCCTGGCTGTAGTCGGTCAGCGAATGAAAAACACTATCTGGAGCACTCAACAAATCCCGTGCCGCAGCCACGAGATCCGGCGATCCGCCCAGGCCTTCGAGCCGGTCCGCCGCATCGCGCAGCATCCAGAAGTACTCGTAGTCTTCGATGCCCTCTCGAATCAACTCCCAACGAATCGAGGGCACCGGCCCCTGAATGCGTTCCTGTCCGCCTTTCCAATCTTTGGGCGGATACAACAGCCGACCGTCACCGTTGCCCCAGGCCCCCGAAACAGAGGCATAACTCATGGGGTCCGTCCAGGGGTCCTGACGATTCGGTGGTGGATAGACCCGGTTCGAAGTCCAATAGTTGGTCGACCAATATAAGGATCCCTGCACGCCATACTGCCAGGCCATCCAAAACCGAACGCGATGTTCGATGCCGGGATGGTCGATGAAGTCGTTCGGATACGGAGCCTTGGGCCCCGTGCAGACGTACCACCAGACCTGATCGCCCTGGTCCTGCCGCTCATGGGCCCACTGGACGCCATACTGGTCCAAGACAGGCGTCCAGATGTCCACGTGGCCCACGAGCCTGCTGTCGGCCTGCTCGGTCAACAAACGGGCCAACCGCGGATCACAATGATGAATGAGGTCCATGCCCTGAATCACGAAATCGTAGTCCGACTCGTGCGGTTCGTCCATCCAATAAGCATAGGCCCGATCGAGCCACCCGACCTGCTCCAAATGATCGGTGAGAGCAGACAGCTCCTTGCAGAAGACGTCCTCGTACTCCTGGGTGCCCCAATCGAAGCTCAGGATCCGTCCACCATGGATCCCGCCATAGTCACCCCACGCAAAGCCAGGCAAAGGCAGCCGAAAGGAATCCATGCCGAGGCCATCGATCGCAAACCGTCCCGCTTCGTCGTATCGATCGAAATCCACCGACACATCGATCTGGCTCGCCGGCAGGTCGAAATCACCGTTGGAAACCAGGTTCTGATTCACACCGACTTCAATTAACGAGACATCGTCGAACCATGTCCTGCCCGTCCCTTCGCCACCCGACGTCCAGGGACGTGCAAAGAGTCGAATCTGCAGCGAAGCCGCATTCGGAGCAAAATCGGACGGACCAACCGTCACCGATTCGGTCTGCCAGGTCCCGTCCCCGCTTTGAACATGATCCAGATTTGACCCGGAAATCCATTGGCCGGATCCATCGTATTGGCCCATCGACACCAAATAGTCGTGCGCACCGTCGGTCCGTACCCGCCAGGTCAGTTCATACGTCTTGGTGGGATTGATGGACACCAGCACGCCAGTATGCGCGGACACGGACCTGTCGGTGCTCTCGTCATCCACCTCCAAGACGTGGTTGCCCCCGTTCGGGTCTGTGGGATCCGGCACCACCGCTCCTCCCTCCCAATTCCAGTTGGGAAACGTCACGGAAAAACCATCGTCCCCGAATGGATTGTACGGACTGATTCGATGAGCGGCAAAATCCTTGAGGTACAGATGGAACACTTCCTTGCGTTTGGCCTGGTCTCCCCCGAGGTTGTGATAAATGTCCAGAAGATTGGTCGACAGGCCATAGGCAGTGCGCAGATGGTGCTCCTTGGGCATGGAAAAGCCCCAAACCCGCACCACCAAAGGAATCGTCACATCGCCCGACTGATGAAAATGAAGGGTCACCGTGGCCTGATAGGTCCCACGAGGCTGATCGGCGGGAACGGCGACCGTGATCCAGAGCGGCTGTGCACGCCCGGCCTGGACAGAAATCGGCCCATCGATCAGCGGAAGCGGATCCGGAATCAACCCGGTCATGGATGCATAGTCGGTCGGCTGGGTCACGTCCACGAAAGACGCGCGCCGAAGCGTCCACGTGTCTGCCGCCAGAACCGCGTCCGTCGCATGATCGAGACCGTCCGAAATGGTCACGGATTCTAGGACATCATCGGATTGGGGAGCAAGGACCACCTGGACGGGTTCGAATTCACCCCGAGCCGCCGCCATGGTCATTCCTTGTTCCTGGTTGGCAGAGGCATCGAGTGCCGTATCAGGCCTGACCTTCTGCTCCACCGGAGACTGCCAGACCCGCATGGACCCAGTGACATGAAGCCATGAACCAAACACCGATTCGGATTCCGTCACCGGTGCAAACACCACGTCATCGAACCAAGCATCGCCCGTGAGGTCTCCCCCTTCGGTCCAGCGAACCGGTCGCAGGACCACTCGAAGACCGGCCGTGGCCGCATTGAAGTTGCGGATCACGGCATGGAACCGAGACCAAGCTTGGCCAACCGTGAACACGAAATCCATGTTGTTGCCTGAAATCCACTGGTCCGAGCTATCATACTGGTTCACGGTCACGAGCGTCTGCTGTCCATCTCCGGCAGCACGCACCCAGAGGGTAAACTCATAGGCTTGCCCCTGGACCACAGGGATGATGTCCGCCGTCTCGGCGGACAAACTGCTGTCCGTCTGATCGTCGCGAACCAACAGGCAGGCACTCCCCCCATGCGGGGAATCTGTGACCACCTGTCCCCCGTTCCAACCGGTGGCTCCATCCTCGAAACCAGGATTCGGCACGAGATTCTGGGCCTGAACAGACCCACCCGCCCAAAGTGTGCCCAACGCAGTCATCACCACCACGAAACTCAGTCGGTGCATCACGTTCTTCCTCCTCTGAGATTCATCCCCTCTCTTCAAAACCCTATGGATACGAGGATACTCCCTATCGGCAAAGCTGGTCAATCGGCAAAGCTGGTCAAGATGAAGGGACGCCCCCAGACCGAAGCCATCACGGACTGGATCACGGGCGAGCACTCCAGATCCAGAAAACAAAAATCAGATCCAATGCAACGGCGGGTGAAGAGGCAAAAAGGGAAAGGAGACCGATACAAAACACAGAATCTGACCGATGAAACGAATTCGGACGTCGATCAGGACAGCCCTACCGCAGTTCGGGCAGGCCGCCGTCCCCGTAGTCCCAAACCAACTCCTCGTCCGGGGCGGGCGGCACGTATGACTCGAAGAATGCGTTATCCTGGGGAGCAAATCCGTCTTCGGCACCGACCAGAACGTTTTCCAGCCCTTCGAGATCCCCAACGGCACGGGACGGGTCACAATCTTTCCAGCGATCCTCGTCGTGCCATCCCTCATCGGATGACCGGGAAAAACCAGCCTCCAGGCGCCGAGTCAACACGTCCTGAAGCGATCGTTCCAGGAGTTCGGGCACCGACTCCAGGCCTCGCGATTCTGGCGACTCGGACTCAGCTTCCCCGGAGGCAGAAAGTCCCTGCCGGGCCGAGGCGCTTTCCGTTCGTTCCGCATCGGATCCCAACAGACGATCCAGAGCGCCCTCCAGATCCGACTCCTGATCCTCTGAGCCCTCCACGGTGATACCAGCGGACAGAACCGTTCCCAACCACCTACGGACATTCGGGCCAGGCCTACGACTCGCCGGATTGCGCCTACGTCCCAATCTGAGCAGCCCCATAGCAGCCAAACGCTTGATCACGGCGAGCGTGGCATCGAGGTCCAGATCGCTCTCGTCCACCACGTCCACCACGGATCGGTATCCATCGAAGAGTTTGAGCACCGTCCACGCATCCGTTGGGATCCCAACCACCAACCTGGAAGCAGACGCCACGTTGATCTCGAACACGTACTCTTCTTGCTCAGCCATGATGTCACCTCTGGACAGACCAATCCATGCACCGAGACAACCCTTCCGCTTCGAGGGCGGACGAGCCGTTTCGGCGTTGTAGACCTACGCCGATCGTGTTGTGCTGCTGCACCTCTTACGGCACGAACTGCAAAGACCCTTTTTCGTCCTATGAACAAGGATTACTCACAAGGGAGCATGTGGGCAAATTTTTTGGATCCACTCCACACGACTGTTGCCAGGAAAACACTCTCACCGTCCCCACGACAGCCGCCTCAAGACCCACCGTTTTCTCCTACAGCGACCTCCCCCCCGAGCTTTTCCACGGCGACCACCTCTTTCTTTCTCCAACGGTTCCATCGCGCTCCAACGGCTTCATCGCGCGATGGAGGTTTGCCCCTTGCCTCCAATGGCACCTCGTGAAATACTCTCGTCCTGACCTGGTTGCATCGACATGACTGGGAGGTAGAAGAAATGGCCAAGACAACGTTCATGACAGGGTTTCCCGGATTCCTGGCGCGTCACCTGATTGCACGGCTGACACGTATGGATCCCGAACAACGATTCGTCTTCCTGGTGCAGCGGCATTTGCTGGACCAGGCCAAAGCATCGATCCAATCACAGGACGCCACGATCCCCGGATTCGCCGAGCGTTGTGATCTCGTCGTGGGAGACATCACGGCGGGAGAGGACCTGGGGCTGAATACCGCCGACCTGGCGCTGGCGCACAAGGCGACGCGGGTCTGGCACATGGCAGCCATCTACAATCTCGCCATCGACCTGCCCTCGGCCTATCGGGTGAACGTGACGGGGACGGCCAACGTGCTGGACTTCTGTCGCCGCTGCGACAAACTCGACCGCCTCCTCTACGTCTCCACCTGCTACGTGTCCGGTGACCGAACGGGCCGCGTCCTCGAAGAGGAACTGGACAACGGCCAAGGATTCAAGAATCACTACGAATCCACCAAATGCTGGGCCGAAATGGACGTACGCCGCAACATGGACAAAATCCCCACGTCCGTGTTTCGACCTGCCGTGGTCGTCGGCGATTCCAAGACGGGAGACACGGACAAGTATGATGGTCCGTACTACCTCATCCGTGCCCTACTCAAGGTGCCGAAATGGATCCCCATTCCATTCATCGGACCTGGGCGGGCCGCACTCAACGTGGTGCCCGTGGACTTTCTCACCAAAGCGATGGCCGCCCTGTCCGATATGGACGACGCCTTGGGCCTGACCTTCCACCTGGCGGACCCGAATCCAGTGCCGAACAAAGACGTGCTCAAAGCCATGGTGGAACTGACCGGTCACAGGCTCCTGCCCATGACCGCGCCATCGAATCTCGTGGAACGTCTGGCAGCACTGCGGATCATGGAACAGTACCTCCAGATGCCAGCTCAGACCACGACGTACATCAACCACGAAGTCGTCTACGACACAACGAACACGACGCGGCTGCTGGAAGGGACCGACATCTCCTGTCCCAATTTTCATACGTACCTGCCCGTGATGGTAGATTACGTGAAGAGGAATCCGAACAAGTCTTTCCTGGACGGACGCAAACTGTAGACTCCCAACACATCCCCGACAGGCGAGATGCACGACAGCACCCAGCAAGTCGCAAAACGAGGATCACGCATCCATGGCTCCATTTCCAAACGACATCCTGGACATTCTCAACAGCCATCTCAGCGGATACGACCAAAGACTGGGGCTCCGCTTCGTCGAGGCGACCCCGGACGCCATCACCGCGGAACTCACCATCGACGAGCGTCACAGGCAGCCATATGGCATCGTGCACGGCGGTGTCTATGCGAGTCTGGTGGAAACCACCTGCAGCACGGCTGCCGCCGTACAGGTGTTCGAGCAGGGCAAAGGAGCGGTCGGTCTGGAAAACAACACCTCGTTTCTGCACTCCGTGCAATCGGGTTCACTACGCTGTCGGGCCGTTGCCTTGGCCATGGGACGGCGCAGCCATGTGTGGGAGGCGCAGATCCACGACGATCGAGGCAGGCTCGTAGCCAAAGGCACCCTGCGAGTGCTCATTGTCGACATTCCCGGACCAATGCGGCCCACCGAACCGATGGACGAAACCGACTGACTCAGCACCGAACCAGTGGAGTCAAGCCAAAGAGAGCTCCTCGTCCACGTCCAAGAAGGGATGAATCATCACGTGCGGTAGGTAGGGATCCGTCGTTCGGATCCCCAGCAGACGGGCCAGACTACCGGATCCGAATTCCGAAAGGCAACAGGACCATGACTTTCTCGCGACGCAGTCCCCAGGCGGCCGTTGCAAACAGACGGAGTCCGCGCCCCACGTCCGGAGCCAAAGCGTCCACGAGGCTCACCCACCCAGAGACACCCGGCAGAGAGGGAGCCGCCACATCCTTGCGACCGAACTTCTCCCCGAGCAACTGGATCCAATTCTTGGGCCGCGGGTAGACTGCAACCTCGGCGTCGGCACCGAGATGACCGAGCCTTCGTGCCACGACCAGAGCGTCATAGAGCCCGCCGACCTGATCCACCAACGACACCCCCTTGGCAGCGCGCCCCGACCAGATACGCCCCTGGGCGGCGCCTCCCAGCAGGGACAAAGGCACCTTCCTACCCATGGACACCCGCTTGAGAAACAGCTGATAGGTCTGCTTCATCATCCGGCCTACGATCACCCGCTCCTCGGAGGAGAACGTCTTCGACGACGAGAACAACCCCGCATACTTGCCGTGGTTCAGTTCTTCGGTGGTGATCCCAATCTTGCCGAACAGGCGTGCGAGCACGAGCTTGCCGCCCACGACACCGATGGAACCAGTGATGGTGCCTGGCTCGGCCAGAATCCTACGGGCTGCCGACGCGATGTAGTACCCGCCCGATGCCGCCACGTTGCCCATGGATACGATCAAGGGTTTGTGCTGGCCAAGCCGCCTGGCTGCCTGCCAAATGAGTTCCGAAGCGAGGGCCGAACCGCCGGGGCTGTCGATACGCAGGACCACGGCCTTGACCTTGTCGTCCTTGGCCAAGTCGGTCAGCACCTTCACCATGGGCGTCGAAGCCACCACCTGCCCCATGCCGAACAGGCCGCCGTTGCCCCGACCGAGCACCACGGTTCCGAGGGCATAGACGAGCGCCACGTGCGGCGCGGACGGCGCGTCGCTTCCCTGACTGCCCTGTAGGAGCGCCAACAGGTCGCCCAGGCTCTTGCCGGCCGGCTTCTTCTTCCCGTAATGCCAAACGATGGAGCCCTTCATACTCTGGATCAGCGCACCGAAATCCGCCACCTGGTCCACCAGGCCCTGCTTGCGTGCCTGGTCGGCCAACAGGGGTCCCTCGTCCACCCGAGTCTGGACCCACTTGGCCGGATGTTTCCGGCCGGCACCTACGCCGGACAGGAATTCTCGATACAGACTGGTCACGAGGCCACCCAAAGACTTCCGAAACTCGGGAGACATTCCGGTCCGCGTAAACGGCTCCGACGCTCCCTTGTACTTGCCCACCTGGAGCAGGTCGGCATCGATGCCCAACTTGTCCAGCAGCCCCTTGAAAAAAGTCAGCTCCATGTGCAGCCCAATGGTCCACAAAGTGCCGCCCGGAGACATCACGACCGAATCGGCGGCCGCTGCTGCATAGTACAAGCCGTTTCCAGCCGAATCGAAGTGCACGACCACCTTCTTGTGAGCCTTGCGCAACCGCTCGATGGCCTGACGCAACTCAGCCCATTGCGCCCACCCAGCCGTGACGCCTTCGAGTCGAAGCACCACCGTGCCGATTTTCGAGTCTCGGCGCGCCCGGTCCAGACGAGTGACGACCCGATAGAGCACCGGTTGGGCTGGCCCAAGCATGTCCTCCATGGCACGGCGTTCCACGAGCCTGCCCCGCAAGACGAACATGGCAACGCCAGGTCCATGGCCTTTGCCCGCCTTGGCCGGTCCCGTGGTCCGCCGACCGGCCCCAGGGCACCCAACGAGCACGGCCTGCTCCACGAACAACGCGGCAATCGCGGCCATTACGATCCCAAAACGATTCATGATGCTCCTCCCGTCGTGCCAGGTCGTGCCGGTGCCGGTCGTGCCGGTGCCGGTCGTGCTGGTGCCGGTCGCGCTGGTGCCGGTCGTGCTGGTGCCGGTCGCGGCTGCGACGAAGATGACCCCGTCGAACCGCTACCAGACGAGCCCGTGGATCCGGTTGTCCCCATCCCCGACGGGGTCATCCCGCTCCCAGTCGTCGTGCCCGTTCCAGTCGTGCTGCCCGTTCCAGTCGTGCTGCCCGTCCCGGTCGTCGTGCCTGTCCCGGTCGTGCTGCCTGTTCCGGTCGTCGTGCCTGTCCCGGTCGTCGTGCCCGTTCCAGTCGTCGTGCCCGTTCCAGTCGTCGTGCC